>DATGQI010000146.1:0-2260 GCA_035304285.1 Woeseiaceae bacterium
CGATCAGGCGACCGAGAGCGGGGGCAAGTTGCAACACCTGGAAATAGGCGCCATTCACCGACGTCCCTTCGCCGGAAACCGCCTCAGTCCCCGGGGCAGCAATACTCGCGCCGAACGCGCGATGCGCCGCGATCCCGGTAAACACGGTTTGTTCTCGCTCGAGATCGCGCAACATCGGGTAACTGAACACCTGGTCGGAATCGCCGGCCTCATTGTTGGATACGGAACCCCTTTTCGGCCCGGGCGAGCTCAGGTTCACGAGGCTTTCCGCCTCGGGCACCTGCAACGGTTTCAGTAACATCTGGTGGAACAGCGAGAACATCGCCGCGTTCGCGCCCACGCCGAGCGCGAGGGTCAGCACGATGATCGCGGTCAGTCCCGGCCGTTGCGTCAGCTGCCGCACGGCTCCCTTGAAGTTATTCATCTCACACTCCCATTGCCGACAGGGTCGGTTGTCGAGCCGTTCGCATGCGCGATACGAATGCAGCCATTCCTTCTATTCATACCTGAGAGCCTCGATCGGGTTTACCGCCATCGCACGTAACGCAGGTGTAGTTCCTTCAGGCAAAAGTCCGACAGTACCGGTGTCATAGCGTCGTACTCATTCGTGGCGCAGTGCCTCCATGGGAGTCACCCGCATGGCGCGCAGCGCCGGCAGCAACGATGCGACGAGCGACACCATGCACAGGATCAGCGCCACCCCGAGCAGGGTCGGCGGGTCGAACGGCGACACGCCGCGCAGCATGCTGGAGAGGAAGCGGGCGAAGCCGATGGCGCACAGGAGGCCTGCGCCGAGCCCGACTGCGAGTTGCAGCGCTCCTTGTCCAAGAACCATGTTGAGGATGCGGCCGTCGAGCGCCCCCATTGCGCGGCGCACACCGATCTCGCGGGTGCGCTGGCTGACGGAGTAAGCAAGCACGCTGTAGATTCCCGCGGCAGACAGCACGACGGCAATGAACGCGAAGACGCCGAACAACGCGGACACGATCCTGGAGGTGAAGTTGCCGGCCCAGATCGCGTTCTCCAGTGTGCGGACCCAGTAAACGGGAATATCGGCATCGATGCTTCGCACCGCTTCTCTCAGAGTCTGTGCAAACGCCAGAGGTTCGCCGCGCGTGTGCACCGCCACGGTCAGGAACCGCTGCGGAACCTGGGCCAGCGGAGCAAAGGCCGAAGGCCGGTCAGGATCATCGATCTGATCGAGCGATACGTTGGCAGCGACGCCGACGATGGTTCTCCAGGCAGCATCCTCGCTGTATGGATCGCCGATCATGATCTGCTGACCGATCGGGTCCTCCTCGCCGAACGCTGCCTCCGCAAGCTCTGTGTCGATGACCGCAACCGGGGTGCTGCCGGCGCGATCGCGACTGTCGAACCAGCGTCCGCGAAGAAGCCGTATGCCGAGAACATCGGCATAGTTGTTCATGACACCGGCGTAATTGGTTACCGGCGCGGGGCTGTCGTCGGGCAGCTCCATGGCGCGCGTGCGATAGAACATCGTCCATCCGCTGGTGCCGGGATAGGAGTAGGCAACCGTCGCGCCTGCGACATCCGGTTGGGCCTGCAGCCGCTCCGCCAGTTGTTCAAAGAAGCGGAACTGGGACTCACCGTCCGGATACTTTGCCTCGGGAATCCCGATCCGGCCGGTAAGGAGATTGGTGTTCTCGATGCCAAGCGGACGCGCGTTCGAGTTCACGACGCTCCTGATCATCAGGACCGAACTCACCAGCAGGATGCAGGACAGTGCGATCTCGGCGGCCACCAGCGTGCGACTCAGTCTCGATGCCGAGCTGCCGCTGCCTTTGGAACCTTCCTTCAGATACTCATTGACGTCCACCCGCGTGGCACGCAAGGCGGGAACGAGACCCGCAATGACTCCGGCCATGACGGCTGCGATCGCGGCAAAAACAAGTACTCTCAGGTCGAAGTCGAACTGCACCCAGAACGGCTCGACGATATCGGCCGCCACGAAAGCTCGCTGGGTGAGGTCGACACCCGTCTTCCCGAGAAACCACGCAAGCAGTGCGCCTGCGGCCGCAAGTACCACGCTCTCGGTCAGGACGTGCACGAGGATTCGCCAGCGGCTGGCGCCGAGCGCAAATCGCAATGCGATGTCGTTCTGGCGCGCCGCGGTGCGGGCGAGGATCAGGTTAGCGACGTTGGCGCAGGCGATGAGCAGTACGAGCAGGACGGCAACGAACATCGCGGAGATGACGGTCCGTGCTTCCTGCGGAATGTATTCTTCCTGGAATGGCTTGAT
>DATGQI010000147.1:0-21833 GCA_035304285.1 Woeseiaceae bacterium
CCACAACGCGACGTCGACCGCGGCGATCGCCGACATCGTTACCGGGCCGCGCCTCCAGTACGCGCCGCGGTAGAGGAACTGCCACGTATCCTCGATGCGGCCCGCGTCGCGGCCGATAAGGTTCGGCACGACGTGCTGCTCGAGGTAGGCGGCAACCGCGAGTTCGCGGCCGTTCAGCGTGGCATCGCCAAGACCGGTCACACCGGAGCGCGTTTCGATTTTCAGCGTGACAAAGTTTCGCCCGGGGCAGGTGACGATGACGCGGGCGGCGATGATTTCGCGATCGCGGGCGGATCCTTCGGGGGTCGGGAGTTTGCCTGATGAGTCAGTCATGCGTTTTTCCGTGGTAGAAGCGCTGTAGGGGCCCGCCCCGCGGGCGACTGTAACGGTTGGTCGCCCGCAGGGCGGGCTCCAGCGTGCTTTTCCTGGCTCACCGTTCAGTTTCCGGGGGCATAGGGAAAGGACAGGGACTGGTAGTACTCGAGCGTATGCTCCGGCGGTTCGTAGCCTTCGGGAACAGGACGCCTGGAAAAGGTCTGGAAGTAGGCGATGCTGGCGTCGCGCCACCATTTCGCCTCCTTTTCCTGGATGGCGAGGAAATCGGCGGTCTGCCTGTGGCGCTCGGCATCGACATACGGGGCGAGACCTTCCCAGGTCTTCCGCATCTCCCCAACCGCTTCCACACCGCGGGTATACCGGTGCACGAGTTCATCCCACAGCTCTCGTCCCGATGACGTGCGGTAGTCCCACGGCAGGTGATGGAACCACAGTAGCAGCTCTTCCGGTATCCGCTCGCGGTCGGCAAACACTTCGGCTACCTTCGGCGCGTACTGCGATACCGCGTTGCTGCCTGTCTCCGTGCGGTCAAAGCCGACGCCTTGCGGGGTGGCGCGATGATAGTAGACCGAGGTCCAGTCGGCGCGCGGGCCGCCTTCTACCCAGGGGCCCGGGCCGTAGTGGTGACCTCGGGCCATGAGATGGTGCAGGCCGAGCGGTGTCATGTAATCGACCACCGCTTCGCGAGAACTCATCATCATGCCGGTCGCCTGCTCGAGGAAGTTCTCGTCGTTGGAGAACGTCATGCGCAGCCATTCGTCGGCGATTCTCCCGGAGTCGAGCTGCGGATCCCATGCGAGCCGGCCGAAGGCGTACCAGTTTGCCTGGTCGAAGTGCGAGCCGCTCCAGTTGCGATCGGTGCCGATGTTCGCAACACCCGCCATCCCCGTGTCCGCGTAACCGTGCAATGACCCGTCGATCACATCCGCGACCGTAGGTCCTTTCGGCTCGCCCGTTATCCGCGCCTCGAGCGTCTCCTCAAAGAGCGGCGCGAGATACGCGAGGTGCGTCGCGAAGCCGAGATACTCCTTCGTGATCTGGAACTCCATCATCAGCGGGGTTTCCGGCGTGGCACCGAACAGCGGGTGAAAAGGCTCGCGCGGCTGGAAGTCGATGGCGCCATTTTTTACCTGCACCATCACGTTGTCGCGAAACTCGCCATCCAAGGGCACGAATTCGGTATAGGCCTGCTTCGCACGGTCGTCCGGCTCCTCGTCCGAATAGACGAAGGCTCGCCAGATCACCATGCCGCCGTGGGGCGAGACCGCGTCAGCCAGGAGATTCGCTCCCTCCGCGTGCGATCGCCCGTAGTCCTGCGGGCCCGGCTGGCCTTCCGAGTTGGCCTTGACGAGGAAACCACCGAAGTCGGGGATGAGACTGTAGATCTCTTCGGCCTTGTCCATCCACCAGCGCCGCACATCGGCATCGAGAGGATCGGCAGTGTCGAGCTCACCGATTTCCATTGGCGCGCTGAAACGCGCGGTAAGGAAAACGCGAATGTTGTACGGCCGGAACACGTTCGCGAGGGCCGCCGCCTTTTCAAGGTACATCGGCGTCAGGGTGATTGCATTGGCGTTGACGTTGGTGAGCGAGGTCGCGTTGATGCCGAGGGACGCATTCGCCCTTGCATAATCGATATAGCGCGGGTCGACCCAGTCCGGCAGCTTGTGCCAGTCCCATATCGACTGGCCGGCGTAGCCGCGCTCGACGTGCCGGTCGAGATTGTCCCAGTGGTTGAGCATCCGGTGCCGAAGCGAAGGCGCTTCCTGGATGTCGAGGTTTTCGAGCGGCTGCCGTGTCTGCAGGAGACGCAGGAAGTGAAAAGCGCCGTAGAGAACGCCGCTATCCTCGTTCGCCGCAATGATCGTGGCCGGCTGCCCGTCGACCTTCACGCGTCGGATCAAATAACCCTCGGCCCCGAGCCCGGACAGATCGAGCTGCATGCCCGCCAACAGCGGCGATGCCTGCGGGGTGCCGATGACAAGCGCACCGGCCTTGGCAACTGTATCCCTTACAGGCACCACTCCAGCCAGCAGGCCTGAGAGACCCTGCTCGAGTTCGGCGCGGGCAACATCCAGCGTCGGGCTACCGCCTTCGCTCACCAGGTAGGTCACGGCGGAGCGGTATGACTGAAGCCAGGAGGGCGCATCGACCTCGTGGTAGCGAAGCCAGAGGTCGTAACCGTCTTCCGCGACGGCCGGGTGCGAGGCACCTGAGAGCAGACCAATTATTGCAGCAAATACCGACAACCGACCTGCCCGCATACTTACTCCCGTAACATTCGTACCGCCTGTGCTTTGTGCGCAAAAATACTCATGCCGCGCACACTCCCGGCGTCCTGTGGGTCTATAATGGTAACGGTACCATAGCCCCGGTACCCGCACCACGAGCGAGCGGCAACTACAGTCAACATGTGCGGTGCTAGAATCGCCGCGCGTCCAAAGAGGCGAAGCGCAGGCACGTGAAGAAAAAACCAGTTCGGCGGAGGGGCGGCGACGCGGTAACGATCCACGAGGTCGCCCACAAGGCGGGTGTGTCCCCGATGACGGTGTCGCGTGTAATCAACGGCAATGTGAACGTGCGGGAGGCGACCCGCGAGCGGGTCATGCATGCGGTACGCGACCTCAATTACACGCCCAACCCCGCCGCCCGTTCGCTCGCAGCGGCACAGGGCGCTCGCATCGCGCTTATCTACACGAACCCCAGCGCCGCTTACCTTAGCGAACTGCTCGTCGGCGCGCTCGCCGGCGTCAGCCGTACAGCCGCGCAGCTCGTGCTGGATACCTGGGACTACACCAACGCGGCGGCGCAGCGAGCGGCCGCACGCAAGCTCGCCACCGTCGTCGCCGGAGTGATCCTGCCGCCGCCGTTATGCGAATCGAAGGCCATCGTTTCCGAGTTGAACGCCGCAAACATCCCGGTGGTCGCTGTCGCCTCCGCGCGTTTTCATTCGGAGATTTCCTGCGTGCGCATCGATGACTTCCGCGCCAGCAAGGAAATGACCGAGTACCTGATTGGCCTCGGCCATTCACGCATCGGCTATATAAAGGGCCATCCGAACCAGACCGCGAGTTCGCGGCGATTCGAGGGCTACCAGGCGGCACTACAGGAGGCCGGTATCGCTACAGATTCTTCACTCGTGCAGCAGGGCTACTTCACCTACCGCTCCGGACTGGATGCGACGAAGAAGCTGCTCTCCCTGAAGCATACGCCGACCGCCATCTTCGCCAGCAATGACGACATGGCGGCGGCCGCGATATCGGTAGCGCACCGTCGCGGTCTCGACGTGCCGCGCGACCTGTCCGTGGTCGGCTTCGACGACACGCCGATCGGCATGACCCTGTGGCCGGAACTGACGACGATCCACCAGCCCATCGCCGACATGGCCGAGTCCGCCATCGACCTGCTGCTGCGGAGCATCCGCCGCAAGGACGGCGACACCCGCGTGGTCGTCGACCAGGTTGTCCCGCATGTGCTGGTGAAGCGGGATTCCGTGGCGCCACCGCCGAAGAAATGATCGCCGCGTTGACCTGATGCCCGGCCCGCGGCAAGCACCGGCGATTGCTTCGTGAAGACCGGCGCCCTCGTACGTTCCCTTCCCGCCGACTGGCAGAATGCGACCCTGGCCGGGCGCCTCCAGACATCCGCCGGACCTGCGATCATCTGCGTATGCGAAGGCCGGGTGCGCGATGTCAGCAGGAGCTATCCCACCATGTCGCAGCTACTGTCGTCGTGGGATGGCGATTTGCCGGAAGGCGATGATCTCGGCCCTCTCACCGAGCTGGCCGTGAGGCCTGCGTTCGTCGACGGCTCGTCGCTGCGCCTGTTATCGCCTTTTGACCTGCAATGCATCAAGGCTTGCGGTGTGACCTTCGCTACCTCCGCCATCGAGAGGGTTATCGAGGAGCGCGCCCGTGGCGATGCAGCGCTGGCCGAGGACATTCGCGCGAACCTTCGCGAACGGATTGGTGCTGATATCCGCACCGCCAGACCCGGCTCAGAAGCGGCGCAGGAGCTGAAGGCCGCGCTGATCAGCGATGGCTTGTGGTCTCAGTATCTCGAAGTCGCCATCGGCAAGGATGCGGAAGTCTTCACCAAGGCGCCTGTGCTGTCGTCCGTCGGGTGGGGAGACTGGATCGGGGTTCGCACCGACTCCGCGTGGAACAACCCGGAACCGGAAATCGTTCTCGCCTGCGATGGCGCCGGCCGGATACTCGGCGCGACGCTCGGCAACGACGTCAACCTGCGCGACATCGAGGGGCGCAGCGCGCTGCTGCTCGGGAAGGCGAAAGACAACAACGCGTCCTGCGCCATCGGTCCCTTCATCCGCCTGTTCGACGCGAACTTCGGCCTCGATGACGTGCGGCAGGCGGTGGTGCGGCTGGAAATTGAGGGTGAAGACGGGTTCAGGCTCGAAGGAACGAGTTCGATGTCCGAGATCAGCCGCGACCCGGAGGAGCTCGTTGCACAGACGTTCGGCGCGGATCACCAGTATCCGGATGGCTTCGCGCTGTTTCTCGGCACGATGTTCGCGCCAATCGTCGATCGGGACGCGCCCGGCTCAGGCTTCACGCACAAGCCACGGGATCGGGTGCGTGTCGCGACGGAGCGGCTGGGGGTGCTGGAGAACCGCGTGACCACCTGCGAGCAGGCGCCACCGTGGGATTTCGGCATGGCCGACCTGATGCAGAACCTTGCGCGTCGGGGGTTGCTCTCACGTCAGGACAGCACGCTGTAGGAGCCCGTCCTACGGGCGACAAAGGGCAGCGAAAATCCGGACGAAAGGTCGCCCGTGAGACGGGCTCCTACAGCGCTCGTTTCCGTACTGGCCGGCTATAGTTGGTCGAGGCGTTGCTTGATCGGTGCGGTGGTGGTCTTTATGAAGTCGAGTTCCTCGTCGGTGAAGGCGGGCTTGTAAGAAGTCGGCGGGCGGATCGTGCGGGCCGCCTCGGCTGGAAGATTTACCCCCCCGTTCTCCAGTTCGCAGTGCTCGAGCACCAACTCCATCGTTTGCGCAGGCTCATTGCACAACCTGTCATAGTCGACTACCCGCGTCGCCCTCCGCAACGCCTCACCATTCTCGAGAGATGCGGCGACGTGGCCGTAAAGGTCCGCCCAGTACACCGCCCATCCTTCAACCTCGCGCCCCTCCGACCAGAGACTAAGAACCTTCCTGGTCGTCTCCGCATCGCCACTGTTGATGGGGCGGCGGTCGAGGCCGAACTCGAAGTGACCACTGCGGCTCATGTGACGCTTCAACCGGTCGTCGCGCTCGTGCTCGATGCAAAACCGCTGGTGCTGGCGCATCAACGAGGTGACGTGCCACACAGGATCACGAACCGGCAGCAGGAACCTTGCGTCAGGGAACAGCCTGAGAAGATAGCGCAGGCGCGTCAAATTATAATTGGCCTTGGACAAGTATCTGCGGCCACCGCGAAGCAACAGCAACTTGCGGATGTGGTCCTTGTAGAAGTTCGCGAACTCCTCGTTTGTCGTCTCGTCGTTCAATACTGCGCTCACCTCCGGGTCATGCAGACTGGAAAAGAACGCCATCCAGATTACTTCCTCGAATGCTTCGGGACTTTCAGGAGTGACATCGATCCCGTCACCGTGCGCTCGTTCGCTCGCCGCCTCGTCGCCGTTGCCCGCGCGATCGATGAACCAGTTCCAGAACCATGGCGTCAGCACCGGCGGGAAATCGCGGTAGCGATGACTGGTGACGTCGGGATGCCGTGCCAGCAGTTCCAGGAGAATCGTCGTCCCGGAGCGCGCAAGGCCCGCGATGTACACCGGCTTCACGATCGGCACTTTGTCCAGGCGCTCCGAGAGAATGCGGGTCTCAAAGTTGCCGAGGCCTATCCACATTCGTGCATGCCGCTCCTGCAGCCCGCTCAGGAAATCCGTCCACCGTGGCACCGACAGTTCAGGCGTTCCTGCAGTCGCCACCATCAGTCGATGTGCCTTGCCGTCTTGTAGCCGAGCGCGGCTACGAAGAGCACCGGCAGGAATATCGCTTCCCAGCCGCGCATCCACGATGGTCCCATGGAGACAAGCTCTCGCCTGGGCAGGCCGACGCGGATCTCATCAACCGGCGCATCGTCCGGCAGGTAGCCGGCAGGATTTTCCATCAGCCAGTTCCACCACTGGCGCTTGTGAACGATGGGCACCGGCGCAGCCAGCGGGACGTCGAGCAACACGTCCCCACCGGGTCCTGATGCCTCGATATGTCGCACTCCGTTCCCGGAATTCAGCAACTGGCCAGTTAAGGGGGGCGCCACGTCGACTTTCACCAGCTCGTCGTGTGCCGGGAAGACATGGCCATAGGCGCTGCTCATCCACACGAGCAGCGCGATCACCGGGTAAGCAGCCAGAAGCGTCGCCGGTATCACGATACCGACCCGCTTCAGGGAGAGTCCCAGCATCGACTTCATCAGCGGCCACGCTCCTTCCATCTCTCCGTCGTAGGCCGCGAGTTCCTCCTGCGCCGTCCTGGCATCCCTTTTGATACGTGTGATTCGCTCCTGCGGAGAGATCACGCGGTACAACTCCAGGCAAACGACACCGCCAATTACCGCCCACAGTGCGATGGAAAGGGGAGCCGGGATGACGCTGGTGATCCGTTGGTCAGCCCACTCGAGCAGCGGCGCGGGCAGGTCGAACAGGCCAAGCGTCATGGGTGGCGCGGTTCGGTGGCTTCCTGTGCAGGCGTGGCCGTGGGCCGGCTTTCTCCGGTGTCAGTGGATGGCGAAGTATCGGTGGACGGCTTCGCACTGTCGTCGCCGCGCTCCTTCGCTGCCGCAAGCTCCCGTTCTTCGCGCTTGCGACGACGCATGCGCCTTATCGGCCAGGCAATGATGAATGCGAGCGCGGCGGCGATCGCGACGATCAGTGCCCAGAGCGCGCCCAGCAGGCTTAAGCCCGCGCCGGGGCCGACATAAGCGTCAGCGGTATGCGGTAGCAGCAACGTCGCGCACGCAATACTGCTGATGATAAGGACGAGGTTAAGTGATCTGTTCATGAGCCACCATCAGGTTTCGAGTGAGGCCTGGAGAAAGGCAGCCGCGATATACGCGTCCAGCCGCAGCGCCTTGCAGATAATCGGAATCCGGTCGTTCCCGGGGCCGCCGCGGACGGGATTCGTGAACTCCCATACGATTTCACCCTCGGTGGTGACCTCGAGTATGCGGCCGCCGTTCGACTCCGTGATCAGGGTGTTGCCGTTCCGCAGCCGCTGGCTGTAGGAACGGATATCGCTGTCGAGCGGTGACTCCGCCGTTCCCGCGTATTGCCAGACGAGCTGCATCGTCTGCGGATCGAACTCTATGACCCGCGATCGTCCTTCCGGTTTGCGGAAGTTGCCGCGGTTGTCGAACAGCAGGATGTTGCCGTTTTCCAGGATGTGCGGATCGTGCTGGCCGGTCCAGTAGCCTTTCGCAGCCCACACCAGTTTCTGCTCGTTCGGGTCCACGACTCCGATTGCGCTTGGTTCGCGAAAGGAGACGAGCAACTGCCCCGGGCTGCCGAAGGTAAAGTGTCGGGCGTCGTCCTCGGTGATGACGTGCACGCTGTTCGTGTGCAGGGGATCGGCGAGCGCGAAGGAGGAAATCTCCCACAACAGCTGCCGGTAGTCCGAAGCTTCGACTGCGTTCAGCAACGGGATCCTTTCCAGCTCCTCTCCCGCCGGCGAGAGTATGACCAGGAAATCATCGAGGCGCGGTGTGCGAAGATGCCGGAGTTCCGGCGCAGGCTCGTCGATGATCTCGTGAGTCAGGACGAATATCCGGCCGTCGGGAGCCACGTCGAAGTCGTGGTGGGTGGGCTGCAGGTAGCTCCATACCACGTTGGAATTCTTGTCCAGCTTCACCATGCCGTAACCGTACGGCGTGTCTCCCGCGCCTTCGTACACCACCAGCAGGTTGCCATCCGTGTCGGGAATCGCCTTGCGCATGTACACGTGGCTGTCGGGTTGCGGCTCCTTCACTGCTGCGCTGTCGTTCCACACTCGACTGAACGGGCGGTGCCACTTGTGCAGCAACTCGCCTTCCATCGATATCAGGTACGCCGCCGGTTCGTGCCCCGAGGTATAGAGAGTCACGCCGCTGTGGGCGCGCTCATCGTTGATCGATACGCCCTGCAGCTCCGTCCGGGCGGGATGCCAGAGGTCGGAAGCAAACACATTGTCGTGGTGGAACAGCTTGGCGTAATAGGCCTTGCCGCCCTCGTAGGCGCGCGTGATCTGCGGACCGGGCGCGACGCCGACCGCCGTCGCCAATGAGCCGCCGATGAACAGCAGCGCTGCGACGGCAACGATGAACGCAGCGAAAAAGAACCGGTCTGCGGCGGACGTCCCGGACCGCGCAGGTGCGTTGACGGTCTCCTTCATGCGTCCTTCTCCCTCCAGGTTTGCAGATTTTGCAAAACCCGCGACCCGGCGGCACGAGGCCACTGAGCTGCGGGTGCTGTCGGGGAAGGATCTGCAAAATCCGGGCCAGATCGTGCAGCCGATATGTGCGATGCGGCTGTGTGAGCGTGCCCGACGTGACACCGATCCAAATTCCGCCCGCCAGGGCTGGCATCTGCTACAGTTCCTTTATAAGAAAAAGTTATAACGACGGGGAGACAGGCCTTGAAAGCGATTGCTTTACTGGTCCTGCCGATCTTCCCGATGCTTTGGGGATGCGCATCTGAAGTTCCCGACACAAGGGAACGCGCAGACAGCGACTACCGCCGCGCCAGTTCAAGAATAGAGGCGACGGAGGAGTTCGAGTTGCGAAAAGAGATGTGTGCCGAGGCAGGGGGAGTTCTGCAGGTACGCCGGATGTCGGGATCGCGGCAGCCGCCGCGGGTGAAAGAGATGAGAATGGCCACCTGCGCGCTGGCCACGAATGCGGGCGAAGCTTTCTGAAGAGCTTGCGGCCTGTAGAATCGACGGATGCGCCGTCACATTGGAATCGTTGCCTGTTCTGCCGAAGGGGCGGCGCTTTGCTATCGCACGATCTGTATCGAAGGGGCGGCGCTTCTCGGTAACCACGACCATCCCGAGCTGTCGCTACACTCGCACGCCCTCGGGGACTACATGGCCTGCATTTACCGCGGCGACTGGGACGGAGTGGCAGAGCTGATGCTTTCCTCCGCCGAAAAGCTCGCGGCGACCGGCGCCGATTTCCTGATCTGCCCGGATAACACGGTCCACCAGGCACTGCCGCTGCTTGAATCCCGCTCGCCGCTTCCCTGGCTGCACATTGCCGAAGTCGTTGCCACCGAAGCTGCCGCTCGCGGTTTCCGCCGCCTCGGGCTCACTGGCACGCGCTGGCTGGTGGAGAGCGATATCTATCCGGAGAAGCTGGCGGCACACGGAATTTCCTGGGTGCGTCCGGATAAGCACGAGCGGGAAGAGATCAACCGCATCATCATGGACGAGCTGGTGCACGGAGTATTCACGCCCCGCAGCATCGTGTTCTTCAAGGAAGCGATCTACGGGCTCAAAAGCCAGGACTGCGACGCGGTGGTGCTCGGGTGCACCGAGATCCCCCTCATCATAGATGACGAGAATTCGTACCTTCCCACCCTCGATTCCACGCGCCTCCTCGCCCGCGCCGCACTGCGCTACGCCCAGTCGGATTCGCGACCCTCGGAATAGGCCGCTGTAGGAGCCCGTCCCACGGGCGACAACACCTGTGCAGCATCGTGACGAATGTCGCCCGCAGGTGGCGGGCTCCTACAGCGGTCTGTTCGAAACGCTCAGGGTTCGAGAAGGTTCTGGATGCGTTCCAGGTTGGCGGCGTAGCGATCCAGGCGGCCGTCGCCGTTCTCGGTCAGGATGACGAACAGCATGTCGAGGAGATGGCGCAGCGCAGACTGGTACAGGAGCGGCTGGATGTGTTCCCGCTCATCGTGCGCGGAGACCAGCAGCGTCTGGTCCGATTGCGCGCGCAGCGGGTTGGCGGTGTGGCGGGTCACCGATATGACCTTACCGTGACGCTCGCGAAACTGGCGGCCGATCTGGCATAGCGCGGGCTGCTGGCCGTGTTCCGAGAACACCAGCAGCACATCCCCGCTTGCCGCCGTGGCGATGCTCGCAGCCATCAGCACCGGGTCGAAATGGTGCACGGTCAGGATGTCGAGCAACGACAGGTGCATCGCGAACCAGCGCGCAGGAATGCCGTCTTCCCCGAGGCCGATGATGAAGACCTTGCCGGCCTCGCCGATCGCATCGGCAATCGCGTCGACCTTCTTTGGAGGGTTGATCAGCCGCGTTTCCTGCTCGGCCTGCGTCTTGCTGAACCACAGGCTCTCGGCCAGAGCCGAGTGCGGGTCTTCCGGCCGCTGGTCGGCGCTGCTCTCGCGGTCGCCGCCGTCACCACGCGCCAGCGACTCGCCGATCGAGTACTTGAGGTCGGGGTAACCCTTGAAGCCGAGTTTCTGGCTGAACTTGACGACGCTCGACTGGCTTATCTTCAGTGCGTTCGCGAGCTGCTGCGAGGAGTAGTCACGCAGGAGGTGCGGCTCATCCAGGATGTAATCCGCGATGCGGCGTTCTATCGCCGACATCTGGTCCCGTTCAGCGCGGATCTTGAGCAACGGTGACATCGTCCGTCATCAGCAGTGGGGCGTTCATTATCAGTTTATGGGTTCAAGCCCGCGGATCTCCTTGATACCCAGGCCCGCAGCGTCGGTAACGCTGATCTCCGAGTCGTTGAAGATCACTCCGCCGTCTATCGGGTTGAAGGTGCAAAGGGACGGCCCATCCAGGTCTATTTTTGTTATCGCGTCAGATTTAGCGACCGCGACATGGACCGCGGCGGCGACACTGATGCCTGTCTCCAGCATGCAGCCTATCATGCATTCGACTCCGTACATCGCCGCGATGTCGGCAATCCGGATCGCGTTGGAGATGCCGCCGGTCTTCATGAGCTTGATATTGATGATGTCCGCCGCGCGCATGCGGATCAGTTCGACCACCTCGGTCGGGCCGAAGACGCTCTCGTCGGCCATGATCGGGGTGTGCACGCGTTCGGTGACGTACTTCATGCCGTTCAGGTCCTGCGCCTTGACCGGTTGCTCGACCAGTTCCAGGCGGACCCCCGCATCCTCCAGCGTCTGCAGCGCGTATACCGCCTGCTTCGCCGTCCACCCCTGGTTGGCATCGAGCCGCAGCAACGCCCTGCCCTCCACCGCGGCATGCACTGCCTTTACCCGTTCGATGTCGACGCCGATGTCCTTGCCGACCTTGATTTTCAGTGACTCGAAACCACGCTCCACCGCCGCAATCGAATCGGCAACCATCTTGTCGATGTAGTCGACGCTGATCGTAATGTCGGTCGTGATGAGTGGGTCGCCGCCGCCGAGGAGTCGGTACAGCGGGGCCTCGTACAACTGGCCCCAGAGGTCGTAGATGGCGATCTCGACGGCCGCCTTGGCGCTCGAGTTCTTCTCCATGGCGCCCTGGATGAGTTGCGTCAGGTGGTTCAGGTTCGCGACGTCGTGACCCTTGACGCGTGGCCAGATGTAGTGCCGGATCGCCTCAACGATAGACCCATGCGTGTCGCCGGTGATGACCGCCGTCGCGGGCGCTTCGCCGTAACCGACGTGACCGCAGTCCGTGCTGATCATGACCACGATGTCCTCGATCTTGTCGACGGTTCTGAGCGCGGTCTTGAACGGTGTTTTTAGCGGCACCCTCAGGGTACCGAACTTGATGTCGGAAATTTTCATAGAGAAGGCGAAGCTTCCTTGGAAGTGTCGGGAACGATTTTGACGATGCTGGTCATGCGGTCGACATAGGTTTCGGTTTCGTTGACGCGCAAGGGCAGGAGGGGAGTAACGGAAACTGCATTCAGGCTCACGCGCGCCATTTCGCCTCCATCCGAGCGATAGCTGATGCCGGTCGTGTCATGTATGACGTATGGCTCCCCGTCGATATTGCCGATCACCATCATCACGTGACCTGGAATAAAAACGAGGTCGCCGACGTCGAGTGCGCGGACCGCGTCGATGCGCGCCTTCTGCCCGTCATCGGCGTTGAACAGACGCGCCTGCAACGCAGGACTTACGCTTTGAGCAGACGTGTTTCGCGGCATCAGCGCACCCATGCTCTGGTAGACCTCCGAGACGAAGCCGGAGCAATCACGCCCGTTGTAGGAGTGGCCCCAACCATAGCGTTCGCCCAGGAACTTGAAGCCCTGGCGAATGATGTTGGCGCGGGTCATCGGGAGGTAGTCAGCGGCGGTGTCGGAATTCTTCTGCAGTAGCGCGGGCAGCAGGCGCAACTCACCCTCCTCCGCGCGTACCGGCAGTTCGATCACGTGGGCGCTATAAGGGTGTTGCCCGTTGACCGGCGCATCGAGTGCTTCGGCGAACACCGGCACGCGCACGCCCATGTCGAGCTGCAGTTCCGAAACTGCCGGTTGTTCGGGATTGAAAACAGTGTCGACAGTCGCGCCGGTGATCACGCGATAAGGTGACTTGTCGACATAACCCAGCACGTCCGCCGACGTGCCTTCGGCAACGTGCTGCTTTTCGATCCACGCCGCGTAACGCGGCGCGATCACGAACCACCATTCGCCGTCGCCGCTTTCGTGCGCAATCACCACCGGCGTTCCGGGGAACAGGGCGGATTCCTGGAAGCGATCGATGTCCGTGTTTCCGGTGGAGCGAAAGACGCGCAAGCTGGTCGGGAAGGTGCGCAGGTCCGCGCGGTGCACGACCAGCCCGTAACGTGTCGCCTGCGCGGTGGGGACGTCATCGAGGTTGCGATTCTTTGCGATTGCCTTGACTGTCCTCATCGAAACCGGCTTGCCGCCCTCGTCGAACATCGTGCCTGATGGAGGATCGGCAAGATCCTCGACGAGCGCGGTTACGTAGTCACGCGGCAGGGTATCGGGGAGTTTGCGCAGGTCGTGCATCGAGGAATCGAGTTCAAAGAGCCTTGCGTTCTGCTCCTCGATCGCCTGCCGCATCATCACGACGCGTTCTGCGTCATCGAGCCTCGATACCCAGAATTCCGGATCCAGGTGCACTTCTTCTACTCCGATCACGCCGTGCGCGGGTTTCGGCATCGTATCCGCAATTGCAGGCAATGCGCACAGACACGCCCAGAAACTGACAAATCGCAACAGAACGGTCATGGGCGTGTGCAACTGCAACCGCATCATGGAGAGCCTGCCTCCGCGCCGTAAACGCCCGACAGGACGTGTGCCACCAGCAGCCCGTACCCGGTGCCGACGACGTAGCCGAGCAGCGCCAGCAGCACCCCGACCGGCACCAGCGAGCGGGAGTAGGTGGCCGCCAGCAGCGGTGCGGCCGCAACGCCACCGATGTGCGCCAGCGAGGATATTCCGCACAGGTACATGTCGAAATGGAACAGGCGCGCGGCCAGGGACATCAGGCCGGCGTGAATGGCGATGATGAGGACCCCGCACAGTATGTACAGGGGCGCCTCGCCGATGCCGTGAAAGTTGCTTTGCGAGGCCAGTACCGCGACCAGCGCAATCAGCATGGCGCCGGAGATTGATGCAGCTCCCGGATACCGGGCAAGCGGCGTCTGGCCCACGATAAGTCCGATGCCTGTTGCAAGCAGGATGGTCCAGGTGGTCGCCGAGATCATGTTCGATGTCGGCAGATACGATGCCAGCCAGGATGAGCCAGCGGCCGCCAGCAGTCCCAGGCTGAGCCAGACCAGTACGCTGTCCGGGGTTGTCGGTCCCGTTGCTTTCGGCTCCTCGACCACAAGGTCTCCGCTCGATTGCGCGCGAGTGAAGCGATTGAACACCGGGGCGAGCCTCGCGATGGAGAAAAGAATGGCGACCCACAGCGAGTAGCAAAGGGCATCCGTCAAAAGCGACATGGCCAGGAGCGAATCAGGCATGCCGATAGCTTCCTTGACGGCGATCATGTTCGCGGTACCGCCGGCCCAGCTGCCGCTCAATGCCGCCAGCGGTTGCCACGCGTCGTCCGGCAGCCACGCGCGGAAAATGCTCGCGACGAGGAAAAAGGCAGTGAAGAGGCTCAACGTCGTACAGAAGAATACCGCGAGCACGCGCGGCCCCAGGCGGAATATCGCCCGCAGGTCGCAGTTGATCATCAGCAGGAACAGAAGTGCCGGCAACACTCGCGAGATCAGGACGGACTGCGCTTCGCGAATCTCGGCATTGACCTCCCAGAGCCCGGCCACAGCAAGCGCCGTTACCAGAAGGTACGTCAGGACGATCGGGGGCGCGATCGTGAAGATGCGAAAGCCATAGCGGCGTTCCAGGGCGGGGAAGAGGCCGGCGCACAGCAGCATCAGCGCCAGGTAGGGCCAGACCGTCCGGATCATTTATCCCCCTCAAAACACCGACTCCAAAGAATCGACCGTAAAAAAGCGACGACGAATCGATAAAACCACTGATTATAAGCACTTGGATTATAAGCACTTGCAGGAGCGGTTACCCCACGCTATCTGCCCCGCCGCCCGCTTCCACCCATGCAGAATATATGATTCTTTTCCGATATGACAGAAGCATAAACTATTGACCCTCCCTTTGAAACCATGCTAAAAGTGGCCATGGTTTGTGGTCGGGGGACCTTCACTGTGGATTCGGCACCGGAATCGGCAAAGCTCCGCGCTCTTGCGACGTTTTTACCGATGCTTCTGGTTTCGCAGTTACTGGCAGCGGCGCCGGCCATGCCGGTCGACAGGGTTGCCGAGGCTGTCGACGCCGGCCAGTTCCAGGCAGCCGAGGCCATGATTACCGGCGCGCTGGCTGATCCCGGCGTCAGCAAAACCAGGCGGGATGCCTTCCTGTTCCAGCGCGAGCGGATGCGCCGCATCCTTATCGACTTCTCGCTTACCGCCGAGGACGTGAAAGAGCGCCTGCGCCGCCAGATCCCGGACCTGACCGACGAGGAGTTCGCCCGCTGGGATGAACACGGCCTGCTGGAGCGCCAGCTGATCGACGGCCGGGTCCTTTATTTCAATCGTTCGCCTTCCAACCTGTTTCGCCTGAGCGCCGAAGCACGCGCTCGTCGGGAGGTGCAGACGCCGCTCAAGGACGGGCCGATGGAGACCCTGAATGCGCATCACTTCGAGGTGCGGCAGGCCGCGCTGACGCAGGAAACAGCGGGCGTACTGCCGCAGCGCATCCGGGTAACTCAGTCACTGTCGGTGGACGCCGATGCCGTTCCCGAGGGTGAAACCGTACGCGCCTGGATACCGCTGCCGCGCGTGCTGCCCGGACGCCAGGAAGACTTCCGCATACTAAGGAGCGAGCCTGCCTCCCGGGAGGTTGCACCCGAAGACGTCATGCAACGCACCGTCTACTTCGAGAAGCCGGCAGTGGCGAACGCGCCGACGGAGTTCTCTGTCACCTACGAGCTGACGGTGCTCGCGCAGTACACCGAGATAAACCCGGACGAGGTGATGCCGGCACCCGCCACGCCGGCACTCGCGCCGTTCGTCGCCGAGCGTCCGCCGCACATCGTCTTCAACAAGTCCCTGCGGCTGTTCTCGGAACAGATCGTCGGCGCAGAAGAGAACCCGTGGCGCATCGCGCAAAAACTGTTTGCCGCCGTTGATGAGATCCCCTGGGCGGGCGCGCGCGAATACTCGACGATCACGAATATCAGCGATTACGCGCTGCATGCCGGGCATGCCGATTGCGGCCAACAGACCCTGCTCCTGATTGCCCTGCTGCGGATGAACGGCATACCGGCCCGCTGGCAGTCTGGCATGGTTTATTCGGACGGCGACTATGGCAAGTATTGGAACCTGCACGACTGGGGACTTTTCTACCTCGAACCGTACGGGTGGCTGCCCATGGACGTGACCTTCGGACGCTTCGCGGATGCGAATGAAATGGAGTGGTTCTACCTGGGCGGACTGGATGCCTACCGCATCGCCTTCAACGACGACTTCGGCACGGACTTCGCGCCGCCGAAGCATCACTTTCGCTCTGAAACCGTCGACTCGCAGCGAGGCGAAGCGGAGTGGGATGGCGGCAACCTTTATTTCGACCAGTGGGACTATGAGTTCGACGCACAACTCGTGATGCCGGCGAACCCGTCGGTACCGGCCGGTAGTAACTATTAGAAGACTTTTCCCGGAGGGGACATGAAGACAAAGAAGCTGCAACGACTAGCACTATCCATCTCGATGGCGCTGCCCCTGTCGATGGCCCTCGCGCCCTTGTCGCCGACCGCCCTGGCACAGTCGCAGGATGGCGCGGTGGCGGGCCGTACGGAGCCCGGTGCACAGGTCATCGTGCGTGACCGGGGCACCGGATTCAGCCGTACCGTAACCGCGAATGCGGACGGCAGCTTCCGCTTTCCGTTCCTTCCGGTAGGCGTTTACACACTGGACGCGACCAAGGACGGTAACGACATCGCGACCGGTATTCCGGTAGCGGTCAACCTGGGCAGGACGACAATGGTAGACGCGGGCACCATCGACGAGATCCAGGTCGTCGCATCGCGCAGCATGAACGTAATTGACGTCAGCTCCACGGAGTCGGCAACCAACCTGACGCAGATGGAACTTGCGCGGCTGCCGGTCGATCGCGACCTGTTGTCGGTCGCGGAACTGGCCGCAGGCGTGACCAGGGGCGAATTCGGCGGCATTTCGTTCGGAGGTTCTTCCGTGGCCGAGAATGCCGTTTACATCAACGGCCTGAATGTCACTGACTTCTACAACCGGGTCGGCTTCTCCTCGGTGCCGTATTCATTCTACGAACAGTTCCAGGTGAAGACCGGCGGCTACTCCGTCGAGTTCGGCCGCACTACCGGCGGTGTTATCAACGCCGTCACCCGCTCGGGCACGAATGAGTTCGAGTTCGGGGCAGAGGCAGTGTGGGAGCCCGCCTTCCTCCAGAGCGGCGGCGACAACCACTTCTTCGGAAATTCCGAATACATCGCAAGCTTCGACGAGTACGACCGGCAGAGCCTGAACCTGTACGCCGGTGGTCCGATCGTCAAGGACAAACTGTTCTTCTTTGGTATGTATGAAGCCCGTCGTTACGAGCCGGTGAATACGAACAACGCGGCCACGCTCATCAACGAGGAGGTGTCCGACGACGGTTTCTGGGGCGCGAAGGTCGACTGGCAGATTAACGACGCCAACCTGCTCGAGCTCCTCGCGTTCTCCGACGAGAACACTGCCGAGACCGATATCTATGCTTTCGATTTCGACACCGGCACCCGTGGCGCATACCAGAGCACGCGATTCTTCGATAATGGCGGCACCAACTGGTCGGCCACCTACACCAGTTATCTCACCGACGCCCTCTCGGTCCGGGCGATGTACGGGGAAAACGACCGTTCTTCCGCGGGCTACAGCCCGAACGACATCGAGTGTACCCGTATCCGCGACTTCCGCGACGTAGGTACGGGGGATCTTGGTTGCACGACCACGACCTCGGTAACCCAGCGCGACGACAACCGGGAGCAAGCCCGGCTGGACTTCCAGTGGACGCTGGGTGACCACCGGCTGCGCTTCGGCGTCGACCACGAAGTCAACACCTCCGAGCATTCGCAGTTCTACCCGGGCCCCGAACGGCTGGTCTACGAGATCAACGACACGGCACCCGGTTCTACGCTGGCGAACGGCGGTGTGGTTCCGGCGGGCGTAGACGCCTACGTGCGCACGCGCTCGAACGAAGTCGACGGTGAATTCGAAACCACCGCCACTGCGTTCTATCTCGAAGACAGCTGGCAGGTTACCGACACCCTCGTGCTCGATCTCGGGGTGCGCACCGATGCCTTCGACAACAAGAACTCGGACGGTGACAGCTACATCAAGATCGACGACATGATCGCGCCGCGACTCGGGTTTGCCTGGGACGTCAAGGGAGACGGACGCAGCAAGATCTTCGGTAACGTCGGCCGCTACTTCCTGCCGGTTGCGAACGTGATCAACATCAAGCAGGCCGGTGGGTTCGCGGATGTGCGCACGTTCTACGCGTTCGAGGGACTCGAAAATTTCGAGTACGACGGCAATACCTACCAGCGGCCGATATTGGGCGCGCAGATTGGCCCGGTTGACGACTCGCAGGGCGACGGGAGCGTGGGCGACTTGCGCGGCGAAGTGGATGCCGACATGGACCCGGTGTACCAGGATGAGATCATCCTGGGATACCAGGCGATGCTGACCGACCGGTGGTCGTACGGCATACGCGCGACGTATCGCGAGCTGAACAATGCGATCGACGACATGGAGCTTACGTCCAACGGCATCCTTTGTAACGGCGATACCGGGTATGTCGGCTGGGTCATGGCCAATCCGGGCGAACCGACCACGGTGTTCACCGACACGGACTGCGACGGCGAATCAGACGCCTTCGTGACCATCGACACCTCGAAAGCGGGCTGGGCCCTGTACGACGATGACGGCAACTACATCGGCGAAACCGGCTATCCCAAGCCGGAGCGTACCTACAAGGCGCTTGATTTCGTGATCGACCGAAGCTGGGACAACGACTGGTCTTTCAACGGCACCTACACGCTTTCCTACAGCGAAGGCAACGCGGAAGGACCCGTCAACTCGGACACGAATTTCTCCGATACGGGACGCACCGAGAACTTCGATACACCGTGGGTCAACTTCGGCGGTAAAGGCGACCTGCCGAATGATCGACGGCATCAGTTCAAGCTGCGCGGCGCGTACGCCATCAACGACAGTTGGCAGATCGGCGGCAGCCTGGTGGCGCATTCCGGCGGCCCGATCAACGCCTTCGGAGTGGGTAATCCGTATCACGTCAAGAACTACCGCAGTTACTTCATCTGCACCGCTAACTGCACCGCGGACTTCGCTCACTCCGAGCGTGAATGGGAACTGCGGCCGCGCGGCGCAGGCGGTCGTCTGCCGTGGATCTACAACCTCGGCTTGAGCGTGAGTTACCTGAAATCGTTCAACGATATGGACCTTAAGGCCAAGTTCGCCGTCTACAATATCTTCGACCAGCAACGCGAACTGCAGGTAAATGACAGGTACGAGACGACGCTTGGTTTCCCGAATCCTGCTTACTTGCAGGGTACGTCGTTCCAGTCGCCCCGTTACGCCCAGTTGCAGGTGACGGTAGATTTCTGATCGTGCTCATCGGCGGCCGCTGTACAATCCCCCGACTGTCTACCTCAGGGGGAGTCTCTTTGAAAGTTTTTTCCACAGCTGTATTGCTCGCGCTGCTCTGCGCCTGCGGCGGCGACTCCTTTGTCCGCTCCGACGCAGGTTTCAATAAGGCCTTCGATGACGCGGTAGCGCGCTACGACCTCCCGGGGCTCGCCGTCGGGGTGATAGAGAATGGCGAAGTCATTTATGCGCGCACTGCAGGTGAAATTGCAGCAGGCAGCGGCGATGAGATTGACGAAGACACGCTGTTCAAGATCGCGTCGAACAGCAAGGCGATGACTGCCAGCGTGCTGGCACGGCTGGTCGATGCCGGCAAGCTCCGGTGGAACGATCCGGTCGAAAAGCACCTGCCGCAGTTCCGGATGTTCGATCCGTGGGTCAGCGAGAACATCGAGGTGCAGGACCTGCTGGTGCATAACAGCGGCCTGCCGGAAGGTGCCGGCGACCTGATGCTGTGGCCGGAACCGAACAGCTTCACGCGCGAAGATATTATTGCAGGCCTCGCTCACCTGAAGCCGGGCTATGGGTTCCGCTCAGGCTATGCTTACGACAACCTGCTCTACGTCGTTGCCGGGGAGGTTGCAGCTGCCGCAGGCGGCGCCAGCTACGAGGAACTGGTGCGGCGGGAGGTATTCGAGCCGCTGGGACTCGACTGCCGCGTCGGAGAGTGGCGAAGCAGCGAGGTGGGTAACGTCGCCCAGCCCCACATGCGCGTCGACGGGCGGAATGTCGTGGTCCGTGCCGACGAGGACCTGGTTCCTGCAATCACTTCTGCCGCGGCCGGCGGCATTCGCTGCAGCCTGGATGCGATGCTCACCTGGGCTCGCAACTGGCTGGCGCCGGATGCGGCACAGCTCGAGTGGCTGTCGGAGGAACAGCGGCAGGCGATGTGGACTCCGCGCACGCTGATGCCTGTTGGCGAACGCAGGCGGGAGTGGAACAACACGCACATCCACGCCTATGCGTTCGGCTTCCGCCTCGCGGACGTCGACGGTACATGGACGGTCTCGCATACCGGCACGCTAATGGGCATGTACTCGGTGATGACCCTGCTCCCGGACCAGCGAAGCGGCTTCGTCGTTCTCATCAACGGCCCGGGAAGCAAAGCCAGGACCGCACTGAACGAAGTTTTGTTGAAACAATTCACCGCACCCGGGCAGGCAAGGACGGTGGAGTGGTATGCGAAGATCCTGGACGAGCCGGTCACGGCGGAGCAAAGTGCGCCGGATACGTCATCGAGACTGCCGGTGATGCCGGAGCGAATGCGATTGCAGACGGGCATATGGCGCGACCCATGGTTCGGCGAAGTTGCGGTCTGCGTACGCGGTGACAAGGTACGTTTCAGTGCCGCGAAGTCGCCGCGACTCGAGGGCACGATCATGCAGGTCGACGAGCGCTACCTCGTCGACTGGGATGACGACAGTGTGGATGCGGAAGCGTGGCTGGATTTCGTCAGCGCGAGCGACGGCCAGGCTCAACTCAGGATGGAGAAGGTCGATCCGCAGGCCGATTTCAGCTTCGATTACGAGGACCTCTCTTTTACCCGCGAGGGTGACTGTGAGTAAGGTACGTTCCCTTTTCTCCCTGCTCGCCGCTTCCTGCATCGTATCCGTGACTCTTACCGCGGGCGCTGAACCAGGGTTGTCTCCAGCGAAGACGGTCGCCGAAGCAGGACTCACAGACATCACGGAACTCGTGCCGGATGTGATCGCCGATATCCGCTACGCCGGCAGCAACAACTTCATCGGGCAGCGTATCGACGGATACCACGCCCCTCGCTGTTACCTGCTGAAGCCGGTCGCGGAGGCTTTGCAACGTGTCGCTGCGGAACTGCGCGAACAGCAAGTCCGGCTCAAGATCTTCGATTGCTACCGCCCCACCCGCGCTGTGCGGCACTTCGTAGAATGGGCGGACGACCCTGCGGATCAGCGCAAGAAAGCCGAATATTATCCCGGCATCGACAAGGGAGAACTGATGGGCGTGTACATCGCCCCGGTCTCCGGCCACAGCCGGGGCGCGACCGTCGACCTGACGCTTGCACGCTGCGAAGGCCAGCAGTGCACCGAACTGGACATGGGAACGTCCTACGACTATTTCGATGAGCTGGCGCACACCGATGCGCCTGGCATCAGCACGCAACAGCGCAGGAACCGCGACCTGTTGCGCAGTGCGATGCAAAAGCAAGGCTTCGCCAACTACGAGCTGGAATGGTGGCACTACACGCTGTCGCCTGAGCCCCAGCCTCAGCTCATGTACAACGTACCGGTTCGCTAGTGTCGTGTCCCGTAAATAACTATGTTATTCGCTCGACGCGGAACGGGATGTTCGCGTGGCCGGCATTGCCGTTGCCGTCGAACACGTAGACGAACAGCCGGTAGGCGCCGGGCTCGGACGGGGC
>DATGQI010000148.1:0-23221 GCA_035304285.1 Woeseiaceae bacterium
CGAGTCCGCGCAGATCCTGCAACGGGACATCGTTGCGTCCGGCGACCAGATCGTCGATGCCGAGTCCGGTTTCAGCGAAGGACAACCCGCGGTCTTCATCAACCTCGACGCGGCGGGCGGCGAAAGCATGTTGAGGACGACGCGTGCGAACCTGAACAAGCCGATGTCGACGGTATTCATAGAAACCCGGCGCGAAACGATCACGCGTAACGGAGAAGAGCAGTACCGCACGATCAAGACCGAAGAGATCATCAACACGGCCACGATACGCGGCATCTTCAAGAACCGTTTCCAGATCACCGGCCTGACGCCGGTCGAAGCGCGCGACCTCGCGTTGCTGCTTCGCGCGGGTGCGTTGGCGGCGCCCGTCTACAAGGTGGAAGAACGGACGATTGGTCCGAGCCTCGGGCAGGACAACATCGATCGCGGCTTCATGGCGGTCAAGGTGGGCTTCCTGGTCGTCGTCTTGTTCATGATCATTTATTACAAGTGGTTCGGCGTAATCGCGAACGTCGCTCTGTTTGCGAACCTCGTGTTTATCTCGGCGCTGTTATCGCTACTGCAGGCGTCCCTGACCTTGCCGGGTATCGCCGGCATCGTCCTTACGGTCGGTATGGCAGTTGACGCTAACGTGCTGATTTTCGAGAGAATTCGCGAAGAGATCGCAGCGGGAAAATCACCGCAGGCGAGCATCGACGCTGGCTATGACAAGGCCTTCTCTTCAATCGCGGACGCAAACATCACGACGCTGATCGCTGGTCTCGTTCTGTTTGCCTTCGGCACCGGGCCGGTAAAGGGCTTCGCGGTCACGTTGTCGCTGGGTGTCATCACATCCATGTTCACGGCGATCGTCGGTACCCGCACTATCGTCAACCTCGTCTTCGGCGGACGCAAGATTGCCAGCGTACCTGTTTAACCGGACGTGAGCCGCTAACTTGAAGCTGATTCCCGACAACACGTCTATCGATTTCCTCAACCGGACCCCGCGCACCATCGCGCTGGGGATCGCCGCTCTGCTGGTCGTGGTGTCACTGGCGTCGCTCATCATGCGCGGCATGGAGTTCGGTATCGACTTCACCGGCGGCGTCTTGCTGGAGGTAGGTTACCCGGAGGAAGCCGATCTCGACCGGATACGCCAGTTGATGGCGGAATCCGGGTACGACGACGTCCAGGTACAACGGTTCGGCGCCGCCACGGACGTGATGCTGCGGCTGCCGCCACAACCTGACCTCGATCCCAACGCGGTTCGGGAGTCGCTGAGCGACATCCTCACTGCCGATAATCCAGGCGTCCAGCTGCGCCGGGTGGAGTTTGTGGGTCCGCAGGTCGGAGAGGACCTGCGAGAACAGGGAGCTACCGCGGTAATTTTCGCACTGTGCATGATCTTCATCTACATCATGTTCCGTTTCCAGTGGAAGTTCTCCGCCGGTGCGGTCGCCGCATTGCTGCACGACATCATCATCACGCTGGGCTTTTTCTCGATTTTCGGCCTGCAATTCGACCTGACGGTACTCGCGGGTTTGCTCGCGGTAATCGGTTACTCGCTGAACGATACCGTGGTGGTGTTCGACCGGATCCGGGAAAATTTCATCAGCATGCGGGGCGCGACCACGCTGGATGCGATGAACAGGTCCATCAACGATACCCTGTCCAGAACCATCATCACCGGCATCACGACGCTCCTGGTTCTCGTGGCGCTCTACTATCTCGGCGGCGAGTCAGTCCGCTCTTTCTCCACGGCGCTTATCGTGGGCATCGTCATCGGTACGTTTTCATCGGTCTACGTCGCAAGCGCTTTGTCGCTGTCTCTCGGCATCAGTGCGAAAGACCTGCTGCCCCCTGAGAAAGACTCGAAGCTGATCGACGACCTCCCCTAGCCCGAAGACTGACGTCCGCCGGCATTTCGCTATTTCGGAAAAAGCTGGCTGATTTCCGGCGCAAAGAGTTTCGCCATCCCGCTGTAGATTTTCGGCGTGCCGGTGAGCACGTGGCCGCTTTCCATGAAGTCTTCGCCGCCGTCCAGGCTACTGATGATGCCGCCGGCTTCGCGGATTATCAGCGCGCCAGCCGCGATGTCCCATTTGCTCAAGCCCGTTTCCCAGAAGCCATCGAGGCGGCCCGCGGCGACGTAACAGAGATCCAGCGCAGCGGCACCCGGACGGCGGACGCCCGATGTCTCGCGGATCGCCTTTGTCAGCATCCTGATGTACGGGTCGACACCGAGGTTCGACTCACGGAAAGGGAAGCCGGTGCCGAGTAGCGCGCGGTCGAGGCTCTTGCAGCGGCTCACGCGGATCTTGTGGCCATCGAGTTCGGCGCCGCGTCCGCGCGAGGCGGTGAACAGTTCCTGTCGCATCGGATCGTAGACGCAGCCGTGCTCGAGGCGCCCGTTCTGCATCAGCCCCACCGATACCGCGAACACCGGGAACCCGTGCAGGTAGTTCGTAGTGCCGTCCAGCGGATCGATCACCCACAGGAAGTCCGACTCGCCCTGCGCGCCGCTTTCTTCCGCCAGGATCGCATGATCCGGGTAGTGCTTGTGGATGGTCTGGATGACCGCGCGCTCCGCGGCGCGGTCGACCTCGCTGACGAAATCGTTGCGGCCCTTCAGTTCGACCTTGACCTTGTCGAGCTTGTTGAGGTTACGGATAAGCGTGTCGCCGCCACGGCGCGCTGCCATGACAGCAACGTTGAGTAGTGCATGCATCGGTAATTCCGGCAGTGAGTTTTGAAAGAACCATCTCGCCACCGGCAGCAGATCGGTTATGACACCGTCAGGCTGCCGGGCGAGGAGCGGTAGAATACCAGAGCCGCGAAAACGGTATCGTCTCCGGACCGCACACGGCACATCGGGTGCATTCAAAGGTAGAAGCGCAGGTGACAGTCCGAATAGTATTGGTTGGCACGACTCATCCCGGGAACATAGGCGCCGTTGCCCGCGCCATGAAGAACATGGGGCTGTCGGAGCTGCTGCTGGTCAGGCCACGTTACTTTCCGCACGAAGACGCGACCGCGCGCGCATCAGGCGCGGAAGACGTGCTCAGGGCGGCGCAGGTGGTAGGGAACCTGGCTGCCGCGATTGCGGACTGTCACTTCGTTGCCGGTGCCAGCGCCCGCTCCAGGACCATAGGCTGGCCGACCCTGATGCCGCGCGAATGCGCGGCGAGGCTGACCCGGGAAAGCGGGAGTGGCCCGGTAGCAGCCGTGTTCGGCCCGGAAAAAGCCGGCCTGACCAACGAGGATCTCGACCTGTGTCATGCGCTCGTCACCATTCCCACGTCGCCGGATTTCAGCTCCCTGAACCTTGCGATGGCCGTGCAGGTGCTCACCTATGAACTGCGACTGGCGGAAATCGAAGGCTCAGTCGGCGAAGCGGCACGCGATGCGCCTCTCGCCAGCGCCGCCGAACTCGAGCACTTCTACGTTCACCTGGAACAGGTGCTGACCGCCAGCGGTTTCCTCGACGCGGCTAACCCGCGCTATCTCATGCGGCGCCTGCGCCGCCTTTTCCTGCGCGCGGAACCCGACCGCAACGAGATCAACATACTGCGCGGCATACTCGCTTCGCTGGACCCTCGCCGGGAGCAACCGGCAGCAGCTGTCGTCGACACCGAACAGGGGCATGAAGCAAGCCGGACCACCAGTGGCAACGAAAAATGACGCCCGGGAAGGAAATCATCTACCTCGATGACGCAGCGACCACTCCGGTCGATCCTGTCGTCGCCGAGGCGATGCAGCGCTGCCTTTCCGGCGGCGGCGCTTTTGCCAACCCTTCCTCCATTCATATCGCCGGCCGCGCGTCGCGCGCGCAGGTCGAACGATCGCGCGCGCAGGTGGCAAAGCTTCTCAACACTGCGCCGGGAAACCTGGTTTTCACCTCCGGCGCTACCGAGTCGAACAACCTTGCGATCGCGGGCGCCGCGCGCTTTCGCTCCCACCGCGGCCGGCACCTCGTCAGCATGCCGACCGAACACAAGGCCGTCACAGACTGCTTCGCCGCACTGGAACGTGAGGGCTTCGAGGTGACATGGCTCGAGCCGGACCAGCGCGGGCTCCTGCCGATTGGCGATCTCGAGGCCGCGATTCGCCCCGACACGCAGCTCGTATCGATCATGCACGTCAACAACGAGACAGGCGTAATACAGGACATCCATCAAATTGGCGACGCCTGCCGCCGCCACGGCGTGCTTTTCCACTGCGATGCCGCGCAGTCGGCCGGCAAGCTGCCGATTGACCTCTCCGCGTTGCCCGTGGACCTCATGTCCCTGACAGGGCACAAGTTCTACGGGCCGCAGGGCATCGGCGCCCTGTACCTGGCCGACAGGCCCGAATGCCGCATCCGACCGCTGTTCCATGGCGGCGGCCAGGAACGCCGCCTGCGGCCCGGCACTTTGCCAGTTCACCAGGTCGTAGGGCTGGGCGCGGCTGCCGCGATCGCGGTGGAGCGCCAGCCGGACGATCTTGCGCACGCAGAGCGCCTGAATGCGCGCCTGTGGAAGGGCATCCGGGACGTCCGCGGCATCACCCGGAACGGGGATCCGGGGCACTGCTTCCCGGGAATCCTGAACGTCAGCATCGACGGCATAGACGGCGAGAGCCTGATGCTGGCACTCGAGCCGCTCTGCGTGGCGACCGGTTCCGCCTGCAATTCGCAAAGCGGCGAACCTTCCTACGTGCTGAGGGCGCTCAAGCTCACCGACAGGCTGGCGCAAAGCGCCATTCGCTTCAGCTTTGGCCGCTTTACGCATGAATCGGACATTGACGCGGCAATCGGGGTCTATACGGGCGCGGTCGATCGCCTGCGCAGCATCATGCCCAAAGCGACAGCCTGAGCAGCCCTGTGTCGAGTGAAGAACCCTACAACGACACCGTGCGGCGGCATTTCGCGAACCCCGCCCATGCAGGCGATTTGCAGGCGGGCTATCCTCACGCCGTTGCGGCGGAGGTTTCCGAGTCGGAAGCCGGGCTCCGGATACTGCTGTCGGCACAATCAGACGGCAACATCATTTACCGCCTGCGCTACCGGGTGTTTGGCTGTCCTCACCTGATTGCGGCAGCCGAGGAACTTTGCTCGCGCCTCGAAGGCGGGCCGGCAGAGGGCTTGCAGGACGTCCCGGTGGCCCAATTGATGGAGTTACTGGAGGTTCCGGTGGAAAAAACGGGCCGGCTCTTGCTGCTGGAAGATGCGGCAAATGCCTTGCACGAGGCATGTTGCCGGCTCCTGCCAGGGAACCATGCCGGTCAAGAGAAGGGAACCAAGCTGGCCCGGAAGCAATCGAAGGATTAGACGAATACCATGGCGATATCACTTACAGAACCGGCAGCGGACAGGGTCCGCAATTACCTGGACGCGCGCGGCAAGGGCGTCGGCCTGCGCCTTGGGGTCAAGAAAACCGGCTGCAACGGCTTCGCTTACGTCATAAATTACGCCGACAGCATTGAAGACAGCGACTTTGTTTTCGAACAGCGCGGCATCAAGGTCATCGTGGATCCGAAGAGCCTCGAACTGATCGACGGCACCGAAGTCGATTTTGTGAAAGAAGGCTTAAACGAGGCCTTTCGCTTTCGCAATCCCAATATCACCGGAGAGTGTGGCTGCGGGGAAAGCTTCAGCGTCTGAGGCACGAGAGCGGACCGATGTCCGTTTCGCGGCGTTGTTCATGAAGCATTGAGAAGGCGTGGCGAAAGCATTACCGGCCGCACCCGCGGCTGATTGCCCGCCCTCAAATTTACAAGTAAAATTGAGGGCTTACGTGCGGCCCCAGGCGTTTCGCGGGCTGCTTATATCCAGCATCTACAAGGAACATGGTATGTCCGTTGAGCAGACGCTCTCCATAATCAAACCCGATGGCGTGCAGAAGAACCTGATCGGCGAGATCTACAGCCGCTTCGAGAAAGCAGGACTGTCGATCGTCGCTGCGCGCATGATGCACCTCTCCAAAGAACAGGCGCAGAACTTCTACGCGGTGCACCGGGAGCGGCCTTTCTTCAACGACCTGGTGCAGTACATGACCTCGGGTCCGGTGATGGTGCAGGTGCTCGAAGGCGATTCGGCGATCGACAAGAACCGGAAGATCATGGGCGCCACGAACCCGGCGGATGCGGAAGCAGGCAGTATCCGGGCCGATTTCGCCGACAGCATCGAGGAGAACATCGTCCACGGTTCTGACGGCGTTGATACCGCGCGGCAGGAGATCGAGTTCTTCTTCGGCGCTGACGGGGTGTGTCCGAGGACCCGTTGAACCGGATCAGCAAATGACGAGTGAGGCGCGGGTAATCAATCTGCTCGGCTTGCCGCAGGGCAGGCTGGAAGCGTTTTTCGCCGGGTTGGGCGAGAAACCTTTTCGCGCGCGCCAGGTAATGCAGTGGATGCACCAGCGCGGCGCGGAAAGCTTCGACGTCATGAGCGACCTGTCGAAGGACCTTCGCTTAGCGCTCGAGGAAATCGCGGAAGTCCGCACGCCCGCCGTCATATCCGAACAGCGCTCCGCAGACGGCACGGTCAAATGGCTGTTCGGTTCCGGAGCCGGCCAGGCTGTCGAGTCGGTGTTCATCCCCGAGCCGGGCAGGGGCACCCTGTGCATCTCATCGCAAGTCGGCTGCGCCCTCGACTGCGCGTTTTGCGCCACGGGCGCCCAGGGCTTCAACCGCAACCTGACGACGGCGGAGATTGTCGGCCAGGTTGCCCACGCGAACCGTAACCTGCCACGTCGCCCTACCGGCGAGGCCGCGGTGACGAATGTCGTGTTCATGGGCATGGGCGAGCCACTCGCGAACTACCGCAACCTGCTGCCGGCTCTCGAACTGCTGATTGCGGACCTGGCATACGGCCTGTCGCGGCGCCGCGTCACGGTCAGCACTTCCGGAATCGTTCCTCACATTGAGCGCCTGGGCGACGACTGCAATGTTTCCCTCGCCGTATCGCTGCACGCGCCGGACAACGATCTCAGGGACCGGCTCGTGCCGATTAACCGCGTGCATCCGATCGAGGAACTGCTGGATGCCTGCTGGCGCTATGCCGCCAAAAGGTCTAATCGCTTCATCACGTTCGAGTACGTCATGCTGAACGACGTCAATGACTCGCCTGCCTGCGCCAATCGTCTGGCGAAGTTGTTATTGAACCATCCGGCAAAGGTGAACCTGATACCGTTCAATCCCTTCCCCGGCAGCGAGTTTCGCCGTTCCTCCGCAGAAGGGATCCAGCGTTTCCAGGGCCAACTCCGGAAACACGGTGTCATCGCCACCACCCGCAGGACCCGCGGCGACGATATAGATGCAGCCTGCGGACAATTGGCTGGTAAAGTGAGCGACCGGGTTCGGGTCAGGCTGGGTGAGAAGAAGAAAAGGATCGTAACGGTATGATTACAGTGAGATATGGCTTGGCGAGGCTACCGCTCGCAGTTGCCGGTGTGTGCGTGCTGCTAGCAGGCTGTATATCGACGACCACCGGCGTCAGGCCGACAGAGTCGGATGATGACAATGCGGCGCAGCAGTATTTCCAGCTCGGTGCCCGCTATTTCCGCAACGGCAACTACGAACTGGCCAGGGAACGCCTGCATCGCGCGATAGACCTCGACCCGCGCATGGGCATTGCGCACTCCACGCTCGCGCTCACCTATGAGCAGCTGGACAACCTCCGGCTGGCCACCGAACATCACGACAAGGCCGTTCGCTACGAGCCGGGCAACTTCAATGTTCGCAATGCGTATGCGGTATTCCTCTGCGGCCAGAAGCGTTACGACGAGGCGAAGGTACAGTTCCAGCGCGCCGTAGAAGTACCGGAGAACGACAACAGCGAAATCATGTTGACCAATGCGGGCGTGTGCATGTCGCAAAAGCCGGACTATGACCAGGCCGAGGCGTTCCTGCGGCAGGCACTCGAGGAAAAGGCGAACTACGGCGAGGCGCTGCTTCAGATGTCCCTGTTGAAGTACAGGACGAACGAGTTCCTGCAGGCGCGCGCCTTCTTGCAGCGCTTCCTGTCCACCAACAAGAGCACTCCCGACGTGCTATACCTCGGGGTGCAGATAGAGAAGGCACTGGGCGATGACCGTGCAAGCACCGACTATGCGAACCAGCTGTTGCGTGAGTTCCCGAATTCGAGCCAGGCGAGACGGGTATTGCGAGCGGGCTGATCCCGCTTGGTCCGGACTTTTCATGAATCGCCGTGATTTGCGCAGACAAGGATCGAGCAAGAGCACGAGTGCGTTCATGACCGGTTCCGGCCGGTGCGACGGCTAGGGCAGCAGCATGAGCGACGAAGCTACAACGCCGCCGGACGGTGGGAATGCCGGCCGGCTCGCGGGCGAACGTCTCGAGGACGCGCGGTGCGAGCGCGAAATTCCCATCCACGAAATCGCAAAACAGCTGCACCTGGACGAGTACAAGGTCCGCGCGCTCGAGCAGAATAACTTCGATGCCCTGGGGGCACCGGTATTCGCCAAGGGTTACCTGCGAAAGTACGCCACGCTGGTTGGTATTCCGGTGGACGACATCCTCGCGGACTATTACCAGATGAACAGTTCCGTCAGCACGCCGCTAGTCATTCCCCACCGGGCGCCCCCGCCACGCGAGATCTCACCCGGCCCATGGCTGGCCGGGATAACGGTGGTTTCCGTCGTCGCCGCGGCCGCGTGGTGGTGGATGTCGACCGGCCCCCAGTGGCTCGACGATGAGGCGCAACCTGCCACACTGGCACCTTTCGCTGATGGCGAGGAACCTGGCCAGGCGAGCGAATCGCAGCCGGCGACGGACGAAACACCGGCAACTGCGCAGCAGCCGGAAGATGTGCCAATGGAAATACGCGAGCCACTCGCCGAGGAGTCGTCACGGCAGGACCTGGCGCAAGCAGAGGCCGCCGGCGACCCGGATGTTGCCGGCCTGGCCGAGGTCGAGCTTCGGGTCAGCTTCAGCGGCGATTGCTGGACCGAGGTGACCGATGCCGGCGGTGACCGCCTCTGGTTCGGACTGGGATCGGCAGGTCGCAACATTACCGTTTCGGGCGAGGCGCCCCTGCAGGTATTGCTGGGCAACAGCGCCAACGCGAGCCTCGAGGTCAACGGCTCGCAGTACGCCATTCCTCGCAGTGCACGCCGCGGGGACACTGCTCGACTCACTATCACCAATCTTTAAACTGCGAAGAATCTCGTGAAACCCAAAGCCATCAGGGGCATGAACGACGTGCTCCCGGAAATCTCCGGGACCTGGCGCTACGTCGAAGAAGTTGTGCGCGAAGTCGTGGAGGCATTCGGGTATTCGGAGATCCGCCTGCCGCTGCTCGAGTACACCGAACTGTTTCGCCGCTCAATCGGCGAGGTAACGGACATTGTCGAGAAGGAGATGTACACCTTCGACGACCGTAACGGCGAGAGCCTTACCCTGCGTCCGGAAGCAACTGCAGGCGTCGTGCGGGCGGGCATTACCAACGGACTGCTGTACAACCAGCGACAGAAGCTGTGGACGGCGGGGCCGATGTTCCGCTACGAGAAGCCGCAACAGGGACGCTACCGCCAGTTTCACCAGATCGACGTCGAGGCACTGGGTTACGAAGGGCCCGACGTCGACGCTGAACTGATACTGATGTGCCGGCGCTTTTGGAGCCGGCTGAATATTCCCCGCGTGACGCTGGAGATAAACTCGCTTGGCAACCCGGAAACGCGGCGCACCTACCGCGGTGAACTGGTGCACTATTTTTCGGCAGCGAAAGACAGCCTGGACGAAGACAGCTTGCGCCGCCTCGAACAGAACCCGCTGCGAATTCTCGACAGCAAGAACCCCGCGATGCAGGAACTGGTGGCCGGTGCTCCCGTAATGCTCGACTACCTCGACGAGGAGTCGGCGCGGCATTTCGAGGAGCTTAAAGCTTTCCTTGATGCGGCGGCGCTGTCCTACAGGGTGAATCCGCGGCTCGTGCGGGGACTCGACTACTACAACCGGACGGTGTTTGAGTGGGTAACGGACGCGCTCGGTTCCCAGGGCGCCGTCTGCTCGGGCGGCCGTTACGATGGCCTGGTGGAAAAACTGGGTGGACGCCCGGTGCCGGCGATCGGCTGGGCCATGGGCGTCGAGAGGCTGGTGGCGCTGTACGAGGTCTGCGGCAACAAGGCTCCCGCGCGGCACCCGGATGCCTACATCGTCGCCGTTGGCGCTCCGGCGGTGAGACGGGGGCTGGAACTCGCGGAGCGGCTGCGCGACGCACTGCCCGATCTCAGGCTCGAAATGAACCTGGGCGACGGTTCGTTCAAGGCACAGCTGAAGCGCGCGGACAGAAGCGGAGCCGCTTTCGCCGTGATACTCGGCGAGACGGAAGTGCGGGATAATCGTGCCGCCCTGAAACCTTTGCGCAGCACCGGGGACCAAGTCAGCGTACCCTTCGACAGCCTGGCCTCGGAGCTGGCCGAGCGCATTACCCCAACCGTCGCAAGAACGGGCGACCTTGCAGAATCAACAGACAAAAGGCAGTAACGGTGGACGAACTCTTATCCGAGAAAGAACAGATCGAGGCGCTGCGGAGCTGGTGGCGCGAGAACGGGCGTTTCATTATCAGCGGTCTCGTCCTGGGCATCGCGCTCCTCCTGGGCTTCAATTACTGGAACAAGCAAAAAGCAGAGACCGCAGTGCAGGCATCAGCGGCCTACGAGGCGCTGCTGAACGACGTCGCCAGCGGCAATGCGGAGGCTGCCGGCGAAAAGGCTTCCGAACTCACTGAGAACTACGGGTCCACCGTCTATGCCGCGCAGGCGAGGCTCGCGATGGCGAAGCTGTACATGGACAAGGGACGCGATCAAGATGCGGCGTCGGAACTTAAGGCGCTCGTTGAAGGCGGGGATGCCACGGACGCGGAAGAGGCGGTGATGACAGGACGCCTGCGGCTCGCGAAAATACTCCTGTACCAGGACAAGCCGCAGGAAGCGATAGACCTGCTGCAAGGCTACCGCGATACCGCATTTGCGGGGCGTTACAGCGAAACTCTGGGGGACGCTTACGTGGCGCTCGGCCAGACAGATGCTGCGAGGGATGCCTACACGGTTGCGCTGGCTGATGATCCGAACGCCCCGACCGTCAACCGGATTCTCGTGCAGATGAAGTTAAACGATTTGCCGAAAGTGAGTGCCGCTGCGGCTGACGATTTGCCGTCGCAAACGCCGTCACAGCCGTCTTCGGAAGATGCTCCGGCGGAAGCGTCCTCACCGGACGATGCGGACGCCGGGGCTCTGCAATGAGGAAGCCCTCCATACGCGTCCTGGCTGCTTGCTGTGCGTCTTTCAGTTTGCTCTCCGGGTGCGGCATATTCGGTGGCGACAAGGACGAGGAACTGCAACCGCGGGAACTCGTGGACTTCCAGTCGACGCTTCCCGTGGATCGCCTCTGGGAAGCCAAGGTAGGGGGTGGCTCGGAACTACTGCGCATCACGCTGAAACCATCAGGAAATGCAGAACGCGTATACGCGGCAAGCCGGGACGGCAACGTCACCGCGTTCGAACCGGCGACCGGTGCACGGCTGTGGCGCTCGGAGCTGAAGCTGCCATTATCCGCGGGCCCCGGCTTCGGGCGGGACCGCGTCGTCGTCGCGAGCAGCGACGGTTTCTTAGTCTGCCTCGACGCAGACGACGGCCGGGAGATCTGGCGCACCTTCGTCGCGGGAGAGTCGCTTGCGCCGCCGCTCGTGCAGGGCGATTCCGTCGTCGCCTACACCATTGACGGTCGCCTGAGCGTCCACTCGCTGTACAACGGCAGGGAGCGCTGGACGCTGGAGCAGCCCTTGCCGCCACTGACGCTCCGAGGTTCCGCACCTCCGGTGATTGTCGGCACAACGGTAGTTGCAGGCTTCGACAACGGCAGGCTGATCGCTTCCGGCCTTGGCGACGGCACGACACGCTGGGAGGTCATGCTGTCGCCGCCGACAGGCAGGTCCGACCTCGAGCGACTTTCGGACATCGACGGAACCCTCGCAACAGTCGGCCAGGACGTCTATGCGACCGCGTACCAGGGCCAGCTCGCCGCGCTTGCGGCAGAATCCGGCCAGATTCTCTGGACCCGCGAAATCTCGACCCACGTTGGACTGACCGCAGACGCCGAGAATCTTTACGTGGTTTCCGAGGCCGGCGAACTGATTGCCTTGCGGCGCACGAACGGTTCCGAGTTATGGCGCCACGATTTGCTGCTGCGCCGCGACCCGACTGCGCCCGTCGCCTTCATGGATACTGTCGTGGTCGGTGATCTGGAAGGTTACGTGCACTTCTTCAACAAGGCGGATGGCGCGCCTGTTGCCCGTGTTCGCGTCGGTAAAGGCATGCTGTCCGCGCCGCCCACCGTGATCGACGGGCGCCTCTACGTGCAGAGCGAATCTGGCCGGCTGGCTGCGTTCGAAATCGAGATGCCCGAGGTTGAGACAACGGCGGGCAACGCAGACCAGAGCACGTGACCAGCGTCGTGGCTCGCCCGGACTGTTCATGAAAGCGCTCGCGCCCTTGCTTGATTCCTGCCCGAGCGTCGCAGCGACTTAAACACAGCCCGGCCAGGATTTTGCATGCTCCCAGTCATCGCACTCATCGGACGGCCGAACGTCGGCAAGTCGACCCTTTTCAATCGCCTGACCCGCTCACGCGACGCGCTCGTCGCTGATTTCCCGGGGCTCACCCGGGATCGCCAGTACGGCTTCGGCAGGCAGGGCCCGGTTCCCTATCTCGTCATCGACACCGGCGGCGTTGCCGGTGGCGAGACGGGCTTGAGCGAACTGATGGTCCAGCAGACGATCCGGGCGCTGAAAGAGGCCGACATCGCCATCGTGCTGGTCGATGGAAGGGCCGGCCTGACCGCGGCCGACGAGCGGGTAGCCGAACTCGCGCGCCTGCATGCAGAGAGCACGTGGCTGGTCGCGAACAAGGCCGAAGGGATGGATCCGCACATGGCGGCTGCCGAGTTCCACGGACTGGGGCTGGGCGAACCTGTCGCCATATCCGCCGCACACGGCGACCGCGTGGCCGCGTTGATGGACGAGGTCTTAGCTCCCTTCGTCGAGCCCGATGCCGAACGGCCATCGGACGAGGTGGAGGAGCCATCTACCGACGACGCACTGCGTATTGCCGTCATTGGCCGCCCGAACGTCGGGAAGTCCACCCTCATCAACCGCCTGTTGGGCGAGGACCGCCTGGTGGTTTACGACCAGCCCGGCACCACGCGCGACAGCATCGCGGTTCCGTTCGAACGTGACGGGCGAAACTACGTGCTGGTGGACACCGCGGGCGTCAGGAGAAAAGGCAAGGTTTCGGAGACGGTCGAGAAGTTCAGCGTAATCAAGGCTCTGCAGGCGATGGAACGTGCAGAAGTCGTCCTGATGGTGCTGGATGCCCAGGAGGGCATCACGGAGCAGGACGTCAGTCTCACCGGTCTCATCGTGGAGCGCGGTCGCGCGCTGGTCGTCCTGGCCAACAAGTGGGACGGCCTCGATCCCGACCATCGTCGCCGGGTGAAGGAACAGATCGAGCGGCGGTTACCCTTTCTCGATTTCGCCGAGCGCATGACCATCTCCGCCTTGCACGGCAGCAGTGTCGGCGATGTCCTTCCCGCGGCCGAACGTGCCTACCGCGCCGCCGTTCGCGACATTCCGACGTCAGACCTCACGCGGGAGCTGCAGAACGCGATCCGCGCGCACGAACCACCGATGGTTCGCGGCCGTCGCATCCGGCTTCGGTACGCGCACCAGGGCGGACGAAATCCACCGGTCATCGTCATCCATGGCAACCAGACCGAGCGCGTCCCGGAGGCTTATCGTCGCTACCTGGTCAACCGCTTCCGCAAAGCCTTCAAGCTCACAGGCACACCGGTCAGGCTGACGTTCAAGACGAGCGACAACCCGTACAAGGGGCGGCGTAACAAGTTGACGCCGAGACAGGAGCGAAAACGCAAGAGACTCATCAAGCACGTCAAGCGGTGACGATGCGCTAGCAGCCGGTCGGACTTAGGACTGATCTACTGCGCTACGATCGCCCAAGCCCGACAGGCTGCTAGAATTCGCCGAATGGACAATGCCAGTAAAAGGGTGCAAGTCTCCGGCCGGTTCGCGATGCATCGTGGCGGCTTTCTCGAATCGCCCACCATAGCCTATGAAACCTGGGGCAGCCTCGAGGGGACAGGCGACAACGCGATCCTGCTTTTCACGGGCCTTTCGCCGTCCGCCCATGCTGCGTCGTCGACTGATAACCCCGCGGCCGGCTGGTGGGAGGACATGATAGGTTCCGGCTTGCCGCTGGACTCCGACAAGTACTTCATCATCTGCGTCAACTCCCTGGGCAGTTGTTTCGGCTCGACCGGCCCGGCATCGATCAATCCCGCGACCGGCGAGCGTTACCGCCTTTCCTTTCCGGTGCTGACGCTGGAGGACGTGGCGGACGGCGGTTTCGAGGTGCTGAAGGCGTTAGGGATAGACCGCCTGCACACGACCGTCGGCTGCTCGATGGGGGGCATGAGCGCGTTGGCATTCTGCGTGCGGCACCCGGAGGTCAGCGAGGGCTTCATCTCGATCTCTTCGGCAACCCGGGCGCTGCCATTTTCCATTGCCGTGCGGTCGTTGCAGCGCGAGATGATCCGCCAGGATCCGAAGTGGGACGGCGGCAACTACGACCCGGCGGATCCGCCGGCAGCCGGCCAGCGCCTGGCGAGGAAGCTCGGCATGATCACCTACCGCTCGGCACTGGAGTGGGAGCAGCGTTTCGGTCGAGAGCGGGTCGCCACGGAGGAGCGAACGGGCGACCCGTTTCGCATCGATTTCGCGGTGGAGTCCTACCTCGAATCCCACGCCCGCAAGTTCACGGGCCATTTCGACCCGAATTGCTACCTTTATCTCTCACGCGCCTCGGACCTTTTCGACCTCGCGGAACACGGCGGGTCGCTGAAGTCGGGATTCGGCAAACTAAACCTGAAGCGGGCGCTCGTGATCGGCGTTACCTCCGACATCCTGTTTCCGCTGCACCAGCAACAGGAACTGGCCAGCGGAATGTCGCGTGTCGTCGACGATGTCAAATTCGTGCCGCTGGATTCGATCAAGGGCCACGACTCTTTCCTCGTCGACATGGACGCGTTTCGCCCGGTCATTTGTGATTACTTCGAGGCCGGGCCTGTCCACCAGCTTGCGACGGGCAGCGCTGTCTGATCCGCGGCCCGTGATAGAATTCCTGTTATTCACATCGTTTAATGCGGAGAACAGGAATGGCCACTTCCGGCCTCGGCGAGTTGATCAGCCTGGTTGATGCGGCAGTTGCAAAAAACGACGTCACCGAGACCGTGGAGACGATCAAGGGCGAGCTCTGCCGCCTGATCCGCTCCGGCCAGATCGAATTGCCCCCCGAACTGACGAGGCAGGTGGACGGTCACTACGCTCGCCGCCTGGTACATCGGGACGACGAGCGTGGATACTCGATTGTCGTGATGACCTGGGGCCCCGGCCAGTCCACGCCGATTCACGACCACAGCGGGATGTGGTGCGTCGAGGGCGTGTGGGGCGGCAGTATCGACGTCCAGCAGTACGAGCTGACGCAATCCGGCGATGAAGGATTCCGGTTCGAACCGCGCAATTCTTACGAAGCAGGCGTCGGCAGCGCCGGATGCCTGATTCCGCCGTACGAATACCACAGCATCAGTAACCCTTCCGATCGAACGACCGCGATATCGCTGCACATCTACGGTGGCGAGATGCAATGTTGCAACGTGTTCGAAAAACAGGGCGACGGCACCTACGTGCCGCGCGAGCGCCCGCTGGGATACGACAGCTAGGGAGCCTCTGCGCAAGTCATGGACGGCGTCTTTTCGTCCAGACTTGTGCAGAGGCTCCCTGGTCGTCCGGCGTGGTGGCCGAGACGGTGGCGCGCAGGCTGCCGTGCGCAAGGCGCGCATCCACGACCGTTCCCGCAGGCACTTCTTCGGCATTCACCAGCACGCGCCCCGTCGTGTCCGTAACGATGGCATAACCGCGCGTCAGGGTCGCCAGCGGGCTGACAGACTGCAGCGCGCGTTCGGCAACCTTGAGCCGGGTTCCCAGGCGCTCCACGGAGCCGGTGCCGTGGCGCCGCAGGCGATTCGACGCATCCGCGAGGCGCCGTGAATCTCGCTCGAGGCGCCGCAACGGCGCTCCCGCGAGCACGCGCGAGCACAGGTGATCCAACAGGCGTCCACGGCGCGTGAAATCATGGCGCATCGCACCGGCGAGCGCTCTTTTCAAATCCCGCAGGCGCTCCGATTGCTGGCGTACCCGCGCGGCAGGGCTGCACTGGTTCAGGCGTCGCGACAGCCAGTCCGCCGCCTGGAAGGCGTTTTCCACGCGGCGGCGCATTTGCAGCGCGAGCCGCGACGAGTAGGCGGCGAATGAGCGCTGCCATTCGAGCTGGTCGGGAACCACAAGTTCCGCGGCGCCCGAGGGGGTGGGAGCGCGGACATCGGCCGCGAAATCCGCAATCGTGACATCCACCTCGTGGCCTACGCCGCTGACGATGGGGATGGGACAAGCGGCTATTGCCCTGGCCACGACTTCCTCGTTGAACGCCCACAGGTCCTCGAGAGAGCCGCCGCCTCTCCCGATAACCAGTACGTCGCACTCGTTGCGTCGGCCAGCCTGCTCGATGGCTGCGACCAGGCAGGGGATTGCCGCGTCGCCCTGCACCGGGGACGGGTAAACCAGCACAGGAATGGCCGGGAAGCGGCGCCGCAGTACAGTCAGTATGTCGCGGATCGCAGCGCCGGTTGGCGATGTAATCACGCCGATGCGGCGCGGTAGCCGGGGCAGGGGACGCTTTCGCTCCGTGTCGAAGAGCCCTTCGGCCGCCAGCTTCTTCTTCAGCACCTCGAAACGACGGCGCAGCTCACCTTCACCCGCCGGCTCGACCTGTTCGACAATGAACTGGAAGTCGCCGCGGGCTTCGTAGATGCTGACCCGCCCCAGTACGAGCACCTGGTCGCCGTCTGCGATTCGAAGTGTCGGTCCCCGCTGCCGCTGGCGGAACCAGGCGCAGCGGATTTGCGCCATCTCGTCCTTCAGGCTGAAGTAGAAGTGCCCGGAGGCGGGCCTCGCCAGGTTCGAAATCTCGCCCTGCACCCACAATCTCGCCATGCCGCGCTCGAGCAACAGGCGAGACTGCCGGTTGAGCTCCGAAACAGTGATTGCAGCTTCCGCGAAGCTTTGTTGGACCATGTCGTGCACCGCGGCAGTATAAAGGACCGGCAGCGCCAAATTCCGCTTCGGTTACCATTGCGGTTTCACTAATCGAGGAGGCGAGGTCAGCATTTCAGGTTTACCCGCTTTTGGCAGCCGCGTAGAATCGCCCGTTTACCCAGCGGCGACCGCGGCTGGTGAACCGACCCGAGCACCCCGCCTGAAAAATATGCGTATCGCCAAGGAAGCACTGACATTCGACGATGTCCTTCTGCAGCCCGACTACTCGGACGTCCTTCCACGCGAAGTGGATCTTTCCACGAAACTGACACCAGCCATCACGCTCAATATCCCGCTCATGTCGGCGGCGATGGACACGGTCACCGAGTCCCGCCTCGCGATATGCCTCGCCCAGGAAGGCGGCATCGGCATCATTCACAAGAACATGAGCGTGGAAGAGCAGACACGCCAGGTCTTGAGGGTGAAGAAGTTCGAAAGCGGCATCGTGCGCGACCCGATAACCGTGCCGCCGAGCGCCACCATTCGCGAAGTCATCCAGCTCACCCGCTCACTGAACATCTCGGGCGTGCCGGTGGTGGAAGGAAAGGAGACGCTGGGAATCGTTACCCACCGCGACTTGCGCTTCGAAACGCGGCTGGACGCGCCGGTGTCTACCGTGATGACGCCGAAAGAGCGCCTGGTCACGGTGCAGGAAGGTGCCGACGACGACGAGGTGCTGTCGCTTCTCCATCGCCATCGCATCGAGAAGGTCCTGGTCGTGTCCAAAGATTTCGAGCTGCGCGGAATGATCACGGCGAAGGACTTCCAGAAAGCCTCGGATTTTCCCCGCGCCTGCAAGGATAGCAATGGCGCGTTGCGCGTGGGCGCCGCCGTCGGAACAGGGTTCGATACCGACGACCGCGTCGCTGCACTCGTGCAGGCAGGCGTTGATGTGATCGTCGTCGATACCTCGCACGGCTTTTCCAAGGGCGTCATCGAGCGTGTGCGGAAAGTACGCAAGCAGTTCCCCGACCTGCAGATCATTGCCGGCAACGTGGTGACCGCGGAAGCTGCGCTCGCGCTGGCCGATGCAGGCGCCGACGGCATCAAGGTGGGCATTGGCCCCGGCTCCATCTGCACGACACGCGTGATCGCAGGAGTTGGCGTCCCGCAGGTGTCAGCCGTTGCCGAAGTGGCGCAGGCGCTTCAAGGTCGGGGCGTGCCGCTGATCTCGGACGGTGGCATCCGTTATTCCGGCGATATCGCGAAGGCGCTGGTCGCCGGCGCGTACTCCGTGATGATCGGCAGCCTGTTTGCAGGTACCGAAGAATCCCCGGGCGAAGTCGAGCTGTACCAGGGCCGCTCCTACAAGACGTACAGGGGCATGGGGTCGCTGGGCGCGATGGGGCAGACACATGGTTCTTCCGACCGCTATTTCCAGGACGCAACGGAAGAACTGGAAAAGCTGGTGCCGGAGGGAATCGAGGGGCGCGTCGCGTACAAGGGCAGCGTCGTCGCGATCGTGCACCAGTTGATGGGTGGTGTACGCGCAGCCATGGGCTATACCGGCAGCCATACGATCGACGACATGCGCACCCGGCCAAAGTTCGTGAAGATCACCAGCGCCGGCATGAGAGAAAGTCACGTGCACGACGTGACCATCACCAAGGAAGCGCCCAATTACCGCAGCAACAGCTGATTCGGCAAGTGTGCACTAGATGAACCAGGCCCCGAACGCCGCTTCTGCCCGCCACCCCGACATCCACGCCGATCGCGTGCTGATTCTCGACTTCGGCAGCCAGTACACGCAACTGATCGCCCGCCGCGTCCGCGAATGCGGGGCGTACTCGGAAATTCATCCCTGGGACATGGACGACGAAGCGCTGCGTGCGTGGCAGCCCAGGGGCGTCGTGCTTTCGGGTGGGCCTGAATCGGTCACCATCGACAAGAATCCGAGCGTCTCCCCGGTGGTATTCGACCTTGGCGTGCCTGTACTGGGCATCTGTTACGGAATGCAGACAATGGCTGCGTTACTCGGTGGGAAGGTCGAGTCGCATTCGCACCGGGAATTCGGCTACGCGGAAGTCCGTCCGGCGAATTCCCGGTTGCTCGAGGGCTTGAGCGACGCGCCCGACGAATCTGCCGCGCCGCTTCTCAAGGTCTGGATGAGCCACGGCGATCGTGTCGAGGTTGCGCCGGAGGGATTCCGTGTGACTGCGACCAGCGCGAATTCTCCCTTGGCGGCGATCGAGGACCCGGAGCGCCACTACTACGGAGTGCAGTTCCACCCGGAAGTAACGCACACGCCGAAGGGGCAGGAGATCATTCGCCGCTTTGTCCGCGACATCTGCGGATGCGCCGGCGACTGGAATGCGCAGAATATCGTGGACGATGCCATATCCGAGGTTCGGCGCCAGGTCGGCAGCGGGAAAGTCCTGCTGGCACTTTCGGGAGGAGTGGATTCGTCGGTTGTAGCCGCGCTTTTGCACAAGGCGATCGGCGACCGCCTCGTCTGTGTCTTCGTCGATCATGGCCTGATGCGGGAAGGAGAGGGCGACCAGGTCATGGAGACCTTTGCCGAGCACCTTGGCGTCAACGTCATCCGCGTCAATGCAGCGGACCGGTTTTTTGCCGCACTGGCCGGCGTCTCGGACCCGGAAGAAAAGCGCAAGGTCATAGGCAGGCTGTTTATCGAAGTATTCGACGAAGAAGCGCTGCGGCTCGAGGATGTGGACTGGCTCGCGCAGGGAACGATCTATCCCGACGTCATCGAGTCGGCCGGAGCGTCTACCGGCAAGGCTCACGTCATCAAGTCACATCACAACGTAGGCGGCTTGCCTGCCGCGATGCGGATGAAGCTCGTCGAGCCGCTGCGGGAGTTGTTCAAGGATGAAGTCAGGAGAATCGGCCTGGAACTGGGGCTACCGGCGCAAATGGTGCAGCGACACCCGTTCCCGGGTCCCGGACTTGGAGTGCGTGTCCTGGGTGAGGTGCGCCGGGAGCATGTACAGCTGCTGCAGCGCGCCGATCGCATTTTCATCGACGAACTGCGAAAGCAGGATCTCTACGACAAGGTAAGCCAGGCATTCGCAGTGTTCCTGCCGGTGCGCTCCGTCGGCGTCATGGGTGACGCGCGGCGTTATGACTACGTGATCGCGCTGCGCGCGGTGGAGACGATCGACTTCATGACCGCGCGCTGGTCGCGGCTGCCGTACGACTTTCTCGAGCACGTGTCGCTCAGGATCATCAACGAAGTGGACGGTATCTCCCGTGTCACCTACGACATCTCGGGGAAGCCGCCCGCCACTATCGAGTGGGAGTGACCGGATGAGCGCGGCCGGTAACGACCCCTGTTGCCGACCCGCTCGTGAGTGACTGGTCCGAAATTGATACTCGCTTCATGCGCGAGGCGCTCGCCAAGGCGACGGAAGCGCGTTCGGCGGAGGAAGTTCCTGTCGGCGCGGTCGTTGTCGTTGGCGGTGCCATCGCGGGCACCGGCCACAACCACAGCATCAGCAACTGCGACCCCACCGCGCATGCTGAAATTATCGCCATTCGCGAAGCTGCGAAGACAATCGGGAATTACCGGATTGCCGACGCGACTGTCTACGTGACACTGGAACCGTGCCCGATGTGCGTCGGTGCGATGCTCCATGCGCGCGTCCGCCGGCTGGTGTTCGGCGCGTACGACCCGAAGGCGGGCGCCGCAGGAAGCGTCATCGACCTCTGCAGCGAGCGCCGGCTGAACCATCGCATCGAGGTAAACGGTGGACTGCTGGCGGATGAATGCGCGGACCTGCTGCAGAAATTCTTCGCCTCAAGGCGACTAAAGAACAGAACGCCGTAGGAGCCCGCCCCGCGGGCGACATCTATCTACTTGGTCGAGGCGTGTCGCCCGTGAAACGGGCTCCTACAGCGCCTTGTTCCCACGTCGCCCGGAGTAGAACGCTGCAGGAGCCCGCGCCCCGCGGGCGACATCGTTCCACTTGCCGCGACGCGGGCGAGAGGTTTCGCAGAAGTGCCTGTAGCTAATCGTTGCTTGCGATTTCGATCGGGGCCTGGTCGACGACCTTTTCTTCGATGATCTCTTCTATTACTTTCCGTTCTTCGTTCGCGGTGATCCAGCGCAGGATGTTGTAGTAGTTCCGGATGTTGTTAACGTAGAGCACCGGCTCCCAGCCCCGCGCGTAACCGTACTTGACCCGCGAGTACCAGCGCTCCCGCGCCAGGAGCGGCAGTGTCTTGCTGACGTCTACCCAGGCGTCGGGGTCACCGCCTTGCCATTCGACGATCTGGCGAGCATCGAGGAGATGATTGAAGCCGACGTTGTAAGCGGCGAGCGCCATCCACGTCCGGTCGGGTTCGGCGACGCTGTCGGGAATCCGTTCCACCTGGCGCGCATAGAACTCGGCGCCGCCGAAAATACTGCTCTCCGGATCCATGCGGTCTTCAATGTCGAGGTACTCGGCGGTCGCCTGCGTCAGCATCATGATGCCGCGCACTCCGGTCGGGGATACCGCGTGAGGACGCCAGTGCGATTCCTGGTAACCGATCGCGGCGATCAGTCGCCAGTCAACGCCATGAGTATTCGCCGCTTGCTCGAACGCCTCCCGGTATCGCGGCAGGCGGCTGTCGAAATGGCGAACGAAGGCACGTGTCCCGACGTAGTCGAACTGTTCCGTATGGCCGTAGTAGCGGTCGTGCACCTGTGCGAGCAGGCCTTCACGACCGGCGCCGATCAGGTATTCGTCCGCGCGCCGCAACAGGCTGTCGCCGTCTTCCGCGCGGAACGCCCAGGCGATCGGTCCTTCGATCTGCAGGTCGAGAGCCACCCGGAGCTCCGGGTAGAAGTGACGTTGTATGTTGAAGTCCGAACTGTCAGCCACGGTGAAATCCAGCTCACCCGACGCTACTTTCTCGAGCAGGTCGGCAACTTCGACGTCACCGTTCTCCGACCACTGCAGGCCCGGATAGATCTGGCTCAGAGATGCGAGCATGTCGGAGTGACTGCTGCCGGCGACCACCTCGATCGAGCGTCCCGCTGCCTCTTCGATCGACCTCGGCCTGCCCGTGCCGAGCTTGTAAATGAGATGCATGTCCACCGAGTTGTAAGGATGGCCATAACTGACGAAATCCTGGCGCGCATTCATCATTGAGAGTCCCGCCGCTGCGAGATGAACATCGCCCGAAAGGAGACGCGGCATGACCTCTGAAACACTCTCGACGGACTCGATGACCAGCGATACGCCGAGATCGTCGGCAAACCCTTTCACGAGGTCGAACTCGGGACCGGCGGGACCATCCTGTCCGATGAAATAGGTAGTGGGTGTATTGCGGGTCACGACACGCAGCTGTCCCAGCTCGAGAACCTGGTCGAGCAAGGGTGGCGGCGACGAACAGGTGCCGAGCAGCGCCGCAAACAACGTGTAGATGAACAGTCGCAAATACGTCTCCACAGGATAGTGCTGTTTCGCTGGGTTGCGATCTGCCGTACCGCATTCGCACCAGGCCTCTCAAACTGGCGCGTTTGGTATGGGAGATGTACGCGAACCGGCAGCCTCGGCTCCTCTTCGCAGACCCTTTGGCTTTTCGAACTTTAAAAGGAGGGCGCCGCTCCCGCGAACCGATAGGCTACCCCAGACCGGTTGTCAAAGCAGCGCTTTTGGACGCAACAAAGCGCGATTTTGTGATCTGCGCCCGCCCGGTACTCGTTCACAGGGACTGCTGCCAAACTCTCGCCAGGCGAGCGGTTTGAGCGAGCTCCAGGTCCCCCCGGAGGCAAAATGCGCGGCAAAACAGGTGATTAGCGGGGGCGGTCGTTCGCCTTACGAAGAAGGCCCCTGGCGGGGCCTTTTTCGGCAGGTGGCGGAGAGGGTGGGATAGATGGCGCACATCCCTGTGCGCCACCCCTTCGGGGCGCGCTTCGCGCGTCCAAATCGGCAATCCTGCCGATTTGTCGAACCAATGGGTCCATTCACACGACCCTCTCCGCCACATACCAAAAAGGCCCCTTGGTGGGGCCTTTCCGGTATGTGGCGGAGAGGGTGGGATTCGAACCCACGGTACGGTTGCCCGTAC
>DATGQI010000149.1:0-26876 GCA_035304285.1 Woeseiaceae bacterium
CGTCGAGCTGGATACTGCCGTCTACTTCCGACTCCATCACATCCACGTAATCCGCATCTTCTGCCTGGATATTACCTTCGACATCCACGTTTCGCGCAACGAGAGACCCGCCTGCGTAGAGCTCGATATTGCCCGTGACCGACGTGCCGTCCATGGCGCATGCGGCAGCTACCAGCACGTTACCGTCAATAGTTACGGCACCCAGCTCTGGTGGACAGTCGACGTCATCGGCGTGCGAAATGCCCGCCAGCGTGAGTGCGATAAAGGCAAAAGCGCCGCTAGCTGTAGCTTTTACAATGCTCGTACGAAAAAATTCCCGTTCCATGTCGTCTCTTACTCCCGTGAGTCACTTGCTGGCTGGCGTTTCGATGACATCGGGGCAGCTTCGAGTTAAACAAGACTGGACCGGAACCATCCTGGTGAACGAGACGTCGAGCTGTTCCAGGGCTTCCGATCAACGTGCCTTCTGTCCCGTGACCGGCGGCTTCTCCCTATCTCCTTCCAGTAAGGCCTTGTACACGAAGCCTGCGATCGCCGCGCCGACCAGCGGGGCCAGCCAGAAGAGCCACAGTTGCTGCACCGCCCAGTCGCCGACGAAGATGGCTGGGCCTGTGCTGCGCGCCGGGTTCACCGATGTATTCGTCACGGGAATGCTGATGAGATGGATCAGCGTGAGTGCGAAACCTATCGCCAGTCCCGCGAAACCGACGGGAGCGCGCTTGTGCGTGGCACCCAGGATCACGATCAGGAACATGAACGTCATCACCAATTCGCTTACGAGACCGGACGTCAGCGAATACTGACCGGGCGAATGCTCACCGTAGCCGTTTGACGCGAGCCCTCCCGAGAGGCTGAAGTCGGAGTTGCCGCTCGCAATGAGATACAGCACGCCGGCGCCGACTATGCCGCCGGCCACCTGGACAGCGATATAGGGTAGGAGTTGTGCAGCCGGGAAACGCCCGCCCGCCCAGAGCCCGACGGAAACCGCGGGATTGAAATGGCCGCCGGATATCGGACCGAGCGCGTAAATCCCCGTGAGCACCGTCAGTCCGAAAGCCAGGGACACGCCCAGCCAGCCGATGCCGACTTCGGGAAAGGCAGCCGCGAGTACGGCACTGCCGCAGCCGCCCAGGACGAGCCAGAACGTACCGATGAACTCCGCTGTGAGTTTCTGGAACATGGTTTGGATCCTTTTCTTGTCGTCATTAATGAAGTCCCCGCGCCAGTTGCCGATCAGGTCCTGCCGTAGCAGTACTGCTCCAGGAACTGCGCGTGGTCCGGCAACGAGGCTACGGCCTCGTCGATGATCTTCTTCAGGTTATCGAGAAATTCTGCAAGCTGGTGCTTCGACAGCGCGTCCACCAGTGGATGGTAGTCGCGTGGAAGGAGACCCTGGCCGATCATTACCTGCTGCCATGCGACCTCCGTGAACAACTCATCCTGCTCGCGGAAAACCTTACCCGTAGCCTCGAACAGTTCCATGCGGCGGGCGAGCGTGTCCGGGATGGCCATGCGGCTGCAGTCGCGCCAGAACTCGCTGTCGTCGCGCTGGTTGAGGTAATAGTGGAGGATGATGAAGTCCCGCACGTACTCCCATTCCATCTTCGACTGCCGGTTGTATTCGTCTATCCCGGTCTGGTGGATGCCGGCGTGCGGGAAGTGCTTTATCAGCCGGATGACAGCGGACTGGATCATGTGGATGCTCGTCGACTCGAGCGGCTCCAGGAAGCCGCCCGCAAGGCCGATCGACACGCAGTTACGGCTCCACTGCAGATCACGCCGCCCGGTACGAAAGCGCAGGATGAATGGATCGGCGAGCGGTGCCCCGTCCAGGTTCCCCAGGAGCAGCGCGCGCGCCTCCTCGTCGCTCATGTGCGCGCTGCTGTATACCATGCCGTTGCCGATCCTGTGCTGTAACGGAATGCGCCACTGCCAGCCGGCATCGTGCGCGGTAGACCGGGTGTAAGGCGTCAAGGGGGTGACCGACTCGCACGGAACGGCCATCGCCCGGTCGCACGGCAGCCAGTGCGACCAGTCCTCGTAGTTCACATCGAGCTTTTGCCCAATCAGGAGGCCGCGGAAACCCGAACAGTCCACGAATAGATCGCCCTCTATCGCCGGTCCGTCGTGAAGTGCCACGGAACGGATGAAACCGGTCTCCGCGTCGATCACGGCATCCTCGATGACACCTTCGATGCGTTCCACGCCCAGCCGCTCGCTGAACTTGCGGAGGTAGCCGGCATAGAGGCTCGCGTCGAAGTGGTAGGCGTAGACCAGCCCTTGCAGGTTGGCACCCGGGAGCCGCTCCAGTTTTGCGAACCTGTTTCGAATGGCCGACTGGTACCCGAAGGAGTAATCCCACAACGAGCCTGGTAGCCCTTCGAGGTGCCCGCGTGTCCAGAAGTGGTGGAAGGAGCAGAAGGGAAAGTCCTTGCCGATATGGCCGAAGGCGTGCATATAGCGGTCGCCCTTTCGCTTCCAGTTGACGAATTCGATGCCGAGCTTGATCGCGCCCTTCGTCTCTCGAAGAAATTCGGCTTCGTCCAGCCCCAGTGCCTTGTTGAGCGTGAGGATCGGCGGAATGGTCGCTTCCCCGACCCCGACCGTGCCTATCTGCTCCGACTCGACGAGCTTGATGCGTACCGCGTTGCCGAGAATCTTGATGAGGAGCGCGGCGGTGATCCACCCTGCCGTTCCGCCGCCGACGATGACGACTGTCTCAACCTTTGCCGGCAATTCATGCGCCCCGGGTTGCAAGTGCCAAAAGAAAGGCCCCTGTCAATATAGCATCGACAGGGGCCAGCATCGATTGGGGGATTAATCGAAGCGGAAGCGTGCACCCAGCAGGTAGTTCCTCCCGTAGTTCTGGAAGTCGCGCACCTGCCGTTCGTCATTGTTCTGGTAGGTTACGAAAGGCTCGTTCGTCAGGTTCTGGCCCTGCAGCGTCAGCGTGAGCCCGCGTAGCATCTCGATGCCGGATTCGGAGAAGTCGTAGCTCAGCTGGGCGTCGATGATCTCAGTGTCCTTGACGTTCACGAGTTCGCGGGAAAAGCTGATTGCATAGACTTCTCCCAGGAAGTCGTCGCGCCGGTTGCCGCTGACTCGTGCTTCGAAACCGCCGTTTTCGTAATACAACGTCAGGTTCAGGATGCGATCCGACAATCCGGGCACCTGGATCTCGTTGCCGTCGAGTTCCACGCTCGAATCGAGGAAGGTGGCGCTCGCGACCAGCCCGAAGCCTTCGAGCGGAGCGGCGAGCAGGCGGCCGGGAAGGGCGGTCTGCAGTTCCACGCCACGGACACTTCCGCCGTCGGCATTCTCCCAGCGGCTGACCAGGCCCAGGTCGAAGGTTGCGACCTGGCCGCCCGGGGGCTGGATCCCGGAGAAGTCGACCACCTCGGCAACGCTGACCTGCCAGTCCCGGAGTTCCTTGTGGAAGACTGCCGCCGCGGCATAGCCGTCGTCGGCGAAGTAGTACTCGTACGTCAAATCGAACTGGTCCGCCATCTGCGGACGCAGTCCGGGATTGGCTCCGCTGCCGCTCCAGGGAGAGGCACTGATGTCGGCGCCGGGGGTGTTGAACGTCGGATCGAAACTGAAGCCGAAGCTGGCGTTCATGCGATCCATGCGGGAACGGGACATGGTACGAGCGGCGCCGAAGCGAACCTGATGTTCATCGGCCAGGTGAAAGATCGTGTTCAGGCTCGGCAGCACCTCGGTGTAATCCGCGCCGCCGGATACCGGCTGTGCCCGAACGAACCCATCGACGATGTCGACGGCGAAGCCGTCCGAGCTCTGGTCGGTGTCGACAACCTGCAGCCCGATATTACCGGTGAGGCCGATGGCGCCGAGATCGGTGTCGAAGCGCGCCAGGGCATACGCAATCGTCACCTCTTCGTTCACCGTCCAGGTGTTCTGCGCCCGGTTAGAGGACGTCAGCCCTTCGACCGTCTCGGTATAGTTACCGTCCGCCCAGAAGGCGAACGAGTCGTAGCTGATCATCTCGCCCATGCCGATGAAGTCGAGGGACGTAGCGGGCAGGCGGTATTCACTGGGAATTTGTGCCACGCCGGGGTACTGGGGCAGCGTGAGGAACGTTCCCTGGTCCAGCTTCGACTTCTCGCGATCCGAGTAATAGAGCCCGAACTCGATCCCGGTTACGAACCCGAGATCCACCTCGCCGTCCGCGGCGATACGGTAGGTATTCAGCTTGTCTTCGACGTGCGGGAAGTTGATGAATCCGTCCTGGCCGTCACCCGGAACGGTGGTGTTGTTGCCCCATCCTTGCGCTCCGCCCAGCTGGAACATCGACTCGTCGCTGTAATCGAGAGACGGAGTGAACCTGCCTCCTTCGGCTCCGCTGTTCATGTCGAACATGATGTCGTCTGCAGGCGCCAGGGGATCACTTGAGCGCCCGGACCCTGCATAGCTTTCCAGGCTCCAGATGTCGCGGTCGACTTTGCCCTGGCTCGCGTCGAACACCATGGTCCAGTTCGCGTTCACGTCGTACTCGACGTTCAGGCCGAACGAACGCAGTTCCGCCTGGCGCTTCTCGAAATCGTTGCGAATCTGGCCGCGCACTCCCTGCCAGACGCCCTGCGTGACCAGCCCGTCTTCGGCTGCCACGACGTCATACGGGTAGGTCCACGCTCCAGGCAGCTCGATGCCGCGCAGGATCTTTTCGTCGTCGAAGTCGATATAGAGCGCATCCGCGGTGATGCGGAAACCTTCAGTGGCGTCGAACTGCACCACCCCCATGACCGTATCGCGATCCAGGGTCGAGGAGCGGACGAAGGGTTTCGCGCCGCCCAGCACGAGATCGCCGTCGCCGGTCGTCGGAAAGCCCCAGGTGTTCCAGCGTTCCTCCTGGTTTGGCGATTTCATCGTCGCGACGGCCAAAGCTACACCCAGCCTGTCATCGGCGAACTGGTCGACCCAGGAGAACGTGCCTCGCCATCCTGAATCGTCGCCGTCCGGATTGAGCTGGTCGTGGCCGTTCTGCTCGAGGATTGCGTTCACGGCGATTGCCTGCTCGTGGTCGAGCGGGCGGATCGTGTGCAGGTTGATGGTGCCGCCTATCCCCTGGGTCATGAGCGAGGCCTCCGGCGTTTTGTAAATTGTCACACCGCTCATGATTTCAGACGGGTAAAGGTCGAACTCGATGCCCCGGTTGTCGCTGATGGAAACCTGCTCCCGTCCATTCAGTGTAGCCGAGCTGAAATCCTCGCCGAGGCCGCGGATGGAAATCGAACTGGTGCGGCCGTCGAGCCGCTGGCCTGCAAGGCCCGGTAAGCGCGCGATGGCTTCCGCGATGCTGGAGTCCGGCAGCTTGCCGATGTCCTCTGCGGAAATCGCTTCGACTATGGATGAGGAATAACGCTTGGTATTGATCGAATCGATCAGGCTTGCGCGATACTTTCCGGTGACGATGATCTCTTCGACCTCGCGTTCGGTGTCATCCTGGGCGAGTGCGCTTGCGCCGGTGACAGCGAGTGCGAGAGAAACAGCGGTAGCAACCTTGTTGCGTTGGAGCCGCAGGGCCATGATCAAATCCCCCTTCAGTTTTGACGTCGCGCGCGGAGCCGGAAAATGCCGCCCATCGAAGCCAGGCGGGTGAATTGCGGTCCGCGAAACTCGCGGTGGTTTAACAACCGGAAATGAGTATAGGCACCGTGTTGGGGGCTCACAACGGACTGCATACGTATTCATCCAGGGCCAGGAGGCGCTCCCAAGAATGAATTCGTATGCATTCAGTTGCCGCTAATGAGCCAACTCGATAGTTTGCGCCAATCCCCTTTGCAGGATCGCCGCTTGCCCCAGTTCTCCATGGATTCCACGGAAAGTTACAAGCTGAAGACCGAACGCCAGGCTCCGCCGGCCGATGACCTTGCCGACGCTGACAGGGAAGCGTGGTGGCGCGGCGCCGTGATTTACCAGGTGTACCCGCGCAGCTTCATGGACAGCAACAGCGACGGCATCGGTGACCTGCGAGGTGTGATCGACAAGCTCGGATATATCGCGGACCTGGGTGTCGACGCCGTGTGGGTATCGCCGTTTTTCAGTTCGCCCATGAAGGACTTCGGGTACGACGTCAGCGATTACCGCCGCGTCGACCCGATATTTGGCGACCTCGAGGACTTCGACCGGCTGGTGGACGGTGCCCATCGTGCCGGTCTGCGACTCATCATCGACCAGGTGCTGAGTCACAGCTCAGACCAGCATCCGTGGTTCATGGAGAGCCGTACAAGCCGCAACAATGCGAGGGCAAACTGGTACGTCTGGGCGGATCCCAGGCCCGATGGCACTGCACCGAACAACTGGCTGTCCGTTTTTGGCGGCTCGGCCTGGCAGTGGGAACCGCAAAGGGAGCAGTACTACCTGCACAATTTCCTCGCGAGCCAGCCCGACCTCAACTACCACGAGCCGGCGGTGGTCCGGCAAATGCTCGAGGAGGTAAGGTTCTGGCTGGAGCGTGGTGTCGACGGGTTGCGGCTGGACGCCATCAACTTCTGCTATCACGACCCGCGCCTTCGCGATAACCCGGCGAAGCCGAAAGCGGAACGCGTCGGTCGCGGCTACCGCGCGGACAACCCGTACGCCTGGCAATACCACCTTTACGACAACACCCAGCCGGAGAACATCGTCTTCCTCGAGCAGCTTCGCTCCCTGAGCGACAACTACTCCGATGTGGTGCTGCTCGGCGAGGTCACGGGCGAGAATCCGAGCGATACGATGCTCGAGTACACGAGTGGCTGCAATCGGTTGCATATGGCGTACAACTTCGAGTTGCTGTCCGACGACTTCTCACTGGAACACATACGCCAGGCCGTCGAGAGCCTGGAAAACAACGCCGTCAAATGCTGGCCGTGCCGCTCGATCGGGAACCACGACGTCGCGCGCGTCACCACGCGCTGGGCCGGAGCCGGCAGCCCGGACGCCAGGGCGAAGTTGCTCAACGCGCTGCTGCTGTCACTGAAGGGCTCGGTCTGTTCCTACCAGGGTGACGAGCTCGGCCTGACGCAGGCGGTGATCGCTCCCGAGGATATCCGCGATCCGTACGGCATGGCGTTCTGGCCGCTCTTCCAGGGGCGAGACGGCTGCCGTACTCCCATGCCGTGGACCGGCTCGGGAGCGGCATCCGGGTTCACGGGCGGCAAGCCGTGGTTGCCGGTACCGCCTGAGCACCGCGAAAAGGCGGTCGAGAAGCAGTTGAAGGATCCCGATTCGGTGTTGCAGGCTTACCGCGGGTTTGTCCGGTGGCGCCGCGGCCAGCGGGCGTTCCGCTTCGGCGATATTCGCTTTCTCGATTCCCCTTCAGAGACGATTGCATTCGTTCGCGAATACGGCGCGGATCGCGTGCTCGCGATCTTCAACTTCAACGAGGCTCCCGTCGATTACCGCACGCCTCTGTTGCTGCACTCGGAAAAGCTGGACGGGCATGGTTTCGAACCTGCCAGTGTGGACGACGGGAGCGTCCGGCTCCCCGGATACACGGCCTGGTTCGCGCGCCTTCAATGAAGGCTTAGCCCGGATATCTCATGATTATGTGCCGGCGGGCGTAACCCGCCAGACAACGTTTCCCACATCGTCGGCGACCAGCAGGGCGCCGCGCGCATCGATCGCGACCCCGGCCGGGCGTCCCAGCGCTTCACCCTCGTCGTTTAAAAATCCGGTGAGGACGTCCGCCGGCATGCCGGAAGGCTCCGCGCCGTCGAAGGGCACGAAGATTACCTTGTAGCCGCTCCGCGGCTTGCGGTTCCAGGAGCCATGCTGCCCGACGAATGCGCCGCCACGGTAGCGGGGCGGCAGCAAGTCCGCTTCGTAGAAAGCGAGTCCGAGCGAAGCAGTGTGCGCGCCGAGCGCATAGTCGGGAACGATCGCCTGAGCGACCATGTCCGGGTCCTGCGGCTCAACGCGTTCATCCAGGTGTTGCCCGAAATAGCTGTATGGCCAGCCGTAGAAGCCGCCATCGCGCACCGAGGTCAGGTAATCCGGCACCAGGTCGCTGCCGATGCCGTCGCGTTCGTTTACAGTTACCCACAACGCACCGTCTACCGGATTCCACGCAAGTCCGTTCGGGTTCCGCAAGCCGGAAGCGTACAGGCGCAGGCCGCCCGCCGCCGGGTCAACCTCGAGTATGGCTGCCCGATTGATCTCGTTTTCCATGCCGTTCTCCGCCACGTTGCTGTTCGACCCGACGGTGACATACAGCACCCTGCCATCCGGGCTCGCGAGGACATTCTTTGTCCAGTGGTGGTTTATGGGGCCTCCGGGCAGTGCGGCGACAGTCACGCCCGGGCTGTCGAGGGTGGTCGCGTCCTCGCGATACTCGAAGCGCACCAGCGCGTCGGCGTTAGCGACATAGAAGTCCTTGCCAACCAGTTCCATGCCAAACGGCGAGTTCAGGTTTTCGAGGAATACCGAACGCGTCTCCGCGATGCCGTCGCCATCGCTGTCGCGCAACAGGGTGATGCGATTCGCACTGGGCACGGCGGCGCCCGCGCGTTCCATTATTCTTTTCATTAACCAGCCCTTGATACCTGTCCTCGCTGCCGGCCGGGCAGGAGCGTTGCTCTCGGCAACCAGCACGTCGCCATTTGGCAATACGTAGAGCCAGCGCGGGTGGTCGAGCGATGTGGCGAACGCGTTCACGGCCAGCCCGGCTGCGGCCAAAGGGGTCGCTCCGTCTTCCCAGCCTTTCGCCGGTGCGATGTGCACCGTCGGTATCAGCGAAGGATCCGGTTCGGGCAATTGCGGGTCCGGCCCGTAGCCCGCCTCGACAGGCAAGGTGGCTGTGTCGCCGCAACCAGTCAGCACCAGGAACAGGAAGGCCGGAAGGAGTAACGAAAGGGGCTTGCGCATGACGGTTCTCCGTTCGGTGCAGAGCTCCCCGCTGGCCTTCGTAAGTATAGCGCTTCGCCTGTTCACCCCCGAAGCGTTGCCAGATTCGTATACTTGTCCGAGGGAATGAGAAGGAGGTTGGCATTTCTACCGCGATATTGTTCCTGGTCCTGCTGATGCTCGTCCTGGTCCTTGTGTGGACGGTTCCGCCGAGGCTTAAGCGCTCGCGTCGCGCAAGGGCGTATGCAAGGCAGTTCCCGGCGGCTTTCGTGCAGATTCTCGAGCGCAACGTTCCGCTGTACCGCAAGATGCCTGGTGACCTGCAGGCAGAATTGCGGGGGCGGATCAATGTGCTCCTCGACGAGAAGGTGTTCATCGGCTGTGGCGGACTCGAGATAACCGATGAAATCAGGGTCACCATCGCCGGGCATGCCTGTTGCCTGATCCTGAATCGCGACGCCGATTTCTTTTCGGGTTTCTCCAGCATTCTCGTCTACCCGGACGCGTACCTGGTCGATGAGGTCGTCTCCGACGGCGTGGTGGAGACAGAGGGGCAGGATGCGCGTTCCGGCGAGTCGTGGCATCGCGGGCCGGTCGTACTTTCGTGGCAGGACGTGCTAGACAGCCTCGCCGAGGATAGCGATGGCTACAACGTCGTGCTGCACGAGTTCGCGCACAAGCTGGACGAGGAAAACGGCGAGGTAGACGGCGTGCCGGCGCTGGCGGAAAGCTCACATTATAAGGAGTGGGCCGATGTGCTCACCCGCGCATACAGCGCCTCCGGGTCGGCCGATGGCGCGCACGGGGTGCGGGTGCTCGACGAGTATGCCTTCACGGCGCCGGAGGAATTCTTCGCGGTGGCAACCGAGACCTTCTTTGAAAAGCCTTCGCAGATGAAGAGGGAATTGCCCGACCTCTACGGGCAACTGCGCAGGTTCTACTGCGTGGACCCCGCAAGCTGGACGGAATGACTGCAGCGATGCGGCGGATTTTGAGTACCCGGCTCACCCGTGAGACGTGCTCCTACAGCACCCGATTCCACGCGGCTCGAATTCACGGGCTGTAGGAGCCGCCCCAGGGCGACATTCGGTCCGCCGCTGGCGAAAACTACGGATATCGGTCTATAGAAGCCCGTCCTACGGGCGATCTGCGATACGCGAAGCCCTAGCGCATCTCCAGCAGGTGCTGCCAGTTCAGGATCGCATTCCACAGGAACCGGTGATCGGAACGGTTCAGGTCGCGATGCATCGGGTTGAAGTTGAAGGCGATCACTTTGCCGCGCCCCGCCGGAAGGTCGATGATGGCAGGGTATCCTTCCAGATCGTCTGCGTTCTCGATGCCGCCACTCACCAGCATCTCTATATCTTCTTCTGAGTCGTCCACATCGTCCGGTTCTTCGCGATCGTCCTTGATCGGCCTCGTGCCCCACTGCATGACCACGCGGTCACGGTCGGCGCGACGCACGTTGTAGACGGTAAAGCTGCTGCGAAACGCCGAGGTCATTGCCGGGTAGCCGTACGCGATCGGGTGATTCGTCTTGAGGAAAGTCGTGGTCAGTTCCGAACCGGGTGTCACTGCCTCGTTGCTCGTCGCCGCTACGCCGGCAACCAGGCCACCTTCCAGCGCCAGCGCCGAGCCGTTGCCCAAAGTGATCATCAAACCGCCGCCGGCCAGGTAGCTCTCGAGGTTCGCCATACCTTCCCAGCCGATGCCGCCGGTGATGTCCTCCGACGAGTCCGGAACACCGTGGCTCGGGAACTCTTCGGTCCGGGTGTAAGGCATTGGTCCGAAGCGCTTGTCGATCCCGTGAATCTGGTCTTTCAGGTCGAGGTAGTTATTGCCGAACAGGATGATGTCGTACCGTCCCAGGTTGCCGGTACGGATGTCATCGTCGCGGATGTAGTCGTATGGAATTTCCCGCTGGTCCAGGCTGTAGCGAATCCACCCGACCGACTCCGTGTCGCCCCACGTGTGCCATACGGCGATCCGCGGCAGCGGCGCGGCATGCCGTGCGACATCAGGCAGGCTGCGCACGCCCTCAAAGTTCAGCGCGAGTTCCGCTGCGACCTCATCGAGCTTTGCGCGCAGTCCGTCCTGGGCCGGAAGGATCCACGACCCGGCGGGGTAGTCGTTCCGCCCGACGGAGAATTCCTGTTCCGCAATGTCGATGTCGAAAGATACGAGTCTCGCGCGCGCCGCCAGCATGGCTTCCTGACCGCTGTCTTTCAGGAGAAAGACAGAACCGGACCCGGAAACCGTGCCGGCCGGCAGGTAATCTTCTGCAATTGCGGTCGTTGCAACATTGCGGATATCCGCATCCGAGACCTCTAGCGCCTCGACGCCGTAGTGCACCGGCAGTGCCCAGGAGACGTCATCGTATGGCGTGAACTCGGTATCGGATGGAAACTGCTGTGGCCTGAGAAGGTCGACGGCATAGTTCCGATACGGCTGATCCAGCTTTACGACGAAGGTCCCTGCAGGGAACCTGCCCTCTTCGATCGTGAAGGCCGACTGCGCCCGTCCCACTTCGATGCGGTGACCCGACAGCACGCCGAGCATCTCGGCGACTCGGCGTGGGTCGCCCTGGTCGGCTGGTATGACGAACGCATACGGGGTTTCGTTGATGCCCTTTTGCCACGAGTTGTAGCCCTTGCGGTAGAAAGCGCGAAGCATCTCGGCCGCGTTGCCCGCGCTGTGTTCCAGGACCGCGAGGACTCCGGTCTGCATGTAGTTGGTATTGTTACGCAGCGACCACCGCACGTTGCGCTCCGGGGGAAGCGGGCGGTACCACTGCTGGGTGGTATAGGAATTGTCGGCGTCGTCCTTCTGGCTCAAGCGCAGCACGCGGTCGACCGTTTCCGCGGTGGCGTTGCCGAAGGTCTCGTAGCCGCGGCCGATGGCGTTGTGATTGACCGCTACCGAATCCAGGTAGTGGTGTCCCCAGGCCTCGCCGAAGGCAAAGGTCCAGACGCCCGGCATGCCGAACATGGTCATGGTCCGGATCTCGGCGAATGCCATCTCGAACCACTCGTCGATGAGTATGGGGTCGATGTTCTCGTTGAAGGGCCCGGTGCCGTTCCACGTCAGCAGCAGCGGAAGCGACTCGTGCAGGTCGTGCACTACGGTCGGGTGATACTCATAGAACATGCGGTGCACCGCGCGCGTGATCTCGAGCGTCTTCTGGTGCGTATCGCGGTTGTTGTCGTGGAAGACGTAGTGACCCCAGTACGGCGGTGATCGCGGCGGCAGGCTGTCGAAATCGGTCTTGCCCTTGAGGTAGCGATAGAACCAGTCGACCGCCTTGTCGCGCCCGTCCGGCTCTGCTACCGGGTTGATCAGCACCACGAGGTTCTCGCGGATGCGCTTGATCATCGGCTGTTCGGAAACCGCAAGGCGATAGGCCAACTCCATGACCATCTCGGGGCTGCCCGTCTCGGTGGAGTGCAGCCCGGCGTTGAAGTAGTAGATAGGACGTGCCGTCTGGATGATCGTCTCCGCCTGTTCCGGCGTCGTCTTCCGCGGGTCGGCCAAAGCCGCTGTCGCCGCCTTGTACTTCGGCAGGTCGCGGAGACCCTGCTCGTCCGCGATCGCGACCAGCAGTATTTCGCGTCCTTCCTCGGTCTCACCAACCACCGATACCTGCACACGATCCGATGCGCGGTCCAGTTCACGCAGGTAACCGTAAATCTCGCTGGTGCGGGACAGTTCTCCCGCGGCGCCCGCGACGTGACCGAGATAATCGGTCGGCGATGGCACGGTTGCCGATTCCGGGACGTACTCGACCCACGGACTGGAGAATTGCGATTCCGTCGTGAAACTCGCGATCGCCTCCACGGAACCCGGCTCCGCCGTATCGGGCGCGTAGGGATTTGCAGTCGGCGTTTGCTGGGCGCTCGCCGTGGCCGAGACCTGGAGGGCGAACAGGAGGGCGGCTGAAATGCCGCGGCAGGTGTTTTTTGTCATGGAGGGCGATTCTATCGGCTATACCCCGCACCCGCATCGCCCGTTTCATGTCGTGCCAGCGACGTTACGATGGCGCAGCCTTTCTGCCCCTGGCCGTTGCCTCCAGGTAGAAATAGGCAAACACCGCCACCATGAACGGCACGATGTAGTAGACGATGCGAAACACCAGGACGGCGGCAAGCAGCCGGCTTTCCGGCGCGAGGTGACCGAGGAGGGACACGAACACGACCTCGGTGACGCCGAGTCCGCTGGGCACATGGCTCCAGATACCTGCGATAGCGCTCATCATCAGCACCGGCATGACTGCGAACCAGCTCACCTCGCCCTGGAGCAGCCATGTGATCACAGCGCCGATGCTGCCCCAGCTGAGCATCGAGAGGCCGACCTGGATCGCCGTTACAGAAATGGTGGGGATGTCGAACCGGCTGTCCTTCAGCCGCACGCTGCTTCCGCCCTTGATTATGCTGACCGCGATGTAGCCCGCCGCGAGCAGCAGCAGGAAGATCCCGATTCCACGCAGCAAGGAGACGCTGACGTTCCAGCCGGGCGGCAGCTCGGGCGGCTGCCACGCCATCACGGCGCCGGCAATCAGGACGTAGCCGGACCAGTTCGTCACGATCGAGAGGCCGATGACCTGGCTCATGGTCATCGTCGAGAGTCCGTAAGGCATGTAGAGGCGGTAGCGAAATGCCAGGCCGCCCACCAGTGCACCCAGGTTCAGCGAGAAGAAGTAGCCGGTATAAGAAATGATCGCCGTGCGAAGCGCCGACAGGCTGTGTCCCGTCGCGTGCCGGCCGACCAGGTCGAAGCTGGCGCAGGCGAGGAAGGCGGGGACTGCTATGGCGAACGCCATCGCCAGCGTCTCGAGGTCATAGGCCTTGACCGCCTGCAGCACCTGCGGCCAGTCCATTTCCCTGGCCTTGCTCACCACCAGTGCCGTGGCGATTGCCATGAACACGACTACGGCCGCGCGTTTCAGGAAGTTCAGCGCAGTTTTACGCACGTTTCTTGCATGTCGCTACCGTGATCGCCTCGATAAAGGAGAATAACCGCTTTGAGCATCTGTAATCGCGCACTTTCGTGCACCGTTCGATGAGTGGCTGGACCAGGGGGAACAAGCTCAAGCTGCTCGAGAACGGGGAGGAGTTCTTCCCGCGGGTATTCCAGGCCATCCGCGACGCGCGGCAGGAAGTGGTGCTGGAAACCTTCCTGTGGTTCGAGGACGCCGTCGGGATCCAGCTGCTGGAGGCGCTCGTGCACGCGGCCGAAAAGGGCGTTCGCGTGCAGGTAACGGCGGACGGTTACGGCTCCCCCGGGTTCACGCCCGGGTTCCTGAAACGCCTGACCGACGCCGGAGCGTCTATCCATTCATTCGACCCGCGCCCGACGCTGTTTCGCATCCGCACCAACATCCTGTGCCGGCTGCACCGGAAGATCGTCATCATCGACGGCGAAGTCGCCTTCGTCGGCGGCATCAACTTCACCGAAGAGCACGTGCGCAGCTTCGGTGACCAGTCCAAGCAGGACTACGCCGTAGAGGTGACCGGGCCGGTAGTTCGGGACATCCATGAATACTGCCGCTTCGGCCGCGACGTCCACTCCGGGTCCTGGCGCAGGCGCTGGCGTTACTGGCTGCGCCGGTTCCCTCGCGATGTGATGCACCCGGAGGAGGGCGCCCAGGTACTTTTTGCCATCCGCGACAACGAGGAGCATCCCACCGACATCGAAACCCTGTACCGGGTCGGCATCCGCAACGCCAGGAAAAGCATCGTGATCGTCAACGCGTATTTCTTTCCCGGCTGGCGCTTCATTCGCGACCTGCGCCGCGCTGCGGAGCGCGGGGTCGACGTGCTGCTGGTGATGCAGGGAAATCCGGACCGCCCGGTCAGCGTCGGGGCGGCGGCCATTCTTTATAACGACTTGCTGTCGATGGGGATCCGAATCGTGCGCTATACCGAGCGCCCGCTGCACGCGAAGGTCGCCGTCATCGACGACCACTGGTCCACGGTCGGCTCCAGCAACCTGGATCCCTTGAGCCTCGGCCTGAATTTCGAGGCGAACCTGTTCATCCTCGACCGCGAGTTCAATACAGAACTCAGGCAAAACCTCGACGCGCTGGTACGAAAGTCATGCGAGGAAGTGTCGGCTGAGGAGATACCGAGGAAAAGTCTCATGCGCCGCATGCTGCTGACCTTTGGCTACCACGTCACGAGGCGAATGCCGACGTGGTGGCGGCACGTGCCGTGGCACGAGCAACAGATCCGGCCGATGGAGGCGACGGGGGGTGCCGACCGCAAGGCAGGTTGAACAGCCTGGTGCCGGGCTACAAGGGCCGTATCAGCCACGCCGGGCGAGCCGCGCCGCCTGTTGCAGGTCCTCCGCAAAGCGCTCGAATTCCTGTTCGCGGTTTTCGCGGAGCCTGAGCAGGTAAGAGGGATGAATGGTCACGCGGACGACCCTGCCTCCGGCGTCGAGCGACTGGCCGCGTGCTTCCCGGATCAAGACGGGCTTTTGCAAAACGGAACGCGCCGCGGTCGCTCCCATGGCGACCACGACGGCCGGCTCGATTTTCTCCATTTCCTTGTGCAGCCACCACCGGCACTGTTCAACCTGCCTGATAGAAGGTTTCTGGTGGATGCGGCGTTTGCCGCGCAGGCGAAAGCGAAAGTGTTTGACCGCGTTGGTGACGAATACTTCCTGTCTGGATATACCCGCGGCTTCGAGCGCGCGGTCCAGCATGCGCCCTGCCGGCCCGACGAATGGCAGGCCAGCCTGGTCCTCCTCCGATCCGGGCTGCTCGCCGACCAACATCAGGGGCGCGTGCGCCGGGCCTTCGCCAGGTACGCCCCGGGTCGCAGGTCCCCACAGGTCGCAGCGGCGGCAGGCATCCACGCTCCGTGGATGCTGGTTGGGGATGACCGGGATGGGCTCGGCGGAAGACACGGTGCCTGGCAATCTGCAAATCGCATGCCACCGAGGGGTGTTGCCTGAGACCAAGCAATCAGAAGGTAAAGACAGCCGTCAACCGCGCGCTGCGCTCTATGAGATTGCCGCCGCCGAACTCGAGATGAGCATCGTCGTTCAGGTTGTGTACCGTCAGCGAGGTGCGCAAGCGCTCGCTGGCCTGCCAGCCGAGGCTCAGGTCTATCGAAGTGAAACCAGGAACACCCAGTGACTGCAGCTCGTCGGTGTAGCGGACCCCGACATAGATGTCGAAGTCGTACGGCAGCTCGAGGAAGGAGTGCACGGCGGCTTGCTGCCTCGGGCTGTTGCCGGCGATCGTCAGGGCGCCCTCGTCCAACGCTCCGGGTTTCAGCTCGAGGTCCATCTCGAGGTATGCGTACTGGAATTGCAGCTTCCAGTACGGCGTCGGCTGCCAGTTGGCCACCAGCGAACCTCCATAGGCGTTCCCCTCCATGCCGTTCTCCAGGGTAGCCCTAAGCGTCACGTACTCGGGCACCGGCTCGCCGGCGAAGGTGATTTCTCCCGGTTCCTGCGTCTGGAGACGGTCGTACTGGTTGTAATAAAGGCTGAAATCCAGCGACAGGTCCTGCGTAAGGCCCGCCCGGTAGCCCAGTTCGGTGGCAACGAGTTCCTCGGACTGATAGTCGTCGTTGCCGGAGACCAGGATGTACAACGGAAAGGCCAGGCCGGGAACCTCCACTGGCACGGTAAGCTCGAGGTCGGTATTGAGGCGCGCCGGGATCCGCACCGCCCTGGACACCGCGGCCCACAGTGTGTGGCCGTCTGCGACATTCCAGGTAGCGCGAATGTTCGGCTGGACTTCAAAGTCCGTGTAATCGTTCCTCTCGACCTTCGCCCCCAGGGTCAGGAACGCCCGATCGTCCCAGAGGCCGATCTCGTCCTGGAAGAAAAGGCTGAATGTCCGGTCCGTGCGCTCGTCAGGTAAGAAGGAGGCGAACAGCGTGTTGTCCAGCTGGTCGCTGGTCCAGCGGAAGCCGGCGCCCCACACGATGTTGTGCCGCTCCGATGCGGCGAAATGATGCTGGAAGTCGAGGTCCAGTGTATCCCGGTCCTCGTTGAAGCTTCCCGGCGTATTTCGGGTCGTGTGATCGTAGTAGGCCTGCAGCCTCAAATCTCCGCCATTCGCCAGCTGCCGGTTCCAGCGAGCAAGCAGGTTGTGTCCGGAGATGTCGACGTCGCCTGGCGTCGGCGAGCCGGGGAGGGTGCCGAGCGTGAAGTCGCCGAGAAGCATCGATCCAAGTTCGCCGTCGTATATGTCGCCCTGGAGCGTCGCCCTGGTGTTGGCGTCGCGCTCCCAGTCCATGCGGAAGCCGGCCTGCATCATGCCGACGTCGTCGACACCGTCCTCTCCGGAAGGGGATCGTGACCCGTCGCGATCCGTGTACTTGAGGTAGGTTCGCGCGGCCATATCGGAAGTAAGACTGAAGCCATGACGCAGCCCGATACTCAGCTGCTGCTCGTCGCCGGTACCCAACTCGACCAGCGAGCCTTTCGTTTCCGAGGCCGACCGGGTGATGATATTGATCACGCCATTGACCGCGTTGGCGCCCCACAGGGTGCCTCCGGGTCCCGATATCACTTCGATCCGCTCGATGTCGTGCACCAGCGTGTCCTGCGCGTCCCAGAAGACACCGGCGTAAAGCGGCGAATAAACACTCCTGCCGTCGATCAGCACCAGCAGCTTGTTCGAAAGGTCGCTGTTGAAGCCCCGGATGGAAATGGTCCAGGAGTGGGCGCCGGTGCGTGCTACCTCGACACCAGGGGCGAGCCGCAGGATCTCGGGTATGCTGCTGAAGCCGGAGCGGCGGATGTCTTCCGCCGTGATGACGTAGATGGAGCTCGCGGCCTCCCGCAGCGGCTCGCTGCGACGCGATACCGACACGACCCGCAGCTCCCCCAGCTCTTCGATGGTGCGTTCGAACAAATCCGCGGCGGCATGAGCCGGCAACGCGGGGAATGCGAGTGCCGCCAGGCAGGAAGCCAACGGCACTACGAAAATACCTTCTCCTCCCCGTCCGGCCGTTTGGCGTGGCTCTTCTGCCGCACAGCGCTCAATATCCTCGGCGAAAGTCGGGGTTGGCAAGATTAAGCGTCCGGTATGACTGCTGGAGGTTTGAGTTGGGCCCGGCGTCTGCTTCCTTTACTATCGTCTAATGCCTGGTAGGGCCGCGAGCGTCCGAAAGTATAGCCTTAAAACGATGAAAGAATGAAAAGACGCATCACTGGCTCGATCCAACGCAAGGTCATGGTGATCATCCTGATCACCACCTTCGCTGCGCTGCTGGTGTCGGTAATTGCTCTCCTGACTTACGAGGCGCGAGCGTACCGCGACTTCGTCATAAACGACCTCACGACGCAGGCAGACATCCTCGCCGTCAATTCCGCGTCGGCGCTGGCATTCAACGATCCAGACGCAGCGGATGCGAACCTCGCGTTGCTTGCGAACCGTACCGGGATCGTCGCGGGGGCGATATACACCATTAGTGGAGAATTGTTCTCGAGCTATCGACAGGCCGGAACTGACGTGGAGTTCCCGACGAGTGTGCAGTTGCGGGACCCGGAGGTCGAAGGGGACGATATGAAACTGTTCCATCCCGTGTTGCAGAACAACGAGGTGCTGGGAACGGTTTTTCTCCAGGCAGATTACGAACTGGGTGATCGCATCGGCGATTACCTGCTGATCCTGGGCGTCATCATGGGAATCAGTCTGTTCGTGGCTGCACTGCTTTCGCTATGGCTGCAGGGAAGTGTTACGAGGCCGATACTCGCGGTCACCAACGTTGCACACAAGATCGTCCGGGAGCGGGATTTCAAACTCCGCGCGCCGAGAACTACCGATGATGAGATAGGAACACTGGTCGACGCCTTCAATGCCATGCTCGGTGAAGTGGGCCAGCGCCAGCAGGACCTCGAGGATTCCAACCTGAAGCTCCAGCAGGAGTCGGACGAGAGGCGCAACGCCGAGACGGCGCTACGCCTGGCCGACCGGCGCAAGGACGAGTTCCTGGCAACCCTGGCCCACGAATTACGTAACCCGCTCGCGCCCATGGTCAACGCGCTGGCGTTGCTGGAGGCGCCGGACCCGCCGCCCGACACCGCCAGGCACGCGCGCGCCATCATCGACCGTCAGCTTAGCCACATGGTCCGGCTGGTCGAGGACCTGCTGGATGTGTCCCGTATTTCGCGTGGCAAGCTGACGATCCGGAAGGAACTGGTGGACCTTGCCGGGGTGCTGAGAAGCGCCGTTGACACCGTGCGCCCCCTTCTCGCGGCCAAGGACCAGTCGTTGTCGATTCGGCTGCCGGAAGACGCCGTACATCTGCAGGCGGACCCGGTCAGGTTGTCGCAGGTGTTTTCCAACCTGCTGAACAACGCGACCAAGTACACTCCGCCCGGTGGCCGCGTTTCGCTCGCCGCGGTCGTAGAGGATGGCATCGCCCGCGTCACGATATCCGACAGTGGCAGAGGCATATCGTCCGATACGCTTGCGGTGATGTTCGACATGTTCGTGCAGGACACGACCACGGACCTGCGGGGGCAACCCGGGCTGGGTGTCGGCCTCGCGCTGGCAAAGCGCCTCGCGGAACTTCACGGAGGCACTATCGAGGCCGCAAGCAAGGGCCGCGGGCGGGGCAGCACGTTCACCGTGAACATGCCGGTTGAAGCGGCGCCCACCATGGAACCTGAACAGGAAGTCGACCCGGCAAGCACGGACTATGCCCGCTATCGCATCCTGCTCGTCGACGACAACGTTGATTTCGCCACCAGCCTCTCTGTCCTGCTTTCCCGGCTCGGGCACGCTGTCGAGGTCACTCATGATGCGCCCGACGCTCTTGCAGTGGTCGGAGAATTTCAGCCAGACTTTGCGTTCCTCGATATCGGCCTGCCGTCCATGGACGGGTACGAGCTTGCGCGCAGGTTGTCGAAGCGTTTGTCGAGCGACGTGACACTTGTGGCAATCAGCGGCTGGGGCCAGAAGGAGGACCGGCGACGCGCCAGGGAAGCGGGATTTGAATGGTACCTCGTGAAGCCTGTCGACCTCGGCAGCATTCGTTCCATCCTGCAGTCTCAGGCGCCTGGCGAGAAGCGGGTGGCGCCGGGTGGACTCATGTGAAACCGGCATCGCCTTCCGGCCACATAGCCCACCTGTTTCTCCGCTTGCGATCCGGCCGGAGATTCCTCCTGCATCACGTGCGATATGTCGTAGTGGCCGCGACCATCCTCTGGTGTGGCGCTCCCGCTGCAGCGCAGGACCTATACCAGGACGAGGAAGTGAAGGCCGCGTTTCTCTATCACTTTGCGACTTTCGTACAGTGGCCGCAGACGGCGACGAGCGAGCGACCGTTCTCGGTCGCGGTAATGGGCGACGATGAAGTCGCCGCCGAGCTCGAGAAGTTTCTTCCGGGCCGCGAGATCCAGGGAAGGCCGATGCAGGTACGCAGACTCGAGTCCCTCGACGACCTCGCAGATGACGCGATGCTCTTCATCGGCACTCGAGAGAACTACAGGCTGCCAGAATTGATCGGCAGGGTCGAAGATCGATCGATGCTCGTGGTTACGGAAGCGCCGGGAGCGCTGAAAGACGGATCGATGATCAACTTCCAGGTGATCGATGACCGTGTCCGGTTCGAGATTTCACTATTAGCGGCGCGGCGAGCCGGGCTCGAGCTGAGTTCGCGCCTGTTATCCGCCGCTATGTCCGTCGATACAACCAGCGCAATTCCAGCTCCGGTGATCGTAATCTTCGCCACGGCCGGGACTGCCACGCCGCTAGGTTGAGTTCCGTTGCAGCACCTGCGTAGCGCAGCAGCTAAACCAGCGCGGAGTTCCATTATTTTTTTAGCGCCAGGGGTTGACGTAGCCTCCGTTTGATGCAAGTTTTACCTCGCCGCTGTCAGATTTACCGGTGAGCAAAATTACATTTAGAAGTCGCAGCGTAAGTCTCGCTAGAGCGCAGAAAGAAGCGACTTGCGTCGTTCGGAGTAACCACCGCGCAGGTTCCCTTACGGGAAATCCGCGGCCGGACGGCCGACCGAACAATCTTGCTCGCGGGTGTCGCGAGATCCCGGTGACCTCGACAGCAGCAATCCGGTTGAAGAATTTGCCTTGCCTGCACTTTCCGCAGCGCTTGCGGGAACAAGGCAGGCAGATTACTTGAGCGGAGTGACGTGATTGCTGCCGAAGACTGGCCTGCGAAAGTGTGACCGGCAGCACCCATAAGACGAAGTCGTTCTGGAACGATTGGTACAGTGCTTTTGCGATGGGGGGATACAATGCGGTTCACCTTTGGGCTGCTCCTGCTTCTGGTCTGGCTGCCATCCGGCGGCGCCCCTGATCGCACCGCTTACCTGGCCGCCGCCGCCGGCGTGCCCATCCATATATTCGACCTCCAGGCTGCCGACGTTTCCCAGAGCTTCCGCTCGTTTCTGTCCGAAGTGCCGATGACTAATAACCGGCCACTTCCCGCCGCACTGGTCGACGATACCGTAGCCTCGCTGTCTTTCGTGAAGGCCGTCACTCCCGCGGATGCCCCCTCGTATTTCGTCGCGGCGTACATACAGAAGACTCCGCTGGTGACCGTGGCGGAGGCGGAGCGCGAGCGTTACCTGCGCCGCTACGGCGAAGAAGTCTATCCGCAGCAGGTTTGTCCCGTGTTCCTGAGCGCTGCAAATGCAAGCGTGCCGCAGCTGCTCAGCACGGCGGTCAATCTTCCGGACGCCTGGTTTACCGACGTCGAGGGCAGCGCGCAAAATTTCGACAGACTGTTCGCCCTTACCGAGGCTTCACACTGTGGTTTCATTGCACGGGAACTTGCGAATCCGACCGTGTTACCAGGAGACCTGAGCCAGAAAGCGGTGCGGACAATTCTCGAGGCTCTTGGCGATTTCGAAGCCACTGCCGTTTTTCGTGCCGGCGACAGCTCCCATACCTACGCTGACGGTTCCGATGAAGCGGACGTACTTTACGCGGCGCGGCTTCTCGCGATGTTCCTCCTCGACCGGAAGAATCCATACACGCCAATCCCGGGCCTGTTGCATGAGTACGAGAGGATAGGTGTCGATGCCGCTCATCGGGAACTGGACAGGATCACCGACTCGGTGTTACTCGCGCGGCGCACCGTACGCCGGGCACTCGGCATCACCGGTGCGGCCAAGCTGCCGATCACGCTGGACATCGTGGCGAACGATCTCCTTAAGGCACGCGAGCGCGGCGAGCTGGATGTGGACGACGAACTCGCCGCGGATCTCATCGCAGGGCTGGATCCCGCGATCCACCTGATCAGGGGCGATCTCGCTTCCGCACCGACGCTGCGCAGGGTGGCATTGGCCGGCGGTGCGGCCACAGGTCCGCTGGTTACTCTGACCGGCTCCACCTTTCTCAACCGCTAGTCAGCGCCTCGCTGCAGCTGCAGCTGCACGCATTTTCCCCGTGCCCGCATTGTGAAAATTGCAGTCACTGCAAAATCTACCTGCCAGATGCGTCCTGACTTCTCGCAACCTCTTGGTATTCAGGCTGGCACGACCCTTGCAGCCCATCCTCTACAGGCAAACGCCGAAAGGTTTAAACCAGTGGAGGTAACGATGAAGAAACAAGTAGCGATAGCAGTAGGATTGGCGCTGACCGGCAGCATGGCATTGGCCGCTCAGGAACAGGGAACGACACAGGATTACGATCCGAATCGCGACATAGTGACTGAGACCGAACGAGATAGGGGCACCACGATGGAGTCGCCCCGACAGGATAGCCCGGTCCAGAGCGAGTACGGCACCGAGCCTGAGACGCAGACCGAGAGCGATATGAGCACGGATCCATACGGGACGGACCAGAGCCAGAGCCAGACCACCGATCAGTACGGAACGGACCAGAGTCAGTCGCAGACGGATACCACTGACACCTATGGCACCCAAAGCGAAACAGAGACCACGCAACAGAGCGCCTCGACCTGGGAAGACAAATCCGGCAAAGACATTGCCGACATGACCGCTGACAAGCTGAGTGGCAAGTCGGTCGTCACCGCGGACGGTGAGGAAATCGGTGACATTGACGAAGTAGGCTACAGTGCAACCCACCAGGAGCGCGTCGCCGTTATTGAGGCAGGTGGTTTCCTTGGTGTCGGTGAGAAGCGTGTGGCCGTGCCGCTGTCCGAGCTCGAGTTGGGATCTGACGGCAACGTCAAGACCACCATGGACAGGGATTCGATCGAGTCGCAGGAAGAGTTCGACGAAGCCGGCTTCACAGCCGACCAGACGGACCAAACGAGGCCCATGGACGATATGAATCAGTAAGCATCCCGACGCATTAACCGACCAAGCCCCGCGGGGCGAGGTATGAGAACCCTGTAGCACCTCGGTGGAGCTGCAGGGTTTTCTTTTTTCCCTTCCCGTGCGAAGCGCCGCGGCTTCTCCTCGCGCTGGCACGATCATTGCAGCATGCATTCAGTCAATAGCGAAGGTCGCCTTCGCGAACCCTCGCGACACCCCCCCAGGTACTGCATCCCGAGATCGGCAGTCAGAATTTCAAGGCGACGAATCACCAGCAGAGGAAAACTACTATGAGCGATGAACGACAAAAAACGAGGGAGGTAAAGCAGCAGGCCAAATCTGACCTCGAGAGCGGAAAGCAGCGCGCGCAGGAGGCTGCAAAAGACGTCACCGAGCAAGGAAAAGAGAAGCTGATGGAGCATAGCGATCGTGCTGCATCGGGCGTCGACGATTTTGCCGACGCGGTAGGCTCAGCAGCGTCACGCCTCAGCGAACTGGAGCACGAAGGACTGGCCGATTATGCAAATCAGCTATCGTCATTCCTCAGTGACATGTCCGAGACCCTGCGCAACAAGAACGTAGACGACCTTGCGCGGGACGTGCGCGACATCGCACAACGAAACCCGGCACTGTTCCTGCTCGGCAGTGTAGCCGTAGGCCTTGGTCTTTCCCGTTTCGCAAAAGCGTCCAGCCAGCCTCGCAGGCGGACAGAGATCGGCGGCGACCGCGAGTGGCGCGGCGAATCCGAGTGGCGCGGCGACGACGAATGGAGAGGGTACGGCGACGAGGATTTCATATCCGACGTTGCACGTCCCGAGGATCCTTCTACAGACGGTCAGATGACGCCCGACAGGACAGGAGGTAGCGGACTATGAACAGGCGTGAACCAGGAACGACTCCTACGAACCGGACCGGCCATACGAGCCCGGTCATCGGCGACGGAGAGAACGGAGCGACAAGGTACGAGGACGACTCTGTGCCGGGCTTGGTAAAGAAGCTGGCCTACGACCTGTCCACGCTCTTCAACCAGGAACTTGCGTTGGCGAAGGCAGAGATCAAGTCGAACGTGAAAGACGTCGGCAGTGGCGTATCGTCGATCGCGACGGGTGGCGCCGTGCTTTACGCCGGCCTGTTGTTCCTGCTCGGCGGAGTCATGCTGCTACTCACCAACTGGGTGGATCTCACCACGGCCGCGTTCATCGTCGGTGCTGTAGTGACGATCATCGGCGCGATTCTTCTGAGCTCCGGCAAGAAGAAGATGTCTGCGGATTCCCTGACACTGGATCGCACAATTGATTCGGTCAAGAAGGACGCCGACATGGCAAGGAGGAGAATGCAATGAATGAGCGCGACGTAACGAGGGATACTGAAAACGGCAAGGATCCGGCGCGGCTGGAAGAGGACATCGACCGCACGCGGGCCAGCCTGGGACGCACTGTCGACGCGCTCGAAAGGCGGCTGTCTCCGGGAGAGCTTGTAGACCAGGCTCTGGGGATGGCACGTGACCACGGCGGCGAGTTCGCCACCAACCTCGGGCGCTCCGTCCGCAATAACCCCATGCCCGTCATACTGACCGGAGTGGGGCTTGCGTGGATGATGGCGTCCTCAAACGAACCGCGAGCGCCTGTCCGGCGGTCGACAGGTTATGGCGGGTACCAGGACTGGACATCGGAGAGCGACGAGTGGAGCGCCAGCGACTCGACCGGCCGCTTGAAGCGCGGAGTCAGCTCCGCGAAGTCCGCCATAGGGTCAATGGGCGAAAATGCCTCGCGCGCCAAGGATTCCCTGAAGCATTCGGTCAGCAGCCTTGCTGACAGCACGAGCGGAGCAGTCAGCGGCACCGGCGAGCGTATGCGCACGCAGGGCGAGCGCATGAGGATGCAGAGTCAGCGTCTGCGTAGCAACTTCGAAACCCTGATGGAAGAGCAGCCGTTGATAGCAGGTGCGATCGGCGTTGCGATCGGCGCAGCGTTGGGAGCGGCTTTCCCGCGAACGGAACGTGAAGACCGTTTACTGGGTGAGACACGCGACTCAGCGGTCCGCGCTGCGAAGGATAAAGCTGCCGAAGCCTATGAGGACGTCAAGGACACTGCTGCGGATGTCGTTGCATCCACCCGCGACAAGGCCAAGGGTTCCGATAGCCAGCACGAACCGGCTCAACCTTCACTTTCGGCATCGCCGACGGAAGGGTCGAACGGAACGCGCGGACAGGAGTCCAGGCAGGATCCAGGCAACCGGCCGCAGGGCTCGCCAGATATCTGAAGCGAGAAGACGGATTGAGAGCAGGACGCTCAACGACGAAAGCGGGCGCTACCAGGGAGGCGGTAGCGCCCGGTTTGTCGTGCCGGTAAGCAATTGAACATAATGGATAAAATGCGCCAGCCCACCGGTTGACAATTCGTCTTTGCAACGATGTCCGTTGTACAATCGGGACACCCCCCGGCTTGATGGCAAAAGAATCCATACCTTTTCTTGCAGAAAAAGCGGAGAGATAAAAGGCAACATGCACTAGTTGGAGTCAGGCAGTGGAATACCCGCGTCTCGCCCATCAATGGCGAACTCACTCGGTACAGCCCGCGGAAAGCGGTAACTTTTCTGCAGGCGCAATTTCGCGCCCTGCCGCGTTCTTCCCGCATTTGAATGAGCAGACGGAGTCGCGGGAGGACCTGGCCAGACCGCGTCGTGCTGACCCCGAATCAACCGAAGAGATTTCATCCGCGACCGACGCCACGCCTTCTGCACACCCGCCACTTCGTACAAGCACGGCAAAAAATGGCGGCACCACGACGGTAGCAACAAGACTGACCGGACTCGCGGCCAACGACAACACGCGCCAGGAAATCACCCACCCGATCGAACTCTTGACGCGAGGAAGCGTCGCCTCACCGGTAACTCCCGCACCGCCGAAAGTGCACCTCGCGCGCGACGATGACAATCCAGCCGAACTCGTCGAACTTCTCGTGGAACAAGACGAGCCGCGCGCCTGCGTGAGGACGGGCGATACACTCTCCGGCCGGTACACGGTATGTGAGAAGGTCGATCATTGTGGAATGGGTATCGTCTTCAAGGCGCTGGACCGGAAGCGGGAAAAAGCAGGGATGGCAATGCCGTGGGTAGCGCTGAAGTTCGCGCGGTCGGAGGCAGGGCATAACACGAAGACAGCCTCCTATCTTCGGCAGGAGTTCCTGAAACTTTCGCAGCTCAACCATCCCAATATCGTGAGCGTCTTCGATTTCGACAGCGATCGAGGGCTTGATTTCATCGTGATGGAATGGCTTGAAGGCCAGACTCTCGCGGACCTGCTGTCGCAGATCACCAGTAAACGGATCGCGCTCCACAAGGCTTACGAAGTAGTACGTGGTGTCGCCAGCGCCCTCACCCATGCGCATGAGCTTGGCGTGGTGCACGGCGACGTCAAGCCCTCTAACATCTTCCTCACCAGTAATCGATCCGTGAAGCTGCTCGACTTCGGCTCGTCGGTGCAGGCTTCCGCCGACGCGGACAGTGAAGGCAACTGGGCAACGCGGGCATACGCCAGCTGCGAAGTACTGCAGGGAGCATCGCCGCAGCCGAACGACGATGTCTTTGCCCTCGGCGTGACCGCGTATCGCCTGATGAGCGGCGACCGCCCATTTGGCGATCTGGATGCCGCAGAGGCACGCGCCACCGGGTCCGTCGCCAGCCCACTGCCGCCCGACGCTGAGCGCAGCTGGCCCGCGATAGAGCATGCCTTGCAGTTCAACGCTCTTGATCGCCCCGCACACGCAGGAGAGTTCCTGGCGGAGTTTATCGACCCTCCGATCGAAAGCACGGGGCCGGTGGATC
>DATGQI010000150.1:0-5112 GCA_035304285.1 Woeseiaceae bacterium
CGCAACGCCCACTCACTTTCGAGAAACACTCAGAACACGGCGGATAAAAAAACACCGGATGCCAACGTTCCATCAAGTTGCCGCATCTAAGCCCTGAATTCCCAAAATTCATAAGGGCACGCCGCTGAAAATCGCCGACACCTCCGGACAGGACGTCCGCCTGGCTCCCAAGAGCAATCGCAACCGCCGCATCGTAGGAGGCGGGATCGTTCTGATCATGCTGGCACTCGTGTGGCTGGCGGTCCCTCTCGTGACGCGATGGGCGAACGCCACGGTAACGGTGCCGATAGAGCGCCTGAGAATTGCGACCGTAACCCGCGGCGACCTGGTGCGTGATGTGTCCGTGCAGGGCCGGGTGGTTGCGGCGGTAAGCCCGACGCTCTATGCGCCCGCGGCCGGGTCGATCACATTGAATGTGGAAGCCGGCGCAGATGTGAAACAAGGACAGGTACTGGCAGTCATCGAAAGTCCCGAGCTGGCCAATGAACTTGAGCAGGCGGAGTCGGCGCTGCAACAACAGACGGTGGAACTGGAACGGCAGCGCATCGAATCCCGCCAGCTGGCGCTGGAGAAGCGAAAGGCGGCGGACTTAGCGGACGTAACGCTGATAGCCGCGAAACGCGAGAAGAAGCGTGCGGATGACGCCAATGCCCTGTCGGTCATATCCGCTATCGATTTCGAGAAAGCACAGGATGACCTGCGGAACGCGGAGCTTGCATACCAGCATGCGGTGGCCGACGCCGATCTTTTCGACGAGAGGCTCGCTTTCGAATTGCGGGCGAGCGAACTGGGGGTGGAGCGGCAGCGGCTGCTGGTAACGGACCTCGAGCGCCAGGTGGATGCGCTGGCGATACGGTCGCCAGTGGATGGCATTGTCGGCGACCTCCTGGTTGCGCAGAAAGCGGCCGTGGCGAAGGACACACCGGTCATGGCCGTGGTCGACCTTACGCGTTTCGAGATCGATGCGCAGATTCCGGAGAGTTACGCCGATGATCTTGCAATAGGAATGGCCGCGGAGATCCTGGTCGGAGGCGACCGGTATCCGGGCCAGCTCGTGGCAGTGTCACCAGAGATTGTCGGCAACCAGGTGAGCAGCCGGATCCGCTTCGACGGGAACACGCCAGCGAATCTGCGGCAGAACCAGCGTCTGACGACCCGCGTCCTGTTGGAGGAACGACCCGGCGTCCTGATGTTGCAGCGCGGGCAGTTTCTCGAAAGCGGAGCAGGCCGCATCGCCTACGTGCTGGGGAAAGACAAGCTCGCACACCGGCGCCTGATCACGATTGGCGCCCGCAGCCTGTCCGCGGTGCAAATCGAAAGCGGCCTGGAAGAAGGAGACGCCGTAGTGATCTCCAGCCTCGAACCGTTCCAGAGCGCCGAAACCGTTCTCATTACCGATTGATCTTCAGGAGACCAGTGATGCTTTGCATGCACGACATATCGAAGGTGTACAGGACGGATTCGGTGGAGACTCACGCCTTGCGGGAGTTTTCGCTGACGGTGGAAGAAGGCGAGTTTGTATCCGTCACCGGCCCGTCCGGTTCGGGCAAGACCACCTTCCTGAATATCGCCGGTCTGCTGGAAGAATTTTCGAACGGAAAATACGAGCTGGACGGTAAGGACGTTTCCCGGCTGAACGACCGGGAACGCTCCCGGGTACGCAACGAAAAGATCGGTTTCATCTTCCAGAGTTTCAACCTCATTCCCGAGCTGGATATTTATGACAACGTAGATGTCCCGTTGCGCTACCGGGGGATGAAGGCGGCCGAGCGCAAGCAGCGCATCGAGCGGGTCATAGAGATGGTCGGACTCGCCTCCCGGCTGCACCACCTGCCTTCGCAACTCTCCGGCGGACAACAGCAGCGTGTTGCGATCGCGAGGGCGCTGGCGGGAGACCCCCGCTTCCTGCTGGCGGACGAGCCGACGGGCAACCTCGATTCCGCTATGGCGGGCAGCGTGATGGAGCTGTTGACGGAGATCAACAACGCCGGCACGACCATCATCATGGTGACGCATGAGAACACGCTGGCGAGAAAGGCGAGTCGCAACATTTCGGTGCGGGACGGGCGGGTCAACAGCAGCCAGGCCATCCGTATCGCTGCGGCTACTGCCTAGTACCGGCGACTGCCACCCCGGGAGCAATCGATGATTCGCTACTACATCAAGCTTGGCGTGCTGAGCATCCGGAAGAACCCGGTGCTGTCCGCGCTCATGGTGGCGGCCATTGCCGTCGGTATCAGCGCCTGCATGACTATCCTCAACATCAACTACGTCATGAGCGGCAACCCGATCCCTCATCGCTCAGACGTTCTTTTTCACGTGCAGCTGGACAGCTGGGACCCGAACCAGTCGGCGGGTGACGGTGGGCTGTCGGAGCCGCCTAACCAGGTTACGTACCTCGACGGTACCGCCTTGTTGAAGGCACGCAAGGCACGCAGACAGGTGCTGAGCTACCAGTCCTCGCGGGTCGTGCAGCCGGCGGATCGCGACCTGCGGCCGTTTGAGGTAAACGCGCGCAGCACCACGGCGGATTTCTTCCCGATGTTCGACGTGCCCTTCCTGTACGGCAGGGGCTGGGACCAGGCGGCCGACGACTCACAGGAGCAAGTCGTGGTACTCGGCAAGGAAGTCAATGAGCGCCTTTTCGGCGGCGAGGATTCCGTCGGCAGGACCCTGGTGATGAACGGCGAAGTGTTCCGCATCGTCGGCGTGCTGGACGACTGGTATCTGGTGCCGCGGTTTTATGACGTTACCACCCAGGCTTTCAACGAGGTGGAGGAGCTGTACTTCCCCTTCAGCGTGAGCGTCGCAAACGAGGTAAATGGCAGCGGGAACACAAATTGCTGGAAGCCGTGGGGCGATACCGGGTGGAACGCCTTCCTCAACTCCGAATGTGTCTGGATGCAGATGTGGGTAGAACTGCACGGCCAGGAGGAGAAGCAGGACTACATGGCATTCCTCGATGCGTATGTTGAGTCGCAAAAAGCCGTGGGAAGGTTCCCGCGGCCCTTGAACAACCGGCTGAACAACGTGATGGAGTGGATGGCGGACCAGGAAGTGGTGGCAGACGACGTCCAGGTGCTCCTTGGGCTGGCCATCCTGTTCCTGATCGTGTGCCTGCTGAATACGATCGGCCTGTTGCTCGCAAAGATCATGCGGCGCTCCGGGGACATCAGCCTGAGACGCGCGCTCGGTGCATCCCGTAACGCGATTTTTTCCCAGTACATCATCGAGGCGGGTGTGATCGGTCTCTGCGGGGGCATTCTCGGAATCGGCTTCACGTGGCTGGGGCTGCGGGGTATCGAGGTGCTTTACCGGCAGTACGAGTTCGTCGAGAACCTCGTGCGGATGGACTGGGTCATGGTCTTGGCAGCAGTCGCGCTTGCGGTGGTTGCTGCTCTCGGCGCTGCGCTTTACCCGACCTGGCGAGCCTGCAGGATTCACCCTGCGGCACAGTTGAAGACATTGTAGGAACTGTTATGGAAATCGGACCCATCTGGCGTGCGCTCATGCGCAACAAGACCGCCTACGTTCTCATTGCCCTGCAGATCGCAGTAACCATGGCGATCATGGTCAATGCAGTGGCCATCATAGAGGAGCGGAACCGCATCATGGCCCGCCCCAGCGGTGTCGACGAGCCTAACGTATTCCATATCGAGAGCATAAGCTTCGCGCCCGGCTTCGACCAGGCTGCCTCTGTCGCTGAAGACCTGGAAGCCATCCGGGCTTTGCCCGGTGTAGTCGACGCCATCGCCAGCAACACGGTCCCATTGCGCAACGGGGGCTGGTCATCCGGCGTCGCAACGGAGCCGGGGGAGGATGTCGGCCCGACAGGAGTGGCGATCTACTTTACGGACGACCATGGCATCGCCACCTTCGGGCTGGACCTGATCGCGGGTGAAAATTTTGCCGCTACCGATATCGGTTGGTATGGGCTCAGCAGTGAGCGGTGGCCGCCTTTGGCCATCCTCAGCCGTGAAGCGGCCACGACGCTCTATCCGGATGTTCCTCTCCGGGAAATTGTCGGAAAGACGGTGTACCTGAATAACACCGACGCGGTGCGGATAATCGGTATCGTGGAGAGATTGCAGGCGGCCTGGAAAAGCTGGGACGGCGTCGAACGCTCGATGCTGGTCCCCGCATACCTCGAAGGCAGAGCCACGCGCTACGTTGTCCGGACGGAACCGGGTTACCGGGACGAACTGATGCCGCAGGTCGAGCAGAAACTCGCGGAGATGAATGACGGGCGCATCGTTCGTGACATGCTGACAATGGATGCAACGCGCGAGCGCGCCTATCACGAGGACGCGGCGATGATCAAACTGCTGGTCTTCATCGTTTCCCTCCTTACCGCAATCACCGCGCTCGGAATTGTGGGGTTGGCAAGCTTCAGCGTGGCACGGCGCACCCGGCAAATCGGTACGCGGCGGGCGCTCGGGGCGAGCCGTCCCGCAATTCTCAGGTATTTCATGCTGGAGAACTTTATGGTCAGCAGCCTCGGCATCCTCGCTGGTGGAATCCTTGCCGTCGCGATGAACATCTGGATGGTGCAAACGTTCGAGCTGACGCCGATCGCCTGGTACATCATTCCCGTGGCGATGGTCGTGTTGTGGCTCGTGGGACAGGCCGCGGTCTACGGGCCCGCGCGTCGAGCGAGCATGGTGCCCCCAGCGGTAGCGACTCGTTCGGTCTGAAGGCAGGCGAGAATGTCGCTGGCTCGCGAGTGCGCGAGCCAGCGCTCAGGAAAAGCTCGTTCCGGCGGGCGCCGGGGTGGCTTCCGCCTCCTGGTCCAGGCTTTCCTGCCGCCACTCGAACACGTTGAGTTCGATGAACACGAACGCGACCAGCCAGAGGAAGGCATCCCAGAAATCGATGAAATCGCCCTTGACGCCCCAGTAGATGGCCGCGAGGAGCAGGATCGAGTAAAGGACATACTTGCTCATATTGCTCAAGCGCAGGGCGAGGCCTTCGAAACGATCGTGCTGCTGCAGGCGCACGTCAATCTCGAGCAGCAGTACGACAAAGAGCCACACTCCGGCGTTGATCACGTCCACCCACGCGAGCCTGGTGATGTCGGTGAGCCCACTTCGGTCGACGATGGCCTGCATACCC
>DATGQI010000151.1:0-17595 GCA_035304285.1 Woeseiaceae bacterium
CTACTGACATTATTGAGTCAATCGATACCACGGAGACGTCCCCGGATTCCGTCGCGAACATGACGGAGGCCGCTACATCGGAACCTCAGCCCTGCCACTTGCCGAAAGCAGATGTTGACAAGTTAAGAGTCTCCGCCAAGGAATATCTCTTAGCTGAGTGGCCGGTTCTAGATTCGCGCTGTGAAAGAATGTCGCGTACGGTAGTTTACTCTGACAAGTACGGGTGCATGATTCTCGGTGGCCCGGTAAAAAATGAATCTTGTGAACAGCCGTCGCACTTCGGCTACGCAATCTCGTTCGAAGTTGAGACTTTGGAGCCAACACGAATCGGATGGTTGACGGAGAGAAGTATTGAATGAACACCTTACGTCCGGCCACCTAACAATGCGCTGCCGCAAATGATCCTGCAACTCGCAACCGTCGACGACGTTGAAATCCTTATGCCATTCGTCCGTGCGTACCACGAGTTCGAAGGTATCGAGGCGACGGAGATTGAACGCGCGCGATCTGTGGCTCCTCTGCTGTCCGACGCCAGCCTGGGTCGGGTCTGGCTGATCCTGGATGGAGGCCAGGCTGCAGGATATATAGCAGCCTGTTTTGGCTACTCCATCGAGTTCGGTGGCCGCGATGCTTTTCTGGACGAGTTCTTTATAACGCCGTCCGCGCGTTCTCAAGGACTTGGCAGCAAGGCTCTGGAGGCCGTCAAGACCGAAATGATGCAACTGGGCGTGCGTGCGATGCACCTGGAAGTGGCGAGGACAAACTCCGGCGCGAAACAGTTTTACTCGAAGTCGGGGTTTGTGCCCCGGGAGCACTTTCACCTGATGTCCTGCAGGCTCTATGGTGGATGAAGCCCGACCTATGGTGAAGGTGGGATAGTTACTCGTCTGCGTTGAAGATGCGAGGTACGGAACAAAACTTGCAAGGTTTTCGTTGGGGAGCCGCCGTCCCGGCGCCCGTTCTGGAGGAGCCATTCCATGACCTTGCTTACTTGGCGACGCACCGTGTCAATCGCGGTCGCAGCGACGATCACAGCTATACAGCCAGCCGTCGCACAGCAGCAACCCGGCCAGGTGCAGCAGCGGCCATCGGGCAACACCTGTGCCGCATTGCCGACGCACCAGGAGCTGACACGCATCCTGTCAGATGTTGTCTCTCCTGGCGACCCGGAAGCCAATGGCGGTCTCGGCAACCCGATGTGGGCCGTGACCGTAGACCGTGGAGGAAAGATCTGTGTGGTAACGCGATCCGGACAGTCTGTCGATGAACAGTGGCTGGGAAGCCGGGCGATCGCCGCGAGCAAGGCGTATACCGCGAATGCTTTCAGCCTGGAGGGCTTCGCCCTGTCGACTGCGAACCTCTACTGGCCCACGCAGCCGGAGAACAGCCTGTACGGCTCATCGAACGCGAACCCGATCGACGTTAGCGCCCTGTATGACGGTGAAGCGTCGTCGTGGGGTACGCCCGATGACCCGCTCGTCGGCCAGCGCATCGGTGGAACGATTGCATTTGGCGGTGGACTGGCCCTTTACTCAGAGGACGGCAGCATCGTGGGCGCGCTCGGCGTCAGTGGCGACGAATCCTGTACCGATCATGTAATTGCCTGGAGGATGCGCCACGGACTCAACCTCGATAACATACCAGACGGAGTGGCTGAGGGCGGAACTGACAACATTATCCACGATCTGACGACGGATCCCGCGAGTGGACAGGAGAAAAGTTCGAGCGGCTACGGCCATCCGAAGTGCAGTCCGCGCGCCGAGGTTATCGCCGAAGGATTTTCGGAGACAGCTCCGGTTGGGCCGGAGCAATAGTTACTGGAATTCGATCGATTGTGCGGCCACCGGGGAAGCTTGATGTACTTCGGGATGTCTTTGGTACTGTTTACTCTCACCCTGGTGACCTGGTCTGCCTCCGCATCGGACGAATCTTCCTACGCGGGTCAGGAGCGACGTCCAATCAAGTCACTGTCGGAGCAGGAGATCAAATCATTGCGGCGGGGAGATGGAATGGGTTTGGCAAGACTGGCCGAACTGAATCATTTCCCCGGGCCCAGGCACGTCCTGGATCTCTCTCGAGAGCTTGAACTGAGCGCGCAGCAACGTGCCGATACCCAGGCCCTGTACGACGAAATGGTAAAAAACGCCGTGTCGCTTGGTGTTGACATCGTAGAGGCTGAAGCGCAGCTGGATCAAAAATTCGGAGAAGGTTCGATTAGCCCGGAAGCACTGGAAACGGCGCTGCGGGAAATTGGTCGCTTGCGAGCTGAACTCAGGTACGTGCATCTCCGGGCGCACCTTAGCCAAAAGCAACTGTTGAGCGCAGAACAGGTTCGCAAGTACGATGCGCTGAGAGGATATGACCACGCGCGCGATAATCACGCTGATCATCAGCACGCGCACCCGCGCTCGTCCCGTTGAACGCGTTGGCAACTTTTCTTCGCTGACAGGCCTGAGCGTTATTCTTCCCTAAACTCACTCGCTTCGTATGAGTCGATTTGGACCTGATCCTCTTGCCTTCTTCGAAGCCGTGTATCGGGATCCGGCTCCGTGGGATATTGGCGGGCCGCAGCCGGCAATGACCGAGCTCCTTGAAGAGTATTCGCCTCAAGGGCCTGTACTGGACCTGGGCTGCGGCTCAGGCGATCTCGCTATCCATCTCGCTGCAAACGGGCTTGAAACGCTTGGAATTGACTTCGTTGAAGAAGCAATCGCGCAGGCGCGTTCGAAAAGAGCCACGCTCGCATCTGATATCGCTGCTCGGCTCGAGTTCTGCGTCGCCGACGCCCTGCAGCCCTCTCGCCTGAAGCGAACCTTTGGAGCAGTCGTCGATTCAGGCTTTTACCACCTGTTCGATTCCGAGCAATGTACACGATTCGTAGATGAACTGGCGTCGGTGCTTCGCCCGGGCGGACGGTGTTATCTGCACGAGTTCGCCGTGACATTTCCTGTTCCCAACGTTCCCCGGCAGATCACTGAAGCGGAATTGCGGGAGGAGTTTGCGGCAGAGAAGGACTGGCGAATCCTGACGATTCGTTCCGGAGAGTTCCTGAGCCGGGTTGCCCCGGTCCCGGCAATAGTCGCTTGCATCGAGTACGTGGGAACAAATGGTGCGAAACCCTTTTAGAGACACTCTTCGGTGCGGTAAGCAGATCTTGTTTGGAAAGATCGTGATGTTCAGGGTAGCGGTTACTCAACCTACCGCATCGACGGAAAAAACGGTTCGGGTGGCACATTGCAATGCGGATTGAAGTTGACGACGTTTCCAGGCCGCAAGTTCTGGCGCTTCTAGATGAGCATCTGCGAAATATGCACGAAATTACGCCGCCGGATCAGGTCTTCGCCTTCGACGCGCACAAGCTGAGGGCACCAGGGATTGTTTTCTGGACAGCTTGGGAGGATGACATCTTGCTTGGCTGCGCGGCTCTCAAGGAAATATCTCCGACCGAAGGAGAAGTGAAGTCGATGCGAACGTCTGCGAAGCTACGACGGCGCGGTACGGGGCGGGCTCTGCTCGATCATATTCTCAATGTGTCGCGGCAACGAGGCTACCGAGAGCTGTTCCTGGAAACCGGCAGTCACCCCGCATTCACTCCGGCCCAAGCACTTTACCGAAGCGCAGGTTTTCGTGAGTGCGGACCATTCGGAGCTTACAAAGACAACGGCTTCAGCGTCTTCATGTCGTTGCGCCTGGGAGGCCCGGAAGGCCTGGCATCATGAAGCACCTGTTTATGGGCGTGGATTGAGAGGTAGAGCATAGTGCCGGAATGCCGACAACAAACGACAGGCGATTCGAGACATCTTCCAGATGACTGAACCGAAAAAGTTTCTTGCCAGGAGTGGCTGGCTGCCGGGAGCCCGGCCAAACCAGGTTCAGAAATGAGACGACATCATGTGTTCCTATTCGCCTTTCGGTTCCAATGAGCGGGGCGTCGCAGGCCGAGGAACACGGCATGTCTCCAACACGGCTAATCGCCCTGACGGCGCTGACCATGCTGGCGTTTGCAGGCAACTCCCTGCTCTGTCGCATGGCGCTGGAATATACCAGCATTGATCCAGCAAGCTTCACGACGATTCGTGTAATTTCCGGAGCGCTCACCCTCTGGATACTGGTGCAGCTTCGCGGCGGCCATCGAACCGGGCCTCCGGGTAACTGGCTGTCGGCCCTGGCGTTGTTTGCTTACGCCGCCGGCTTTTCTTTCGCCTATGTCAGCCTGACCGCCGCATCGGGTGCACTGATGTTGTTCGTGGCAGTACAGGCGACGATGATCGGTCATGGTGTCTGGACGGGTGAACGCTTCCGTCACTTGCAGATCGCAGGGCTCGTCCTTGCCCTCGGTGGTCTCGTCGGGCTCCTGCTCCCAGGCCTCTCCGCGCCCCCGCTCGGAGGGTCCATCCTGATGTTGGCGGCCGGAGCTGCATGGGGTATCTATTCGTTGCGGGGCAAAGGCGCGGGAGACCCTCTCGCGGCAACAGCGGGCAATTTCTTGCGCGCCGTTCCGATCGCCGTCTTGATGAGCGTACTGTTGCTCCGCCAATTCACGTTCGACAGTTCAGGATTCTGGCATGCAATCGTGTCCGGAGCGATCGCCTCCGGAATGGGCTACGCCATCTGGTATACGGTGTTGCCGTCGCTGAGGTCCACGGATGCAGCCACGGTGCAGTTGAGCGTTCCGGTCATCGCCGCCGTGGGTGGCGTCATCTTGCTGGAAGAGCCAGTAACGTTGCGCCTGGTCGTCGCATCGGTCGCGATCCTCGGCGGCATTGCACTGGTCATCCAGAAACGCACCGCGCCTTCGGCAGCCGCGAAACGTCCCGTCGAAAATTTTCCGCGTCAGTGAAATGCAGCGGTTCCCGGGCGTATCATTCCGCGTTGCTATCGGCGTAGCCAAACACGTCTTCCAGCCCTACGCCGAAGACCCTGGCAATACGGAAGGCAACTTCCAGCGACGGCGAGTACCGGTCGTTTTCTATCGCGATCACCGTCTGCCGGGTCACACCTACCTGTTCAGCCAGACCCTGCTGCGTCATCTGGTTAGACTCGAGGCGCAGTTGCCGGATGCGGTTGGTGATGCGCGGCTTTCCCTTGCCCAAGTCAGACCCCGCGCCGGTAGTACAGGAGCTGGCTCACGTACTTCCCGACTTCGGAAACTGTCAGCCAGAACAACAGCAGGTTCGCGGTGACGAACGGCGAGTTGTCGAAGAAGCGCGCAATTTCCGGGTAGGAGCTGGTCCTGTCCCCGAATACCCCGTGCATCGCAATGTGACCGATCGTGAACGCGACGCCGATGCCGAGCAACAGCCCGCCCATCCGCTCGCCCTTGAGTTCGATCAACCGGTCACGTTCGTCTTCGATCTCCAGAGCTTCCTTTGGCGAGCCGGCCGCTATTACCGCATGGAGCGCGATTTCCACAAGGATGAAAAAGATGATCAGGCCGACCGCGAGTTTGCCAAGCGCAACGAAATCCACATCGCCGGCCGCGAGCATGGCTACCACCTTGGTGAAATAGGCCGCGGCCACCCATAGCACTAGCAACAGTGTCCCGAGAATGCTTTTTTCCTTGAACGACATGTGGCGGACCCTCCGGGATTCGGTACGCGGTAATGTAAAATATTTTTTACTCAATGTAAAGTATTTCATACATCGCCTGCCCCTCGATTTGTGCCGATATACTGGGTGGGGACCAGTGGCCGCAGGACCCGGATGCATGCGAATCGATGCCGTTGTTTTCGATATGGACGGGCTGATGCTCGATACCGAGCCGTTGTACAAGACGGCGTGGCAGCGGGCACTGGCAGAACTGGGGCATGAACTTGATGATGAGGCTTACCTTCGCTTCGTCGGGCGGTCGACTGAAGATTGCGAGAACGACCTCGTCTCGCAAATGGGGCAGGACTTCCCCCTCGAAGCCTTCAGGCACAGGTGGCCGGTGCTGTGGCGAACCTGCGCGGACGAGCAAGGTATCGCTGCGAAAGCTGGTCTGCACGAGCTTATCGCACACGTCAGGAACGAAGGCCTTCCGCTGGCGCTTGCCACGTCGAGCGACTCGTCGTTTACCGAGGTGAGCCTTGGCTGCGCAAACCTCCTGGGGTCGTTTGATGTTGTCGTCACGGGTGATCAGGTGAAGAATCTGAAGCCGGCCCCGGACATCTACCTCGAAGCGGCGCGGCGGCTGGCAGTCGATCCCCGTCATTGCGTGGCACTGGAGGATTCCGAGGCGGGTATCCTGGCAGCGAGTCGGGCCGGCATGGTGCCGCTGCTCGTTCCGGATCTCAGGAAGCCGACGGAAGAAGCAATCGAGGCAGCTTTCCGCGTGCTTGATTCGCTGCACGACGCGCGCGAACTGCTGGTCGAACAAATGACGAGGCCGGAATAGCAGGCTGTAGGAGCCGACGTACGACGAGACCGGGATGGATTATCTGGTAAGAGGAGCTCGCGGACGGCGACTGCGGCGAGTTCGCTGAGGCTTATCGCACTCGCCCGTGCGACGGGCTCCTACAGCGCTTTGTTCTATCGTTGTGGTGATACTTGAAAATAGGAAGCTGTAGGAGCCCGCCCCGCGGGCGACAGTACGCACGTAACATGAGGGAGGAGAAGTGCTCGAACTAAGACCAACCTGCGAGAATTGCAACGTGCCGCTGCCGCCCGATTCGCAGGAAGCGCGCATTTGCACCTACGAGTGCACGTTCTGTGCATCCTGTGTCGACGACGTGCTGCACAACGTGTGCCCCAACTGTGGCGGCGGCTTCGTGCCGAGACCGATTCGGCCGGCGACGAACTGGAAAGACGGCAACTACCTCGGCGCGAACCCGGCAAGTACCAAGGTGAAGCATCGGCCGGTCGACGTGGACGCTCACGCGCACTTTGCCGCGAACATCCGATCTATCCCGCCAGACAAACGCTGAAGCTTGGTGGAGAGAAGTGCCGGGTGCATCGGGCTGGGAGACTGCGATGGTGTCTGTCGCCCGTAGGACGGGCTCCTACAGCGGCCTGTTCAGGACGTCGCGCGGGTTTATGAATAGGAAGCCGTAGGAGCCCGCACCGCGGGCGACACGGCGGTGGGTACTGCGATGGTAAGACGGGCTCCTACAGCGCTTTTTCAGAGTACGGGGTGAACGATCTGCCTTCTTTCTCAACGACGTCCTTCAATGAGTACTTGTAGAACTTGACGGTGCGGTTGTTCTCGAAGGTGATGTAGGCGGGTTGGCAAAACGGACCCTGGTCCTGCCGGCCGGTAAGTACCGCTTCGTGTGTCTTCGCAAACTCCTCGAGGGCTTCCCCGATCACCACTCCCACATGTTCGAGACCCATCGGATAGTCGCGCTGGTGCGGCGTCGGGATCAGCTCGATCAATGAGACGCTTGTATCCGGGCCGAGTGACAGGGACTTCCTCAGCAACAGCTTGTCGATCGGCCGCCCGTTCCAGACGTTCTCCACGTCAGCGACGCAGAATCCCCTGAGCTGCTTTTGCACTTCCTCGTATTCCGAAACCGTTGCCGTTCGGAAAGCCAAATGGCTCAACGCACGGCCGGTGATGTCGATACCGACTCCCTTCAGCCGCTTACGCAAGTCCGCAAAGAACGAGCGGTAGTCGCCAATGATATCCTCCACGCTTGCTACGAGAGGCGTTCCCGACGCGGTGCGCCAGTCATCGTTCACAGTTTCGTCTTCATCAGGAGAGCCCATGGTGCAGGTACCGAGAACGGCCGCATTGTTCAATTTGTCGGGTCGCGTTGCAATGGTTACCGGCGCGAGCCAGGGCATCGGTGCGTGCATCGCGCGGCGCTTCGCTGAGGCAGGGGCTTCCGTGGTCGTTCACTTTCGGAGCAAGGCGGAGGAAGCGGCCGCGGTTGCCGCGTCGATTCGGGACGCCGGCGGGGATGCTTTTTGCGTGCAGGCAGACCTCGTCGATGCCACCGTCGCAAGAGACATCGTGCGACAAGCCGTCGGACATTTCGGGACGCTGGATATTCTCGTGAACAACGCTGGTATGTTTCCGAACCAGTCGCTGCTCGATATGACGCAGGTAGAGTGGCAGAAAATGTATGCATCGGTCGTCGAATCCACGATGCTCTGTACGCAGGCTGCAGCGCGGCATATGAAATCGGCGGGCGGCGGCGCTATCGTGAACGTCGCTTCGATTGGTGCATTACATCCGGCCCCCGATCACAGCCATTACAACAGCGCCAAAGCCGCAGTGGTGATGTTTACCAGCTCCGCGGCGCTCGAGCTTGGGACCTGTGGCATTCGGGTAAATGCCGTTTCGCCCGGACTGATCGCGCGGCCCGGTATCGAAATAGAGTGGCCTGACGGGGTTGAGCGATGGAAGGCAAAGGCGCTGCTCGGACGGCTTGGGCAACCGGAAGACGTGGCGGACGCGTGCCTGTTTCTCGCATCGCCGGCCTCGCGGTGGATCACGGGGCACAATCTGGTTGTGGATGGCGGGGTGACGGCGTCGGCGATTTACTGATGCCAGCAGGAGCTCGTCCCACGGACGACAATCGACAGCCCACATCCAGACGATTTGTCGCCCGTGGGACGGGCTCCTACAGCGCTCGATTCGAGGCGACCGGGCTCGATCCGAAAGCCACCCGTTTCGTGCAGGCTACCTGGCGTCGTGGAAGATTATGCCGAGGGTGCGGCGGTTGCCTGTAGTGATGCGGCTCACGCCGTGGCGCATGTTGACGCGGTAGTAGCCGCGGGTGCCTTGCACCGGCCGGTGGTGCACTGCAAAAATCGCCGCATCACCTTTCGCCAAGGGCAAGACCTGGGGGCGTGACTGCCGGCGCGGTCGCTGCTCGGTCAGCACGAACTCGCCGCCAGTAAAGTCCCTTCCCGGCTGCGACAGCAGGATTGCCAGCTGCAGCGGGAACACGTGTTCGCCGTACAGATCCTGGTGCAGGCAGTTGTAGTCACCGCTGCCGTAGTTGAGCATCAGCGGCGTTGGCCGCACCTGCCCGGAATCGTGGCAGCGCTGGACGAACTCGGCGTGTGTCCCGGGATACCTCACGTCGATGCGCATCGCCTCGTTCCAGCGATTAGCGACTGGCGCAAGTTTTGGCCACACATGCGTTCGCAGCTCGGTAACAGTCGACGGCAAAGGATAACGGAAGTACTTGTACTCGCCTTCGCCATAGCCATGGCGCGCCATGATGACCTTGCTGCGGAAACGCTGTTCATCCCCGTAAAGTGCTGAGGCCTCATCGCACTCATCTTCGCTCAACAGTCCTCGAACAACGCAGGCGCCGTCCGCGTCGAGCCCGTCGCAGAGATAATCCCAATCCAGCGCGCCGACGCGGGCTTCCATGCCCGGCAGCGATCGAACTTCTTCAAGGCTCGCGGTTCGGCTCACGCTCGGGCCTCGCGCGCCAGCAACTCGCGCTTCCGTTCAACGCCCCACCGGTATCCCGAAAGCTCGCCGTCATTCCGCACGACTCGATGACAGGGAATGGCAACGGCAATCCGGTTCGATGCGCAAGCCTGTGCAACTGCGCGCGCGGCATGCGGTGCGCCAATCTGCCTGGCGATCTCGGAGTAACTGGCGGTGGCGCCGAACGGGATGCGGCGCAGCGCCTCCCAGACACGCTGCTGGAACGCCGTTCCGCGAACGTCCAGTGGGAGGCCCAGGCCGATCCCCGGCGATTCAACGAACCCGACGACCTTCGCGACGAGTTGCTCGAACTCGCTGTCCCCACCGATCAGGTTCGCCTTCGGAAACTGGTCCTGCAGCTCACGCGCCAGTACATCGGGATCGTTGCCTAGGAGAATAGCGCAAACGCCGCGTTCGCTTTTCGCCACCAGGATGGAACCGAGCGTACACTCGCCGACTGCGAAGCGAATGTTTGCGGCGGTGCCGCCGGCGCGGTAAGCGCGAGGCGTCATGCCCAGTACTTCGCCCGCCTTTTCGTAGAAGCGTGCATTGGAGTTGTACCCGGAGTCGTAGATCGCGTCAGTCACCGAGCTCGAGCGGGCAAGTTCACTGCGCACGCGCCGGGCGCGATGCGCGCTTGCGTACGCCTTCGGGGTAAGTCCGGTGTTCGCCTTGAAGATGCGGTGAAAGTGGTACGGGCTCAAGCCGGCATTCTTGGCCAGGGCCTTGAGGTCCGGCGCCTGCTCCGAGCGCTCGATCAGCCTGCACGCTTCCGCAACCTTTTGGGCATGCCGGTCAGGTTGAGACGCCTGGCGCGGCCGGCAGCGTTTGCAGGGTCGAAAACCCGCCTTCTCGGCGGCCTCGCCGCTGGCGAAAAATTCGACGTTGATGCGCCGCGGACGCTTTGACGGGCAGGTGGGCCGGCAGTAGACGCCGGTGGTCCTGACGCCGTAGAAAAAGCTGCCATCGGCTGCAGGGTCGCGCGAGGTGATCGCATCCCAGCGTGGATCGACTGTTGCGGATTCGAGATCGCGTGTGCTCATGTACATATCCTGATCCTCCTGAATTCGACTTGCACGCAATCTATCGAAGGCGGAGGAGGGCGAATATCCGGTTCTTGCGGTCAAATTTGAGCGAGGTTGGAATCGAGCGCTGTAGGAGCCCGTCCCACGGGCGACCGTCCTTCGATCAGTGCTGCAACTGATTGTCGTCCGCAGGACCGCCTCCTACAGCGGTCAATTGTAACAATCAGGCGCGGAAGGACAGGAGGTGCGGGAGCATCAGCTTCAGGCTGTCCCGCAGGACCGTCTTCTCGATGTCCGGCTCACGGATGGCGCGGATGGCGAGGCCGCCGATCAGGCATCGGAGTGCGAAGGCGCGCGCCTTCACGTCCGCCTCGGCAGGCTTCTTGCCTTCGAGCCGCGCGGCCTGGGAAAGCCAGGTGTTGAAATCGCTGCCGGTAACCTTGTCGGATTCCGCCAGCGCCCTGCCGATCTGCGGGTCGCGGCTCGCTTCAGCCGTCATCTCGAGCATCAGTGCCGGACTCTTTAGCTCCGGGTCTTCGCTCGTCCACTTGTCGAATAATTCGCTGAACAGGGAAATGAAGTCTGTGTCGGAACGCAGCGTAGCGATGTCCGAGCGCGCGTCCGCCAGCTGGCGCTCGATGATACTCAGGATGATCGCGTTCTTGTTCTCGAAATAGCGGTAGATGAGTCCCGGGCTCATGCCGGCCGTCTCCGCAATGGTTGCCATGCTCGCCGCATGGAAGCCTTGCCTGATGAAGCAGGAGTGCGCGGCCGTCAGGATCCTTTCACGCTGCGCCTGGGTCCGTGCTTCCGTCTTCGATGTTTGCGCGTCCTCGCTCACTGCTCCACCCAGCCGCCGCCCAACGCCTTGTACAGATTTACCCGGTTCGCCTGTTCCGCCAGGCGGGTGGAAACGAGTGCCTGCTGCGCCGCGTACAACGTCCGCTGCGCATCCAGCAGGACGAGATAGCTGTCACTGCCGGCTTCGTAACGGATGCGGGAGAGTTCATTGGCACGGAGCGCGGCGTCCAACAGCGCTTCGCGGGATTTCCGCTGCTCTGAAAGCGTCTGCGTCAGGGCAAGCGTATCGGCAACTTCGCGGAAGCTGGCCTGGATGGTCCGCTCGTACTCTGCAAGAGCAATGTCGCGGTCGACGTTAGCAACGTCAGTGTTGGCGCGCAGGCGCCCACCCTGGAAGATCGGCTGCACGATCTGCGGCACGAAACTCCAGGAATCCGTCCCGCTCCCGAACAGGTTCGACAAATCGGTGCTGGCGCTGCCGACGCTGCCGGTCAGCGTGATCGACGGGAAGAAGGCGGCACGGGCCGCACCGATCAACGCGTTTGCGGCGCGCAGCCGAAACTCCGCCGCCTGCACGTCAGGCCGCCGCAACAGGACCTCGGAGGGCAACCCTGCGGGAAGTGGTTCAAGGCCGCTGGCCTGCAGGCTGACCTCCGCCGAGAGCAATGCGGGGTCCACTGTCGTGCCGGTCAGCAGAGTCAACGCATTGACATCCTGCGCCACCTGCCCTGCAAACTGCCACACGTCGCTGCGAGCCGTCTCGACTTCGATCTGCGCCTGGTTTACTTCAAGGCTGGAGGCGGCGCCGAGTTCGAAGCGCCGCTCCGTCAACGCAAGCTCCTCCTGACGGTTGTTGAGCGCCTGCTCGGCTACCCGCTGCAGCTCCCGGTCGGCGACCAGCGCCAGGTAGGCATTCGCCACTTCCGAGATCAGGCTCAACTGCGTCGCGCGGTGCGTCTCTTCCTGCGCGAGGTAGTCGCGTAACGCAGCCTCGCTCAGGTTGCGAACGCGCCCGAAGAGGTCCAGCTCGAAACCGGGAACGACCAGCTCGGCGCTGTAGGCTTCCGTCAGGAACAGGTTTTCGCCGCCGCCCCGCGTCATCGAGGCGCTGGCGTTCAGCGACGGCACCCGATCCGCGCGCTGGATGCGGTACAGGCCCCGGGCTCGCTCCACGTTGAGCACTGCCATCCGGAGGTCGCGGTTGTTCTCGAGCGAAATACCGATGAGCTCCTCGAGATTCGGGTCAACGAAAAAATCCCGCCAGCCTATATCCGCGATAGTGGTGTCGGGAGGGGCTTCCGCAGGCGGCAGCCCACCCGTCTCCGTCGTTGTCGGCGGGATAGGCCACTCCGGCGCGATCTGGGGATCCGCTGCCGGCAGTGTCGGCTCCAGGATTCCGCAGCCGGCTACGGCCAAAAGCGTGCCCAGCACGAGAAAGCTGCGCTTAAGCACCGGCTTCGCTTCCTTCACCGATTACCTCCGGCTGTTCCTCCTCGACGCGCTTCCGCCGCGTGAAAATCCGCCGTACCACGACGAAGAACAGCGGAATGAAAAAGATGCCCAGGAAGGCGCCCATGATCATGCCTCCGAGCACACCGGTGCCGATTGCCCGCTGCGCGCCGGAACCGGCGCCCGTGGCAAGCGCCAGTGGCAGCACGCCCATGCCGAAGGCGAGTGACGTCATCAGGATCGGCCGCAGCCGTGTGCGGACGGCCTGCATCGTGGCCTCTATCAATTCCATTCCCTCTTCGAGGTTGTCCTTTGCAAACGCGATGATCAGGATCGCGTTCTTGCTCGTGAGGCCGATCGTCGTGAGCATCGCCACCTGGAAGTAAATGTCCCGCTCGAGTCCGCGGAAGGTCGCGGCGAGCGTGATGCCAAGGATGCCGAGCGGAGCCACCATCAACACCGAGGTCGGAATGGTCCAGCTTTCGTATAGCGCCGCAAGGCACAGGAACACGATAAGCAGTGACAGCGTGTAGAGAAGCGGTGTCTGTGCTCCGGCCTGCCGCTCCTGGTACGAGAGGCCGCTCCATTCCAGGCCAATGCCTTCAGGCAACTGCGCGACCAGCCGCTCTGCCTCGACCATCGCCTCGCCCGAACTTACGCCCGGCGCGGCCTCGCCATTGATCTCCATGGCGGGTACGCCGTTATAGCGCTCGAGGCGCGGTGACCCGTAGTCCCAGCGCCAGCTCGTGAACGTGGATAGCGGCACCATTTCGCCTTCGCTGTTGCGCACGGACCAAAGCCTGAAGTCTTCGGGCACCATGCGGTAGGGAGCATCCGCCTGCATGTACACGCGTTTTACCCGACCGCGGTCGATGAAGTCATCGATGTACTGGCCGCCCCACGCCGCTTGCAGTGTGGAGTTGATGTCACCGATGGACAGCCCCAGCGCCGCTGCCTTTGCCGTGTCGATGTCCAGCTGGAACTGCGGTGCGTCGGCCTGTCCATTGTGACGGACGTTGGCGAGTAACGGGTTCTGCGCTGCCGCACCCAGGAGTTCGTTGCTGGCCGCTACCAGTGCGTCATGCCCGAGGTTCGCGTTGTCCTTCAGGAAGAACACGAAGCCCGACGACGTGCCGAGTTCCGGCATGGCCGGAGGAGCGAAGGCGAATACCATGGCGTCCCGGATCTGGCTGAGGGCGCCCATTGCCCGCATGCCGACCGCTTCGGCGCTCAACTCATCCTCCTGTCGTTCTTCCCAGTCCTTCAGCTTGACGAAGGCCATCGCGTTGTTCTGTCCGCTGCCGGAAAAGCTGAATCCCTGCACGGTGAACAGCGACTCGACCGCATCGGGCTCGTTCTCCAGAAAATACTCTTCCAGCGCGACGACGGATTCCATCGTTCGCTGCTGCGTCGCACCGACAGGGGCGAGCACCTGGGCGAACAGCACGCCCTGGTCTTCCTGGGGAAGGAAAGAGCTCGGTCGGTTGATGAACAGGATTCCCATGAGGCCAACGAGGACAAGGAACACCGCCATGGAGCGCCCGCTGCGCGCCAGCATGCCGCGTACGCCCTGCCGGTACTTCTTGGAGGCCCGGTCGAAGTTACGATTGAACCAGCCGAAGAAGCCTTTTTCACCGTAATGCTCGCCCTTCTTCAAGGGCTTCAACATGGTCGCGCACAACGCCGGCGTCAGCACGATGGCAACCAGCACCGACAGCGCCATCGCGGAAACGATTGTGGCTGAGAACTGCCTGTAGATGACGCCGGTGGCGCCCCCGAGAAAGGCCATGGGCACGAAGACAGCCGACAACACCAGGCCTATGGCGACGAGCGCGCCGGTAATCTGGCGCATCGATTTTCGCGCAGCTTCGACGGGGGACAGGCCTTCCTCGGTCATCACGCGTTCGACGTTTTCCACAACGACGATTGCGTCATCGACCAGTAGCCCGATCGCCAGCACCATAGCGAACATGGTCAGCATGTTCACAGAAAAGCCGAGTGCAGCGAGCACGCCGAATGTCCCGAGCAGGACGACCGGGACCGCGATCGTGGGGATGAGCGTTGCGCGGAAGTTCTGCAGGAACAGGTACATCACGAGGAAAACCAGCACGATGGCCTCGAATAAAATCTTCAGGACTTCCTCGATCGCCGCCCGGACGAAAGGAGTCGTCTCGAACGGAATGACGGTGGTCAAACCTTCAGGGAAAAACGGCTCGAGCTCGGCCAGCCGCTGTTCGACCCCTCTCGCGGTTTCCAGCGCGTTCGCGCCCGTTGCCATCATCACTGCGAGACCGCTGGCCGTTTGCTGGTTATGGCGGGTGACGAAGCCGTAGTTCTGGGCGCCGAGTTCCACCCGGGCGACATCGGCAAGCCGGAGCGCCGATCCGTCAGGGTTGCTGCGAACGATAATGTCGCGAAACTGCTCTGCGGTCTGCAGCCGGCTCTGCGCGGTGATCGTGGCATTTAACTGCTGGCCTTCCACCGCGGGCGTCCCGCCGAGTTGGCCAACGGCAACCTGCTGGTTCTGCGCCTGTATGGCCGCGATGATGTCGGTCGGGGCGAGGCGATAGGTATCGAGCTTGTTCGGGTCGAGCCAGATGCGCATCGCGTATTGCGATCCAAACACCTGCAGGTTGCCGACACCCGGCACGCGGCTGATCGGGTCGACGATGTTGGCCGATACGTAGTCCGCGATATCGTCCCTGGTCATCCGGCCGTCCTGCGAGACGAACCCGATGACCATGAGGAAGCCGCTGCTCTCCTTACTGACGTTTACGCCCTGGCGCTGCACTTCCTGCGGCAGGAGGGGCATCGCGAGTTGCAACTTGTTCTGCACCTGCACTTGCGCGATGTCCGGATCGACCCAGTTGTCGAACGTGAGGGTCACGGACGCGCTCCCGCTGGAGGCGCTGGTTGCAGACATGTACAGGAGCCCGTCCAGGCCCTTCATGTTCTGCTCGATGACCTGCGTCACCGAGTCTTCGACTACCTTGGCCGATGCACCGGGATAGTTGGCATTAATCGAGACGGTAGGCGGCGCGATCGTCGGGTACATCGACACCGGCAGCTGCGTAATGGACAACGCGCCGGCAATCATGATGATGATGGCGATTACCCATGCAAAGATTGGACGACCGATGAAAAACTGCGCCACGACGTTGCCCTATTGCCGATCGGCAGCGGTGGCTTCCGGCCCGGCCGGAGGCGGTGCGGCACCGTCCGCATCGGCGGCCGCGGGCGCGGCCTCGGTCGCTTCGACGGGCATACCGGGCTGGACCTTCTGCAGGCCTTCGACGATCACGCGATCGCCGGCCATTAGGCCGCTGCTGACCAGCCACTTGTCGCCGATCGTGCGGCTGACTTCTACCGTCCGCTGCTCGACCGTCCCGTCCGCACTGACGAGCAGCGCGTTGGCGTTACCCTTCGGATCGCGCGCGATGGCTTGCTGGGGCACGAGAATCCCGTCCTCCAGTACCGCGTTGCTCAGCATTGCGCGCACGTACATCCCCGGCATCAGGAGGTGATCCGGGTTCGGCACGGTGACCCTCAATGAGTAGCTGCCTGTCGAGGGATCCACGCTGACGTCTGCGAAGCTCAACTTTCCTTCGTGATCGAAGCGCGTACCGTCCTCCAGGAGAATCGTGACGGGCGTGTCCTCGGTGCGTACGTTGCCTCCGGCAACGGCGCGGCGCAGTTGCAGCAGTTCGCTGCTCGACTGGGTCAGGTCAACGTATATCGGGTCGAGCTGTTGCACGGTCGCGAGCGGCTGCGCCTGGTCGGCTGTAACCAGCGCACCCTGGGTGACGGTGGACTTGCCAATGCGTCCCGCGATGGGAGACGTGATGCGGGCGTAGTCCAGTTCCACGCGGCTGCTTGCAACCGCCGCCTCGGCAACGCCCACGTCGGCCTCGGCCTGCTGAAGGGCAGCGATGGCGTTTTCGTGCTCCTGCTGGCTGACGGCATTTGCCTTGACGAGCTCCGCGGCGCGGGTAGCGTTTAGCCGCGCAACTTCGACCGTCGCCTTTGCACGCGCAAGCGACGCCAGAGCGCTGTTGTACCTGGCGCGATAGGTTGCATCGTCGAGCTGGTAAAGCGGTTGCCCTGCCTCGACCAGGCTGCCTTCCTCGAACAGGCGTTCCTCGACGATACCGGTTACCTGTGGGCGTACCTCGGCGATCAGGTAGGCGTTAGTACGGCCCGGAAGCTGGCGCGTCAGTGCAACCGGCTCGGTCGTCAGCGTCACGACGGTCACGGCCGGAGCGCCCTGTTGCGGAGGCGGCGCCGCTTCTTCGCAGCCGGCGACCAGCAACAGGAACAACGGCAGGAGAATCGGACTACGCAAGAAATGGGTCATCGCAGTGGAGGCTCGATTGAGTGGTCATTGGAGCAGCGGGGCGCGGGAGAATGAACGTTCATTCTCTTTTTGTCAAGCCCCTCCCTTGGAAGCGGTTATGAGTCGCCAACCCCGCAAATTGACCCAAATGCAGCCGGGGTCGTTCATTTTTCTTGGAGTCTGTGGCCGCCACTGCGGTTTTTTTGGAAAAATCAGCGAATATCCGGCTCTTGGTCCTCGACCAGGTGCCGACGTTGCAGCGCTCGCGCGATGAGCCAGCACAACGCTGCCCAGGCCGCGCCGGCGGCCCACCCGGCAAGCACGTCGGTTGGCCAGTGGACCCCGAGGTACACGCGGCTGACGCCAACCAGCAAGGTAATTACCGCGGCAATGATCAGCAGGTATGCCTTCAACAACGCTCCGTGGTGCACCCGGCTGAGAATGGCGGCGAGTGTCAGGTAGGTGACAGCGGCCATCATCGAGTGGCCGCTCGGGAAACTGGCGGTATAGACGACGGTGTCGTGTGGCACGAGGTCCGGCCTTGCGCGGTCGAAGCCCATCTTCAACACCGTGCTCAGCAACATCCCCCCGGAGACGGCAATCAAGGTAAACAGGGA
>DATGQI010000152.1:0-5952 GCA_035304285.1 Woeseiaceae bacterium
GAGAGCGATCCGCGAACGATCCTGGCGCCGAACGGACGCTTTATCATGCCGAGGACCTTCGAGGTCAGCGTCGGGTACGAGTTCTAAGGTTGGGGTCAAGCCAGTGGCGGCCGTCGAACTGGCGGCCGCCACACCCACCCGGCCGCCTGCCGGGTGCGAAGGCCATGCATTTTTGCGTGTTATCTGGTATCAGTTCGCTCAGCAGTAACGGGAGGCGCTGCCGTGGTAGCCCGAACGGATCCAAACGAAAAAACGCCAGGGCCGGATGTCGCAGGCTGGTACGACGAGTACCACGTACGGCTCCTGAAGTACCTTCGGGGGAGCCTGCGAACCGATAGCGATGCACAGGACGTATCGCAGGAGGTGTACCTGCGTTTGCTGAGAGTACCTGAAGGCCGCGTCATCGATCATCCCCGCGCCTACCTGTTTCGTGTCGCGGCCAATGTCGTCAATGACTGGCGGGCGGGCCAGAAGATGTTCGAAACCCGGGCCCCGGAAGACCTGGACAGGGTGCCGGACCCGCACAGCAGCGACGAGGAATACGACGACGGCAAACGCAAGGCGCTCATTAACAAAGCCATTGCAGCCCTGCCGGTGCATTACAGGGCCGCCTTGCTGCTGAGTGCGCAACACGGCATGACCTACCGCGAAATCGCGTCTCACCTGGACGTATCCGAGCGCATGGTCAAGCGCTATATCGTCAAGGCCTATGCCAGGCTTCGCGAGGAGCTTGCCGCGTTGAGCGGCGACGACAGCTGAATCATCCACATCCGACGGCAAGCATCAGTAAACCTATAATGAAAAGATCACACTTCGATATTGCCCCTTCCATTTCCGAACAAGCAGCAGACTGGCTGGTTCGGCTATCCGAACCTGCCGTCAGCGAACCGAACCGCCGCCAGTTCATGAAGTGGCTGAAAAAATCTCCGCAGAACGTTGAGGAGTTCATTGCGATCGCGAGCCTGCACCAGGAGGTGGGGGAGCAGAAGAGCCCGTTAGCGGAGATACTTGCCGAAGTGGGTCGTGACGAGCATCAGCCGGCGGTGCCTTTGTTTGGCGGTCCATCGTCAGCCAGCGAATTGCCGGCGCGGACGAAGACTTCCCGGCGTTACTATCCGCTGTGGGCGACGGCGGCCGGGATGGCGCTGCTGGCGGTCCTTCTGCTGCAGTGGTTGCCCGGCGATCCGCCGCTCGTCAGTCATAGGACGCAACTGGGCGAGCAGCGCTCCGTGGTGCTGGCCGATGGTTCTATTATCACGCTCAACACGCTATCCGAGGCGGCCGTACGCTTCGACCGCTCTGCCCGGGAGGTGACGCTGGTTTCCGGCGAGGCTATGTTCGATGTCGTCAGCGACCCTGAGCGTCCTTTCATCGTCCGGACCGGCTCGGTGGTCCTGAAGGTGGTCGGCACCAGGTTTTCCGTGTACCGCAAGAAGAACTCCACCCGCGTGGCTGTTGTGGATGGTGTTGTCCAGGCGCAGCCGGTTCGCACCCGGGAAGAACCGTTGTATGTCGAAGCAGGTATGGGCGCGATCGCAACGGTAGAGGGCGTGACTTTGACGGACGACCGGTTCGACGTGGAGCAAGCAATAGCGTGGACGGACCGGCGACTCATTTTCGATGGTGCCCCCTTGGCCGAGGTCGTGGCCGAGTTCAACCGTTACAACCGCACCCCGTTGGTCGTGGAAGACAGCGCGCTGGCGAACCGCGCAATAACCACCGTATTCAACGCGCATGACGTCAGTGCGCTGGTTGCCTTCCTGGAACTCGAGCCCGACGTTGAAGTCGAGTACGGTGACGATGCGATCCGCATTCGTGTCAGTCGTTGAAAACCATGCAGTGGAGTTCTCCATCTGATGCAGGTACTGCCGGCGATCCTTCTCCTTGGCCTGCTGGTCGCGTCTGCCGGCAGCGCCGCGCAGGTAGCCGCGCAGAAGGATGAGACCTTCGAGATAACGATTCCGGAGCAGCCGCTTGCCGGGGCCCTGCAGTCGCTTGCGGAGCAGATCGGGGTCCAGATCGTATTCTTCTCCGGCGCCACCGAAGGACTGACGGCCAGGCCGCTCGCCGGCTCGTTCACCCGGCCGCAGGCACTCAATGCGCTGCTCGCCGGAACCGGGCTCCGCTACGTTTTCCTCAACGCGGACTCGGTGGCCATACAGCCGGTCCCGGAAACGGAGCAACATGCTGCGGCACTGCCGTCTCCTGCCGATGCTCCCCGACCGCCGCCCGCCGACGCGCAGCAGTTCCTGCCGCGCGAATCGCCGACGAGTTCGTTCGCGATGGAGGAGGTCGTCGTTACCGGTACGGCTTCCCGCACTCGCACCAAGTTCGAGTCGAGCGTCGGTATCTCGACATTCGATCGCGCTGATATCGACAGGCACCTTCCTGCCAGCACGGCAGACCTGATATCGGCTGTTCCCGGCTTCTGGGTCGAATCCACCGCGGGAACGACCCATGGCAACGTCTTCGCCCGGGGTATCGTGCAGGATGGCGGCTATCGCTACGTCGGGCTGATTGAAGACGGGCTCCCGGTGTACCCGGTGTTCGAGCTCTCGTTCTACAATCCTGACCAGTTCATCCGCGTCAGCGAGTCAACCGCTCGCGTGGAAGTGGTTCGTGGCGGCACGGCCCCGATCTTCACCTCTGGCGCCGTCGGCGGCACGATCAACTTCGTGAATGAAAACGTCTCGGCGTCGCCCGGGCTGCGCATGAAAGCCGGTTACTCGGACTTCGATACGCGGGCGCTGGACGCTCACTGGAATGCTTCCCTTTCGGACACCTGGCACGCATCCGCAGGCGGCTACATTCGCAGTTCGGACGGCATACGCCATCCTGGCTACGTTGCCGATCGCGGAGGCCAGTTGCGCCTGGCGCTGCAGCGCACGACGCCAGGGTCGGAACTCGAGGTGTACGCAAAGTACCTCGACGATCGCTCGCTGTTCGTCGTGCCTGTTCCCTTGCGCGGCAGGCCGTCCAATCCTTCGGCGGTCGATGGATCCGCAGCCGGTGAATACTCCCTGCACAGCGAGGACCTGAGGAATGCGGGACTGCCGGAGAGCGCGGAAGAAGTCGGTCTCGCAGAAGGCGATTTGGCCGACGGCATTCATCCAAGCCTGCTGACGGCGGGCCTGCGCATGGACTTCGTGTGGGATTCCGGCACGTCGCTCAGCACCCACAGCCGCCTTACCAGCGGCGATGTTTCTTTCAACGCGATTTTCACCGGTGACGTGCCGAAGACGGGGCTTAAATTCGCAGCCGAACGCAACGTCGCTCCTGATTATTCGGTGATCGGCAGCGGCAACGCGTTTGATCCTGAGTTCCTGGTCCAGAACCACGGGCACTGGGCGATCGCAAAAGACTACCGCGCGCTACAGAACGACACGCGGCTCAATTTTGTCGTGTCCGGGCACGACCTGACGATAGGTGGCTACTTTGCGGATTTTTCGATGAGGGACCGCTGGAGCCTCGGCAACCTGCTGCTGATGGATGTACGGGACCAGCCGCGGCGCCTGCACCTCGAGGGCATCACCGATGCGCGCGGGTTCACCCGGTACAGTTTCCTGAACCTGCTCGCCGACTACGACGGCAGGATGTCGGCCTTGTACCTCGCGGACGAATGGAGCGTGAGCGACAGGCTCCGGGTCGATCTCGGGCTGCGCATGGATTCGGCTTCGGTAGATGCCTCGATCAGTAACGGCAGCGAGCATGACGAGGTGGACCTAGACGGAGATCCTGCGACTCCGTACGACATCGCCGCGCTGGCCGGTACGGGCCGCACGCAAAGCAGTGAAGAATTCGCACACCTGAACTGGTCCGCCGGCTTCAACTACGCACTGACCGACCGGCACGCCATCTTCGGGCACCTGACACGTTCCGCGAAACTTCCGCACTTCGATGACATCCGCAATGGGATCACGGTGAAGGATCGCGTTACGAATGCCGAACTGGGCTACAAGGCATCGCACGAGAACCTCGCCCTATTCATCACTGCCTACAATACGGAGTTCGACAACGTTCCGTTCAACGACATCCTGGCCGACGGGTCGATTGTCGTCCGGCGCGCCAGGACCCGCACTTACGGCCTGGAAGTGGAGGGCGTGTACGAACCGGTGAAGACGGTGGCGGTGCAGTTTTCATTGACCTTGCAGGACCCGGAGTACCGCAACTTCACCGGTGCGTCGCTGAACAACAGCGGCAACCGCGTCCGGCGCATTCCGCGGCTGATGGCGAGGGCAGTACCGTCGATAGAATTCGCAGGAGGCCGGGGGCGCGCCTTCGTTTCGCTCGCCCACTTCGGCGAGCGGTTCGCGAATGATGAAAACACGATCAAGCTGCCGTCCTACCTCAAGCTGGATGCAGGGGTCGAGTACGCGTTCAGTGAGCACTGGGCCGCACAGTTCAACGTCGACAACCTTTCCGACGAAGTCGGACTGACGGAAGGAAATCCCCGCACGGACGTAGGCTCCAGTGGGGTAGGGCAGCTTTATAACGCCAGGCCCTTGTTCGGCCGCTCGGTAGCCTTCGCGGTGCGGTATAACTTCCAGTCGTGAACGCGTAATTGATGAAACAGACTTGTCGACCGGGAAATCCAGACATCCCGGCTTAAGGGGGAAGCAATGAAGCAAGTGCGTGCCGGCCTGTGCCTGGTCCTGTTGATGGCGTCGCTGTCCTGTTCGAGCCAACCCGGCGTCTCGACCGGCACCTCCGCGACCGCCCAGGCGAGCGCCCAGCCGCCCTCAGTGCTGTTCGGGGACTTCTTCGAAACCGTGGCGCTCAGCAACCTGTTCCCGGATTCCAAGCAATGGGCTGACGCGATCCCGAAGCGGCCACCTGGTGAAATCCTGGAACGCGCGGAGGCGCTAGGCACCACATCCCCCGGCGCCTTGAGAACGTTCCTCGAGGAGCACTTCATACTTCGGCCGGCAACCACGGCAGCCCCGCAGCCGACCGCGGGTCTGCCGCTGGATGAGCACATCGAGCAATTGTGGCCGTTGCTGACCCGGCGGATGGCGGACCTGCCTCCCTGGTCTTCGCACCTTCCATTGCCACATCCGTACGTCGTCCCCGGTGGCCGCTTCCAGGAAATCTACTACTGGGACTCCTACTTCACGATGCTCGGGTTCGGTCCGGAGCAGCAGGAGCTGAAACGAAGCATGGTGAAGAATTTCGCTCACCTGGTGCGCACGTGGGGTCACATTCCGAACGGCAATCGCACCTATTACCTCAGCCGCTCGCAGCCACCGTTTTTCTACCGCATGGTGGGCTTGCTTGCGCCGGACAGTCCTGCGCGGGCTTACGCGGAATACCTTCCCGAGCTCAAGGCTGAACACGAGTTCTGGATGCAGGACAGCGAGAGCGCAAGACCCGGAGCGCCGGCGCGTCGCGTCGTCTCCATGCCCGACGGCTCACTACTGAATCGCTACTGGGATGCTCGCGACGTACCGCGCGACGAGTCGTACCGGGAGGATGTGCACGCCGCGAATCAGACAGATCGCGATGAGGGCGTGCTGTACAAGGACATCCGCGCGGCAGCCGAGAGCGGCTGGGACTTCAGTTCCCGCTGGCTGGCGGACGGCGAATCCCTGCATACGATGCAAACGACGTCGATCGTACCGCCGGACCTAAACAGCCTGCTGTACGGGCTGGAGCGGGCGATTGCTCAAGGTTGCGAAAGAACCAACGATGCCGACTGTGCTCGCTCGTATGAGGCGCGAGCCGGGGCGCGCCGCGCCGCGGTGCACAAGTACCTTTGGAACGACGAGACGGGGCTCTTCGACGACTACCACTTGAAAGAGCAGCAAACGCTCAAGCACGTCACCGCCGCGGCCTTCTACCCGCTGTTCGTCGGCCTGGCGACGGAAGAACAGGCGGCTCGGGTTGCCGATGTCGCGCGAGATCGCCTGGTCAGGGACGGCGGCGTGGTAGCGACCACGCTTAACACCGGTGAGC
>DATGQI010000153.1:0-9992 GCA_035304285.1 Woeseiaceae bacterium
GATGAAGCCGATCGAGAAAACGACCGGGTCGATGTCAGGATAAGGCAGCATAAGGGCCTTGCGTGGCGAGAATCATGGGTCGCTAGTGTCAGGTCCTCCGAGGCAGTTTGCAAGGCAGAAGCTTTCTCCCGGCGAGCTCGCCACGCCTACTGAGGCTATCCCCTCGATCGCGACGCAGCGGTACTGCCTTGGGGGTATTTCAGTCGCTCAAACACGGGAAACTCGCTTTGTGAAACACCCCCAAGGCAGTACCACTGCTAAGCACGGATTTTTGAATTGTCGGCTTCGATTAGTGCATCGCATCGGTCCTGCCCGCGCGCTGGGCAGAAAGGTTCCTACCTCACAGACAGGCGCAGACCAAGACCGGGCACACGAGCAGGGGCATCGCCTGGGGGTGCTTCACAAAGCGAGTTTCCAGTGTCTGAGCGACTGAAGTACCCGCAGGTGATGCCCCTGCGGTCGCAAGAGAAACTTCCCGCCTTACAAATAGACGCAAAGGTAATCCCGCCACCAGCCCGCATGGCGGGCTCCTACAATACGTTATAGTGAATGCAGCGTATCGAACGGCAGGAGCCCGATGAAGCACACAAAGGAACATCGCAACCGGCTGGCGCAGGAGACGAGTCCTTACCTGCTGCAGCACGCCTCGAACCCGGTCGACTGGTATCCCTGGAGCGAAGAGGCTTTCGCCCTGGCGCGGGAGAGCGGCAAGCCGATACTGCTGTCGATAGGGTATTCGGCCTGCCACTGGTGCCACGTGATGGCGCACGAGTCGTTCGAGGACGAGAAGACGGCGGAGCTGATGAATCGCCTGTTCGTCAACATCAAGGTGGATCGTGAAGAGCGCCCCGATATCGATCGCATTTACCAGATGGCGCACCAGCTGCTGACACAGCGGCCGGGTGGATGGCCGCTCACGATGTTCATCGACCCGGACGGGCAGAGGCCGTTTTTCGGCGGCACGTATTTTCCGGATGAGGCGCGTTACGGGATGCCCTCGTTTCGCGACCTGGTGACGCGCGTGGCCGCTTACTACGCGGAGCATCGGAAGGATGTGCGAGACCAGGGAGAGCAACTGCGGAATATCTTTGAGCAGATCACGCGGGCCGCGCCGGCGGATGAAGGAGCGCTGTCCCACGCTGCACTGGATGCGGCTCGCAAGCAGCTAGGGCAAACGTTCGACAGGCAATCCGGAGGGTTCGGCGGCGCACCAAAATTCCCGCATACATCCGGCCTGGAACGGCTGTTGCGGCACTGGAGAGCCGGTGCGCATGGCGAGGACCCGGACGTGCAGGCGCTGTACATGACGACGCTGTCGCTCACGCGCATGGCCGAAGGCGGTATCTACGACCATCTCGGCGGCGGGTTCTGCCGTTACACGGTGGATGGGGAATGGCAGATACCGCATTTCGAGAAAATGCTGTACGACAACGGGCCGCTGATCGCACTGTATGCACAAGCGCATCTCGCGACGGGTGAGCCCTTGTTCGCGAAAGTCGCGAGCGAGAGTTCGGAGTGGCTGCTCACCGACATGCGGTCCCCCGAGGGAGCCTTCTACTCGAGCCGCGATGCGGATTCCGAAGGTGAGGAAGGACGTTACTACGTCTGGACGCGGGAAGAAGTACAAGCGCTGTTGCCGAACGAGGATTACGAGGTGGTGGCGCGTCGCTTCGGAATCGACGGCGAGCCGAACTTCGAGGGCAAGTGGCACCTGACGGTGCGCGAGTCTCAGGAGGCGCTCGCGAGAGCACTGGAACGGCCGCAATCCGACATAGCCGATGCTCTCGAGCGCTCAAGGGCGATCATGCTCGAGGAACGTAGCCGCAGGGTAGCGCCCGCACGCGACGAAAAGCAGCTGGCGTCTTGGAATGCGCTTGCCATCCGCGGTCTCGCGATTGCCGGCAACATTCTCGACCGGAGCGATTTCGTGGCAGCCGCCGTGCGCGCCGCCGACTTCATCGAGGAGCGCATGTTCCGGGACGGCCGGCTTTTCGCCAGCTACAAGGATGAAGCGGCAAGGTTTCCGGCGTATCTCGACGATCATGCGTTCCTGCTCGACGCGATGCTCGAGTTGCTGCAGGCTGACTGGCAGCCCCGGCACCTGGCGCTCGCGCAGCGCCTGGCGGACATCCTGCTCGCTCACTTCCACGACGCCGAATCGGGCGGGTTCTGGTTCACGGCGGACGATCATGAAGCGCTCATGTACCGGCCAAAGCCGCTCGCAGATGAATCCATGCCCTCGGGCAACGGTATCGCCTCGCTCGCATTGCAAAGGCTGGGATTCCTCCTTGGCGAGACGCGCTACCTGCGAGCCGCCGAGAGCACGCTCCGTCATGCGGCGCGAGTCATGACGGAGCATTCACAAGCGCACGTGACGCTACTGACGGCGCTCGAGGAGTACCTCGAAAATCCGGAGACCATCATCATTCGCGGCGCAGCGCCGGAAATACGGAAGTGGCGGGAGGCCGCGCAGAAAATCTATGCGCCGCGCCGACTGATATTTGCGATCCCTTCGGATTGCGAAGACTTGCCCGGAGCATTGGCGCAAAGGGCTGCGCGCGCCGGCGGAACGGTCGCATACCGGTGTCTCGGCAGCCATTGCTCCATGCCGCTCGAGAGCCTGGACGCTCTCGCCGCGGAACTCAGCGAGTCCCGTCCCTGAAGCTAGAGGTCAGTACGCGACCAGCTGCTCGCCTGTTTCCGGACTCACTTCGCTGCCGTTCGCGCCCTCGAACACGACCGGCAGGGACTCGACGCGCATCCCCATGTTGCGGACCACCGCGAAGTGCAGGTGCGGCCCGGTGGAAAATCCGGTATTGCCGGAGTCGGCGATGTATTGGCCGCGGCTCACGGTGTCGCCGGGCTTCACACGGATGGAATTCCAGTTGAGGTGCGCGTACTCCGCGTAGGTACCGTCCTCGTGCAGGATGCGCACCAGGTTCGCGGCGACCGCGTCACGCTCGGGATCGATGCCGCCGCGAAAGTTCGTGCCTGTCACCTCGAACACGATGCCGCCGCGAGCGGCGTAAACACCGGTACCGATCGGCATGACGATGTCGACTGCGTACCGGCTGTCGGCGCCAACATGCGTCACGGTGTGAGGAAATGCCTGGGAAACCGGGAATCCGCGAGCAACGGCGAATGGCGCGCGGTACGGACGGTCCGGCTTGTGCTCGATGGAAGGATCGCCGGCAAGCCAGGTGTAGCGATAGACAATTTTCGGAGCGCCTGCACTTTCGATCGCGGCCAGGTTCATGATCTCGGTCTCGCTCTGTGGCTCGAGCACCCAGCGCAATGACTGTTGCGGATCCGGCCGCGCCGCGTTCTGCAGCTCCTCGATGCCAAGGATCAACTCGACGGGGGCGAAGTAGTCGTTCGCGGCCATCAACCGCAAGCTGCCGTCCAAGACCTGGTGAGAAACTTTTACGCGCGGAACTGCGGGGGCGGAAACCAGCTGGCGCACTTCGACCGCGTGATCGTCGGGCGGCGCGCGATCGCTGTAGACCCACGCGCCATCGACGCCCCGGTACTTGTACAAGGATTGCGTGAAGGCGCTCCCGGCCAGGCAGATCAGCGACAAGGCCAGGCACAGCGCGACAGGACGCGCAAGAGGTTTGTCAGCCAATCGACTCACGCCGCCAGCCGTCGTCGGTGCGCCGTATCTGGTAAGGCGGCCAGTACTGGTTGTCCAGCTTCAGCGTGATCACTTCCACCGCGCCGTTCCACGTGACCGTCTTCAGGCGCACCGGCGCCCTGTCCTTCTGCCCGGCAACCGTATCGATGAACGACTGCAGGTCCGGCGTTTCAATGCCGTTCACCTCGACGATCCTCCGCCCGGCCCACAGTCCGTACCGCGTAGCCGGCGAGCCGTAACTGAAGTAGGCAATGTATACACCGGTCGGCTCTATTCCCCGTTGTGCCGCAAGCGCGCGGTGCGGATCCTGCAAAAGCGTTCCCGCCCAGGACACCGCGCGATGGATATCGCTGCCATGGAGGGGCACGGTATCGAGTTCGACCTCCTGCGCTTCGCCATCGCGCCACACTGTTGCGACGACCTGCGGTTTCTGCACCGCTTTTTCCAGCTCGCGGAAAGATGTGACGACCTCGCCATCTATCGCCAGCAACATGTCACCGTTGCGCAGGAGTTCGGCAGCAGGTGTACCCGCCACTACCCGGTTGATGCTCAAGGCGCGCCGGCCGCGGGGATCATGATCCTCCAGCCTGTCGAGCCATTCCTGGCCGAGGCCCAGTTTGCGCGCGGCGAACAGCGGCGCATAGCCGAACTCGGCCTCCAGCGAATAGATCGGGCGGTCTGAACGTGCCACGTCCACCAGTTCGCCAATGAGGTCGCTGCTTATGCCACGGTTGAATTGCCCGGCGTCGCCTCCCGCCTCGAAGGCGAAGCTGGACCAGGTCGCCGCCACCTGGCCGCGATCGTCGACCAGGACACCGTCAATGTCGGACGGCGCGTTGACCAGGGATATGACCTCGAGATTTGCGTCACGGAAACGCAGCGTGCGTGAGAGCGGCAGCACCAGCGGATCGACCGAGGCCACGGTGCTTTCCTGGTGCGCCAGCTGATGGTCGCTCTTCAAGCCAACTGCCCATACGCGGTCGCCGGTCTGCAGCGGTTTCGCGGCGAACTTCGCGGTCCTCACCGGCGTATCGCCGATGTGCGCGGGATCGTAGGCGACGATCGCCAGGTTATGCAGCGGGTGCACGTATTGCACCCTCCCCTTGACCTGCAAGGAACCGGCGAACGTGATGCTGACGTCGCCCATCGACACCGGAACCGTGTTCCTGTCCACCAGGACGAAGCCGCGCTCCTTGTCGACGATGAGGCCGGTGCCGTAGTAATGGCGATCTGCGACACCCGAAACGGCATACGGCAGGTCGAAATTGACCATCACCAATGACGGCGCAATCGCGTCTATGCGTTTGATACCGAATTGCGGAAACTCGGTGCTGCCGGAGTCCACATCGGCCCTGGACGGTCCCGGAACCATATCGCGGCAGGGCCAGGCGCCGGTTATGTCATTGCGGAAGCAGTAACGCGCCGGGAACCATTTTCGGTCCATCTGGATTGAACGGACGACGCTGTTTTCCGGATCCTCCATGGTCGTGTAGCGCACCGTGGTGCGATCTCCGTCCGCAAGCTTGCCGAGTTCCTGTTCGAAGTCATGGATGTCCTTCACCGGCACGCCGCCAACTTCGGAAATGACCGCGCCGCGCGGAATGGCGGAGCGGGACAGCATGTAACCCGCGTTAGCCACATACACTCCGCTCACGGGCTGGTTGTAGTGTCGCGCCTGTTGGAACGACAGGTTGTTGATCACCGCGTCTCCGAATTCCAGGTATTCGTGAGGCGAAATCTCGTGCAGGTCCGTGACAGGAAGTTCCGTGGTTACGCGCTCCCCGCCGCGTTCGACTTCGATCGTTACACTCTGCCCGACCTTCTGGTCGAGGATCTCGGCAAGTGGCACGAACGTCGTGATCAACTCGCCATCGACCCGCAGCAGGATATCGCCCGCCTGCAGCTCGTCATCGGCGGGTGACGTCGGAATCACCTCGGAAACCGTCAGCATGCCGGTGCCCTTCGCATTCGCCGCGCGCGCTTCCGCTTCCGTTTCCGCAAGCAGGCCGAGCCGCCTCAACTCGTCGTACGGTTTCTGCAGGAACACCGTCTGCAACGTACCCCGCGATACCGGCTTTCCCTGCTGCAACAGTTGCAGTACACGGTCGATGCGGTCCAGGGGCAAAAAGAAGCTGCTCGCGGCCGAGTTGTTCGCCCCCGCGTTGAGCGCGACAACCTGCCCCGAGATGTCGATTACGGGCGAACCGGACGAGCCGCCCGAGGTGCCGGAGGCTGCCTGCAGGTAAAAGGTGTTGAAGTCGTTGTACTTGCCGCGGCCGTACTCTGGCGCACGGCGATCGAGCCGGGCTATCGTGCCGGCAAGGATGGAGAGCTGCTCTCCGGCATCATTCCCGATGACGCGAATCTCGCGGCCGATACCGGCCGCTCCGGGGGCAAGCGGCAACTCCGCGGGTTCGATGTACTGCAGCTCCGCGGGGTCATAGCGAAAAAACCCGAAGTCGTGCACGGGGTCCCGGTAAACGGGCTTCAGCTCGACTTCCTCGTTATTAAGGAAGATCGCTTCGGCAACCACCGGGCCAGGCGTCACAACGTGACGGTTCGTGAGGATAATGCCCCGCTCGGCATCGACCACGAACCCGGTGGCCTGGCTGGAGGAATTCCATTCCGTGTCGAATGCGCGCGTGCTGTCGACGCGAATGGACACGACGCCGGTGGCAATGCGCTCGAGTGTTCCCGACCACACTGGTTCATCTTCATGAACGACAGGTATCTCGAGCGGAACCGGCTGAGCGTCCGGCGGCAGCGGCGGCTGATCGGATGGCAGTGTCGGCAGCCGGCCTCCCGCGTCCGGGTCCTGGCCCGCGGGATCGGGCGGCTGTACCACAGGCTCCTGGGCAGGCGCTGAATCCTGGGCATGGGCCGCGAAGGCTGAGAAAAACAACAGGAAAAAAAGTCGGGTAATCGTAAGTCGCATGTAACCCTTGGGTAGGTGAGTCAATTGGCGTCCCTGCAGTCGTCGGCGAATGTGTCGTTCACTGGACTAGCAGAATACGCTGCGGTTCCCTGCCGGGTCTGTGGCGACCCTCGCAGTATTGGAGCATTGTGGAAACTTAACCTTCTGCGTCAGTATGTTACACGACAGGCCGCTGGATCAGGCCTCCCGGGCAGGCGTCCAGGCAAGGTCCAGGTTGCGCGCCGCCTTGACGTCGTCCAGCCGCCGCACAGGCATCTTGTAAGGCGCCCCCTTCACCCTGTCGATGTCGGTTTCCGCTTCCTGCACGATCGCGATCATCGCGTCCGCGAAACGATCCATCATTTCCCGCGTCTCGGTTTCCGTCGGTTCGATCAGGAGACACTCCGGCACCAGTAGAGGGAAATAGGTCGTGGGGGCATGGAAGCCGTGATCCAGCAGCGCCTTCGCGATGTCCATGGCCGTCAGGTTCATCGTTCGGGATTGGCGCTTCAGTGTCACGATAAACTCGTGGCTCGCGCGGCGGCCCGGGAACGCGAGTTCGAAGCCCGCCTGTTCGAGACGCGCCATCAGGTAGTTGGCGTTGAGCGTTGCGAATTCTGCGATGCGGCGCATGCCGTCACTTCCCAGCATGCGCATGTACACGTAAGCGCGCAGCAGCACCCCTGCGTTGCCCATGAAACCCGAGAGGCGACCGATGCTCTGCGGCACATCCTCTTCGGCAAGCCAGAAGTAGAAGCGCTTTTCCTGTTCCTCGCGCTGGCCCACCATCGGTATCGGCAGGAATGGCAGCAAGCGCCGCCCGACGCCGACGGCCCCGGAGCCAGGACCTCCGCCGCCATGGGGAGTGGAGAAGGTTTTGTGGAGGTTCATGTGGATGACGTCGAACTCCATATCCCCCGGCCGCACCTTGCCCAGGATGGCGTTCAGGTTGGCGCCGTCGTAATAGAGCAGTCCGCCAGCGGCATGAACAATGGCCGCGACTTCGCGAATGTTCCGCTCGAATACCCCGAGGGTCGAAGGGTTCGTCAGCATGATGCCGGCGGTGTTCGGCCCAACCGCCTGCCGCAGGGCGTCGAGGTCGATGTCACCGTCACTGCCGGTGGGCAGTTCGCGCACCACGCAGCCGCACATCGTAGCCGTGGCGGGATTGGTGCCATGAGCAGCGTCCGGGACGATCACCTCCAGGCGATGCGGCTCACCCCTGGCGACATGATAGGCACGGATCATCGCAACGCCGGCCAATTCACCCTGCGCGCCCGCCATCGGTGTCAGCGAAACGCCTTTCATGCCAGTGACCGCCTTCAGCATTTCCTGCAGCTCGTACATGCACGCCAGGAAGCCCTGGCCAAAGCGGTCCGGGCCCAGCGGGTGCCGGTTGATGAAGCCGGGCAGCATCGCGAGCGAGTTACAGGCCCTCGGGTTGTACTTCATCGTGCACGAGCCGAGCGGATAAAAATGGGTATCGATCGAGAAGTTCTGTTGCGACAGCCGCGTGAAGTGCCTGACCACCTGCAACTCCGAGGCTTCCGGCAACTTCGGCGGCTCCTCCCTCAGGAATTGTTTCGGGATGTCGCACTCCATACGCTCGGCCGGCGCCTGCGCGTAGGCGCGGCGGCCCGACCGGGATTTCTCGAATATCAGCGGTTCGTACATATGGTTTCCTCGGCCGGCTAGTCCGGGCTGGATTCTTCGCGGACACTCATGATGTCGCGAAGCGCGTCGCGATAGCTTTCCAAATCTTCCCTGGTCTTCGTTTCGGTGGCACAGGTGAGCAGCGCATGTCCCAACTCCGGATGTGACCGGCCGAGGTCTATGCCGCCGAGGATGCCCCGTTCGGCGAGTGCTTCGAGTACCGGTCCTGCAGGCCTGTCCAGGCGCAAGGCGCACTCGTGGAAGACTTCGCCCTCGAACAGGCGATCGACTCCCTCGATACCGCAGAGCATCTCCTGAAGCTCTGCCGTGCGCGCGCAGGAAGCCCGGGCGACCCGCGCCAGCCCTTCGGATCCCAGTAATGACAGGTAGATGGTCGCGGCCGTGACCATCAGTCCCTGGTTCGTGCAAATATTGGAAGTCGCTTTCGAGCGGCGGATGTGCTGCTCGCGCGCCTGCAATGTAAGGGTGTACCCGGGATTGCCGTCGAGGTCGCTGGTGCGGCCGACGATGCGCCCGGGCATCTGTCGCAGCATCGCTTTCTTGCAGGACATGAAACCGAAATACGGGCCGCCCGAAGACAGCGGCACGCCGAGCGGCTGGCCTTCACCGCAGGCGATATCCGCGCCTTCCGCTCCCCACTCGCCGGGAGGCTTGAGGACGGCAAGCGAGGTCGGGTTCACGACGGCGATGACCAGCGCGCCCTGCTTGTGCGCGAGGTCGGTCATTTCATGTACCTCCTCGAGCGTGCCAAAGAAGCCCGGCTGCTGGATGACCACCGCAACCGGCGGATCACTTTCCTTAAGCAGCTCTTCGAACTCGGTCTTGCCGGTACGGAGATCGAGGGGCATTCGCTCGAATGTCAGTCCCTGGCTGCCGGCAATCGCCAGCGCAACCTTTCTGTAGGTATCGTTTACGCCCGCTGCAAGCAGGACACGCCTCGACTTCGTGCTGCGGTTGCCGCGAACGGCCATCAGCGCGCCCTCTGCAAGCGCCGATGCACCGTCGTAAAGCGATGCATTGCTGGCATCGAGTCCTGTCAGCGAGGCGATCATCGACTGGTATTCGTAGATCGTCTGCAATGTTCCCTGGCTTGCCTCGGCCTGGTAGGGCGTGTACGCGCTGTAGAATTCCCCGCGCGTCGCAATGTCCCAGACTACCGCCGGAATGTGATGCTCGTACGCACCCGCGCCAATGAAGCAGGACGGCCCTGCGTCTTGCGACGCACGCGCGCGCATCAGCCTGCCGATCTCCATCTCGTTCATCGCGTGGGGGATGCCGTCCAGATCCTTGATCAGCAGCTCTTCCGGGATTTCGTCGAACAGGCTCTCGATGTCCGGCACACCGATGGTGCCCAGCATCTCTTCCGTGTCTTTTTTGGTATGCGGTATGAACGGCATTATGAGCTTCGCCTCGAGCTTCTTTGCGCTGGTTGACTCACGATTCGAGATCGTCCAGCAGTTCCTGGTAGGCGTCGGGGTCCATGGTGTCGGCCATGTCGTCGTCCGAGGGCTGCATCCGTACGATCCAGCCTTCGCCGTACGGATCTGCATTGATCTTTTCAGGATCGTCGGCGAGTGCGGTGTTTACTTCGAGTACTGTCCCCGACACCGGCGCATAAACGTCGGAAGCAGCCTTGACGGATTCAACGACAGCCATCTCACCGCCCGCTTCCAGTTCCTGCCCTGTCTCCGGTAACTCGACGAAAACGAGATCGCCGAGCGCAGACTGCGCATGATCGGTAATGCCTATCGTGACGCTGCCATCCTCTTC
>DATGQI010000154.1:0-11938 GCA_035304285.1 Woeseiaceae bacterium
CTGGTTGAGTACCGCTTTTTCCAGTATGACCAAAGAAGCGCGTGTGCGAGCCACTGTTCGCGGATGAGCACGACAGTCATCTACCATGATGTTTTGGCCAACCAGGATCAGGACCATGGCAGAGGATCAACAACGTCTGAAACAGGCGACGCGATAGACGTTCCCGAACTCGCCCGCACGGCGGGCTCCTACTTCATTTGGCCTTGAGCATGCGCGGGAGATCTAGTCACGCCTCCACACTTCCAGCTCCTGCCCGCTCTCGGCCTCGACGATGATCTGCCCGACTTTGCACGGCGGCCTGCGATTAACATCTTCACAGGCAGGAAGGCTGGCCAGTCGCTGTTGGTGCGCGGCCGCTGTCTCGTTATCTTCTTCGGCGGCGGCTTCGCCTTCACCTTCGCGCTGTGCCTGCTGCTCTGTCTCCAGGAGTCCCCAGCCTTCAGTATCTGAAAGCTGTTCATTCGCTTCGGCGACCGACTCGTACACCGTCTGCTCCACCACCGTGGGCAGGCAGCTCGACTGGTCGGCATTGACGATCACGTTGTCGGCAGCGGCGCTGTAGTCAACAAGCTGCTGCAGCACCGTCTCGCATTCCTGGCGATCGACAAATTGATACTGCACCTGTTGTTCCTGGCAAACCGTCTTGCCAGCGGGCGCCACGCATTCCGCCAGAGTCAGCACAAAAACCTGTATCCAACCTGTGTCCATACGAGTTCTCCTTAAGGCTTGGCAGCGATGTGCGGGTCGAGTGACCGCAGGGACGGAAGAAAGCCGTCGGGTGACCCGATTTTAGCATGTGGCAGCGCCGGAAGAGACTTGGGCTCAACCGGGCTAGAATGAAGGTGCCGGAAGGCCGCGGGCAGCTCCAGGCCGGCCGTAGCCGGCATCCACATTCTGTTAAATTCCGGTACCTCATGTTCCCGAACCTGTCGCGACTGTTGTCGGCTCTCACCATACTCGCGCTTCCTGCATTGGCTGCAGCGCAGGAGGAGGACCTCAGTACGATTCCGTGGGCATACTCGACCTACTTCGGCACCGGCTGGTACAAGGTCGGGGAAGACCGCGATGCGTTCGCGATTCGCTATGCCCCGCGAAAGCCGTTACGGGAGGCCGTTCTTCATGAAGATGGTTCGCGAACGATCGGTATAGAACTCAGGCTTCCGTTCACGGTCGGTCTCGATCATTTTCCGCTGGATGACCTCCAGGGTTCCGTGGACCCGGCGAACCTCGCGAACATCAGCGTAACGCCCAGTATCTACTTCGACATTCCGATGAACGAGCGTTGGACTCTGCGGCCTTTTGTTGCGGCAGGGTGGGGCACCGTACTGAACGGCGACGAGTCTGCCTGGACTTACTGGACGGGCTTGCGAAGCCGGCTTGCCTTCAACGTGGGCAAGGTGAACGCGGCGCTTTTGAACTCCATCGGCTTCGTTGGCTACACACCCAATGTCGGGTCATCCACCAACTTCTGGCCGGTCCAGACGGCGGTCGAGATGGCCACGCCGCTCGGCAACTGGCAACTCGATGAACGCCAGGTGTTGCTGCACTGGCATTTCGGCTACACGTATTTCACGGACGATCTCGATATCGTGCGACGCGACCTGACGACGGAGCCGATCAGCGATCAATGGGAGTTGGGGCTTGCGGTGAGCAAGGTGGACGCACAGATTGAAATATGGCGGTTCAAGTTCGACCGGGTTGGGTTGGCGTACAGGTTCAGTTCGGACGGGAAGCTGCAGGGGGTGGGTTTCGTTTTCCGGTCGTTGTTTGACAAGTAGCAGGATGTACCGTCACGGTATCGGCGGGGGTCGCCCGTAGGACGGGCTCCTACAGCTTGCTGACCAGCATTGTTCGCGGGCTGTAGGAGTAGCAGGATGGAACGTGGGAGATCGGCCGGGGCGGGCTCCTACAGCTTGCTGACCAGCATTGTTCGCGGGCTGTAGGAGCCCGTCCTACGGGCGACCATTTACAGCGTGAACTGGTCGGCATCCAGGTAAAAGGGAAATTTCTCTCTAAATTGCAGCAGGCCGGCCATGTCCAGGCTCGCGCGAAAGATTCCCGATTCCTCTCCCGCAGAGGCCAGGTAATTACCCAGGTAGTCGATAACGGCGCTTCCGCCGACATAACGGATGTCGTTCCCATCGGTGCCGACCCGGTTGACGCCAACCACGTAGGCCAGGTTTTCGATGGCGCGCGCCCGAAGCAGCGTCTCCCATGCCTGGTGTCGGCGGTCTGGCCAGTTCGCGACGTAGACGAGCAGGTCATAGTCGTTACGATTCCGGCTCCAGACCGGGAAGCGCAGGTCGTAACAGACCATGGGGCGGATGCGCCAGCCCTTTAGCTCGAAGGTTCGCACCGCGGGTCCAGCCGCGTAGTGTTCATGCTCGCCCGCCAGGCGGAACAGGTGCCGCTTGTCGTAATGCTCTGCCGCGCCGTCCGGTCGCACGAGCAGGAACCGGTTGAAATAGCGCCCATCGTCCTCGATGATCAGGCTGCCGCAGACCGTCGTGTCGAACTCCCGCGCCGTCTCGCGCATCCACGTCACGGAACGACCATCCATGCCCTCTGCATGCGGTGCGGCATGCATCGTGAATCCGGTCGAGAACATTTCCGGCAGCACGACCAGGTCTGTCATTTTCCAGTCCGCGCGAAGCAGGCTGGAGAAGTGTTCCAGGTTTCTCGCCGGTTCGTGCCAGTGCAGGTCGGATTGCACGACCATCACGTTCAGAGCTGGCATAGTTTCGCTGCCGCCTCCTCGAGAGTCGCGTCATCTTTCGCAAAACAAAATCGCAATTTTCGTCCGGGCGGCGGCTTTTCGCAAAATACCGACACCGGGATGGAGGCGACCCCGATCTCGCGCGTCAGCCTTTTGGCGTATGAGAGGTCCGGCTCGTCGGTGATCGCGGAATAGTCGAGAATCTGGAAGAAGGTTCCCTGCGCGGGGCGAAAGCGAAAGCGTGAGTCGTCAACGAGCGCACAGAACTTGTCGCGCTTGGCTTCGTAGAACTTCGGTAGTGTCTCGTAATGCTCCGGCGTCTTCGCCATGTAGTCGGCTATGGCGTGCTGGATCGGGGTTGCCACCGCAAACGTCGTGAACTGGTGAACCTTGCGAAATTCCGTGCTGAGAAAAGCCGGTGCAACGACGTAGCCTACCTTCCAGCCTGTCGCGTGATAGGTCTTGCCGAAAGAAGAGATTACGAACGATCGCTCCCAGAGTTCCTCGTGCCGCAGCAAGCTCTGGTGCGCAACCCCGTCGAAAACGATGTGTTCGTAAACCTCATCCGACACCAGGAAAATGGGCGTCTCCCGCAGCAGATCTGCAAGCCTGTTGAGGTCGTCCTCGCTCAGCACCGCCCCTGTCGGGTTCTGCGGAAAGTTGAGGATGATAAGGCGAGTCGTCTCGTTGATGGTGTCGTCAAGGCGTTCCCAGTCGATGCAAGACGAGGCGTCGGCCTCGATCAGAGGAACATGCCTTGTGCGACCGCCGGCGAGCGTAATCGAGGGCTCGTACGAGTCATACGCCGGATCGAAGACGATCACCTCGTCGCCCGGCCGTACCATCGCCTGGATCGTACTGAACAGCCCTTCGGTAGCGCCGGTGCACACCGTCACTTCCGCATGCTCATCGACGGTTCGGCCATACAGCCGCGATACCTTGCGGGCTATCTCCTGCCGCAGTGAAGGCACGCCCGGCATCGGCGCGTACTGGTTGGCGCCGTTGCGCAGATGATGATAGATCAGGCGCTTGAGCTCCGGGTCCGGCTCGAAACTCGGAAAACCCTGCGACAGGTTGATGGCGCCGCAGTCGGCGGCAAGCTGGCTCATAACGGTGAAGATGGTGGTGCCGACGTTCGGTAGCTTGCTGTGCAGCGGTCTCAGCATCCGACCTTTACGAGCCTTCATGCGAACGGTGGGGGTGACCATTCTTCCGGCAACGGTCCCTGGTCGTGAATGATCTCGCGATGGCCGCTCCAGGTGTTGATGATCGCCTCCGGAGTGCCGATGCCCGCGGCACGGGGGTCGCCGCAGGGACCGAACCAGTGGTTCTGTGGCGCCCCGGTAGTTCTGGCCCGCATTCCGCAATAGGTGGTGCCGTTGATCGTCGCAGCGAGTACGCGGTTCTGGAACTCGATGTCTGCGCTGACGATCGCAGCGGTAAGGTGTTGCGACATCCTCTCCAGCGACTGCAGCACCAGCGGCAGGTCTACGTCGCGGTACTCCACGACCACCTGGAACGGTCCAAACAGCTCCGTTGTCACCAGCTCGAAGTGCTCGCCGCAGAGGGCGTCAAGTGGTACCTGCACGGCCGTTGGTTCTATCGCGCCATAGCACTGTGGGATGGAATGATTTTTCAGGGGATTGCCGCCGAAGAGGAGCCTTGAGCCCTCTATGGATTTCACCGCGTCCACGTGAGCCAGCATGCTGTCGGTCGTCCAGCTGAGAACCGGCCCCAGCGTCAAATCGTCGAGCTTGCGCCGAGCAGCAAGCTGCGCGAGCTTCGGTAGCAGGTGCTGCGACCAGTTCTCGTGCACGAACAGGATGCTCTGGGCTGAACATTTCTGCCCGGTGGCGTTATAGGCGTCCTGGTCGCACTGCCAGGCCACGTAATCGAGCCACTGCGGGTCGTAGTCCGGGCCGATGACCTTCCAGTCGAAGCCGGCGTCTTCGAGCCTGACCGCCCCGTTGAACTGATCGGCTATGCGCTCCGCAACTTCGCTCGAGCCCGTGAACTGGACCAGTTTCAGGTCGCCCCGCGCCGCCTCCAGCAGCTTACCCATCTCGCTGCCCCGGCAGTGGATCAGGTCGACGTCATCCGCCGGCAGGCCGCAGTGGATCAGCAAGCGCAGGAACTGCTCGAATACGGCACTCACCTTCGAGTCGATCTTCACGAGCGGCTTGTTACCCATGAAAAGCGCGCCCATGACCTGCAGCGCCGGAATTTCCAGCGGGAAGTTGAACGGCGCGATGACCGCTACGGGCCCGAACGGCCAGCGATAGCCGCGCGACTCCTGCCCCGGATGGTCACCCGGATTGGAAAAGCCACGCGCGAGAAACCTGACCCCGTCTCCGGAAAAGTTCTCGAGGAACACGCGGGTGATCAGCACTTCCCCCTGGCACTGCTGCCAGCTTTTAGGCATGACACGCTGGATGAGCTTTGTAAAGTAGTCCTGCACAGCCTCCTGCGCCAGCAGCGCCGCCGCGGCTGCGCACACCTTGCCGAGCATCACGTAACGCTGTGGATTCTTCAGGGGGTTGTGCAGGCCGGTTTTCGGGCAGCGGCGGACGCTCTCGACGAAGTCGTGATGGTCCCGGGTATCGGGAACCTCGAGAAACAGCGCGCCGCTCATGGGATCCACCACGTCGTCGCGCGCCGCGTCGCCTGCCGCCCATTCACCATTCAGCAGGTTCTGCACCGTGCCAGGCGTTTCTGCCGTCATCCCTGAAAACGGGTCGAGCGTCGCGAATTGTGGAAGCTCGCTCATCAATCACTCCATTTTGCCGCGGCGATGGTTGCGTGGTCCGGCGGCCCGCAGGACAGGAGCGAAGAATAACAAGCTCCGCGCGCCTTTTCTCATTCGACTTGGGTCCCGCATTGCGATCCTGCAGGGCCGCCAAGTGCCTGTTTTGGCGCGAGTCGCGAATGCGCATTGAGTATGCCCACCGCTAAGGGGATAATTGCGCCCGGTCCGCGTCGGTTTCCCCGCGACGGTCAGCCGTGAACCCCGTCAGGCCCGGAAGGGAGCAGCGGCAGCGGTCACACCGGGTGCCGGGGAGGTGCTGGCGCGGGCCAACTGCTACCTTTTTTGAACCTCCTTCGCTTGTGCAGTGTGGCCGGCCATTGGTTACACTCTGAGTTCTTTTCAGTGCCGCTGCCCTATGAGCTATCTCGTTCTCGCCCGCAAATGGCGACCGAAGAACTTTCGCGAAACGGTAGGACAGGAACATGTCCTGAAGGCGCTGACGAACGCACTTGAAACAGAGCGGCTGCATCACGCCTACCTTTTTACCGGCACGCGTGGGGTCGGGAAGACGACGATCGCGCGCATCCTTGCGAAATCGCTCAACTGCGAGGCTGATGGCATCACAGCCGATCCCTGCGGCCAGTGCAGCGCCTGCCGGGAAATCGACGAAGGCCGCTTTGTCGACCTTATCGAAGTAGACGCTGCCTCGAAAACCAAGGTAGACGATACCCGTGAGTTACTGGATAACGTCCAGTACGCGCCGGCGCGGGGGCGCTTCAAGATCTACCTGATCGATGAAGTGCACATGCTCTCCCGGAGTTCGTTCAACGCTCTGCTCAAGACGCTGGAAGAGCCTCCGCCGCACGTTAAATTCCTGCTGGCAACGACCGACCCGCAGAAATTGCCGGCGACGGTCCTCTCGCGCTGCCTGCAGTTCAACCTGAAGCGCTTGACCCCGCGGTTGATTCGCGAGCGTCTCCAGTACATCTGCGGCGAGGAGGGCATTGCCGCCGATGTCGGCTCGCTCGCCCTGATCGCCCGCGCCGCCGACGGCAGCCTCCGTGATGCACTGAGCCTGCTCGACCAGGCCATAGCCTACTGCGGCGGCGAGCTGCAGCAGGAGTCAGTGGCTGCGATGCTCGGGACGATCGACCGGGAGCACGTGAGCGCCGTACTTGGCCTCCTGGCAAGCGGGGACGCACCAGGACTTATGAAGGCAATAGCAACCATCGATGAACAGTTTCCGGATTACGGGCGGCTGCTGGACGACCTCGCCCGCCTGTTGCAGCGGGTCGCGGTGTACCAGGCGGTAGGAGCGACAGACAGCGACGATGACATCGACGAAAGTGAGATTGCCGATATCGCCTCCCGGATGGCTGCCGAGGATGTGCAACTTTTCTACCAGACGGCCCTGATCGGCCGGCGGGACCTTGATCTGGCACCGGATCCCAGGAGCGGGGTCGAGATGACACTGCTCCGGATGCTGGCCTTCCTGCCGCAGCGAAGCACCGACGGCGCACCTCAATCCTCATCGGCGCCAGCGCGGCCACGGCCGCCGGCACCCACTGCGCCAAAAGCCGGTAAGCTCACGGTAGTGGAGCCGCCGCGGGCGAGGGGTGACTTCGCCGAGGTGCAACAGCCGGCAGACTGGGGAAAGGTTATCCAGGCACTGGGGCTGAGCGGAGCGAGCAAACTGCTCGCGGCAAACTGCGCGTGGCTTCGCCGCAACGAGGATACTGTGTACCTGGGACTCGACCGCCGTTCCGAGTCCCTGCTCACGCGATCGCGACAGCAGGCAATCGCCGATGCGCTTTCCGCAAAATTCGGGCAGGCGCTGAAGGTCGAAATCAGCGTAGCTGCGTCCGCAGGCGAAAGCGAGACGCCAATACAGGAGCAGGCCCGGCGTTCGGATGAAAGGCTGGAAGCGGCGCGCGAGTCGCTCGAGGCAGACCCTAACGTCAAGGCCCTCCGGGACATGTTCGGAGCAGAGCTGAACCCGGATACGATCGAGCCCATTGACAGTGAACGCATCGGTTTCGAGCGTTCGGCAACGCGGGAGTAGAGCGATGAAAGGCGGTATAGGGCAGTTGATGAAACAAGCCCAGCAAATGCAGGCGGAAATGCAGAAAGCGCAGGAAGAAATGGCGCGAATGACCGTAACGGGTGAATCCGGCGGCGGCCTGGTAAAGATTACGATGACGTGCAAGCACGACGTGCAGTCGCTCGACATCGACCCGTCGCTCATGGGTGACGACAAGGAAATGCTCGAAGACCTTGTCGTGGCCGCATTCAATGACGCGCTGCGCAGGGTGGAGACGACCGTCAAGGACAAGTTTTCCGGAATGGCCGCGGGACTCAACCTGCCTCCGGGCATGAAGCTGCCGTTCTAGCGACTTTCATGTCTCGGATAGCTGGCTGCCTTGCGGACGGCGAATGCGGGCTAGTTCACCAGCCTCCATTGCGCTCTCACGCGTGGCGGGCTCCTACATAGATTCAGGGCCATCTTTTAAAGTGTCATTCTCACCGTTGCTGATTCGCCTGATCGAGGCGTTGCGTTGCATGCCGGGGGTCGGCCGAAAATCGGCGCAACGGATTGCCTTTCACCTGCTCGAGCGGGACAGGGAGGGGGCTTTACAGTTGTCGCAGGCGCTCGCCGCCGCGGTAGAAGGTATCGGGCATTGCAGTCGCTGCCGGATGTTCTCCGAACAGGAGCTGTGTGACATCTGTAGTTCCCCCGGCCGGGATGAAACCCTTCTTTGTGTAGTCGAGTCGCCGGCCGACGTCATGGCGGTAGAGGATGCGACGGGTTACAGAGGGCACTACTTCGTGCTGATGGGGCACCTGTCCCCCCTGGATGGCATAGGCCCGCAGGAACTGGGGCTGCAGAAACTCGAGGAGCGACTCGCCGGTGAGAATTTCCACGAGCTCATTATCGCAACCAATCCGACGGTTGAGGGTGATGCTACGGCTCACTACCTCGCGGACATGGCCGGCAGGCATGACGTGCCGGCGAGCCGGATCGCGCACGGCGTGCCGCTCGGGGGCGAACTCGAATACGTTGATGGCGGAACGCTGTCGCACGCTTTTTTCGGGCGTCGCGTCGTCGACTGAGTCACGGACCGTATGACCTGCGCATCCTTCGAGTGTGCAGTAACTGAAGGGAGGTAGAGGAGATGACCAGCAGCCCTGACTGCCTGTTCTGTAAAATCGTCGCCGGTAAGATAGACGCCGATGTCGTTTTCAAAAACGACAGCGTCATTGCGTTTCGCGACATCAATCCGCAAGCGCCGACACATGTCCTGATCATCCCGCGCAACCACGTCGCAACGATCAACGACCTCACCGAAAGTGAGGCTGGCGACGTCGGTCAGCTTTTCCTGGCCGCGAAGGAAATCTCCCGGACGGAGGGACTGGAAGAGCGGGGTTATCGCGTGGTCATGAACTGCATGGAAGGCGCCGGTCAATCCGTCTTTCACATCCACCTGCACCTGCTCGGGGGACGCCCCCTTCGGTGGCCACCGGGTTAGTCGACAGACTATCGGCTGAACCGCTCCGCAAGACGCTCGGCGCTGAACAGCAGTCGGCGGTAGCTCTCGTAGCGTCTCTCACTGATGAGCCCATCATCGACCTGCTTCTTCACGTTGCACGCCGGTTCCTGGAGATGGCGGCAGTTGCTGAACTTGCAGCCGAGGGCAGCCGCCCGGATCTCACGGTAGCCCTGCGCGACGTCAGCGGGATTGTCGATAGCCGGTGCGTAGTCCCTCACACCCGGGGAGTCTATGACGGCGCCGCCACCCGGGAGAGGCAGCAGTACGGAATTGACGGTGGTATGGCGGCCCTCACCGCTGGATGAAGACACGGCTGCTACCGGCCGTGCGCTGTCGCCGACCAGCACATTGATAAGGCTGGACTTCCCGACGCCGGACTGGCCTACGATGATCGCGGTGCGGTTGGCGAGGAAGAGGCGCAGGGGTTCAAGGTTGACCCTGTCTTTCGCGCTGCACCGCAGGGTCCTGTAGCCGATTCGGGCGTAGTCGGCAAGAGCATCATCCGAAGCCTGCCGGACAGGACCGGTGTCGATTTTGTTGAAAACAATCGCGACCGCGGCGTCGATGAGTTCGGCCGCGCAGATATACCGGTCCACGATGAACCAGTCCGGCGACGGGGAATCGGCGGTGACCACGACAAGGCCATCGAGATTCGCGGCGAGAACTTCAACCTTGCCACGAAGGTTAGGGCGTGTGAGCTCGTTGTCGCGTGGCAGGATCCGGGTAATCAGCCACTCGGGTTCTCCAGGGATAGGCTGCACTTCGACGCTGTCACCGCACACCGGCTGGATGGTTTTGCCTTTGACGCGGCCAACGCACTCGATGCCGTCGCCGAGCCGCAGCCCCATCCTGCGGCCGTAAGTGGCAACAACGAGGGCGATGCGGATTTCCGGCCGGGTCATTCGGTTGCTGCGGTGCTGCTCATGAGCAGCAGTATGACGCTACGTCGTGGCGCCTGCATCACCAGCGGCTGTTAGACTAAGGCGCGCGGTCCACCTTGCCCGCGGATCGCAGTACGTGAGGGAAAGGGATTCAATGAGCATGAGTGCAGCAACGCCATCACCACTGGCTTCCAACCTGGTCTGGATCGACCTGGAAATGACGGGACTGGATACCAGGACCGACGAGATTATCGAAATTGCAACCGTCGTAACCGACAAGAACCTGAACGAAATCGCCGAGGGTCCCGTGCTGGTCGTCCACCAGGACAGGGAAGTACTGGAAAAAATGGATGCCTGGAACACGAAGCAGCACGGCGAGTCGGGCTTGACGGAGCGGGTGTTGTCCAGTGAACTGACCGTCACGGATGCAGAGCGGCAAACCCTCGAGTTCCTGGGAAAGCACGCTCAGGCCGGAGCGTCACCGATGTGCGGCAACAGCATCTGCCAGGACCGTCGCTTCCTCGCCCGACAGATGCCGCTGCTGGAAGCCTTTTTCCACTACAGGAACCTGGACGTCAGCAGCCTGAAAATCCTCGCGCAGCTGTGGGCCCCCGCCGTTGCCAAGGGCTTCAACAAGGAATCGTCGCATCGCGCGCTCGATGACATCCGGGATTCTATCGCCGAGCTTCGCTACTACCGCGAGACGCTCTTCGCTTCTCAGGCGCTGCAGACGGAGTGAATGATCGTGCTGTCGGGCTCACCCGCCTCGGAGCGAAACAAGCGTCCAATACTTGAAGTGCTGCGCGAAGAGTTTCGTGACGCGCGGCACATCCTCGAGATTGGCTCCGGTACGGGCCAACACGCTGTTTTCCTGGCATCGGAGCTTTCGCACCTTTCATGGCAGACGAGCGACCTGGCCGAGAATCACGATGTGATACGCGCGAGGCTCGCGCTGGGCGATCATCCTCGCATCAAGCCACCGTTGTTGCTTGACGTGGAAACTTTCGAACTGCCGGATGATCGAATCGCCGATATCGACGGCGTGTTCTCGGCGAATACGGCACATATTATGGGCATCCGGGCAGTGCAGCGCATGTTTGCGCTCGTGGGGGAAATCCTCCCTGACGGAGCCATCTTCTGTCTTTATGGACCGTTCAACTTCGACGGCGAGTTCAGCAGCGACAGCAACGCCCGGTTCGACGCATCACTTCGACAACGGAAACCGACCATGGGTATCCGCGATATCGCTGAGCTTGATCGCTTTGCGCGGGACGCGGGGTTGGTACGGGTCCGACTCTACGCAATGCCGGCGATGAACTACATTGCTGTATGGCAGAAAGTGGATTCTCACCGGCAGCACTCATGACCAGCCTTCAAGCGGCACCTGCGAGCCGGCTTCGGCTGCTGGTGCGGCTTTTCCGCTTGCCTTATAGTTGAGATCCTTGGGTGGGATGACTGAAATAATGATTAGACCGGTGGTACGACCTTATCTACTGTTGAGCGTATGCTTCCTGGCTGCCGGGGCAGCCAGTGCGGAACCCGCGTGGGTTAGCGACCAGATCGAAGTAACCCTTCGCACGGGACCGAGCACCTCGAACGCCATTACTCGCATGCTGCGCAGCGGCACGCAGATTGAAATTGTTGAGCGCGACGAAGACGCCGGTTATGCACGCGTGCGTACCTCGGCGGGTACGGAAGGCTGGGTGCTCACGCGCTACCTGATGAATGAACCACCGGCGCGACAACAGCTGGAACGACTGACCAGCCAGCTCAACACGGCCACCACTGAAGGAAGCAGCCTCGGGTCTCAGCTGACCGCGATCAAATCACAGTACGACCAGGCAACCACAACGATCGCTTCCCTTGAGCGCGATAAGGCGACCTTGGAGAACGAGCTCAACGAGATCAGGCAAACCGCTGCCAACACGATCGAGATCGACCGCCAGAACAGGGACCTGCGCCAGCAACTCGCAGATGCCGAGATCAAGGTCAGCATCCTTCAACAGGAAAACGAATCCCTCTCGGGCCAGACCACGCGAAACTGGTT
>DATGQI010000155.1:0-15493 GCA_035304285.1 Woeseiaceae bacterium
CACCCATCATCCATACGCCGAGCAGCGCGGACAGCATGCACATCGGGACGATGAGGATGACGGCCAGCGGCAGCGTCCAGCTCTCGTACAACGCAGCCAGCACCAGGAAGGCGAGCAGCACCGCCACGGGGAAAACGATTATGGCGGCGCCGCTCTGGTTGACCTGCTGGAAGCTCAGGTCCGTCCATTCGAAACTCATGCCGGCGGGCAGCACCTGCGGCGCCATACTTTCCACGACGGCGAGCGCCTGGTTCGAGGACAGCACGCGGGGATCGGCTTCGCCCATCAGATCGGCCGCGGGATACCCGTTGTAGCGAATCACCGGGTCCGGCCCGAAGCTCTGCTCGATATGCACCATGCCGCCGATCGGCACCATTTCGCCGTCGACGTTACGCGTCTTCAGCTTGCCTATGTCGTCCGGCGAATTACGGAAGCTCGCATCCGCCTGTGCCATGACCCTGTAGGTGCGGCCAAAGCGATTGAAGTCGTTCACGTACGCTGAGCCCAGGTATACCTGCAGCGTCTCGAACAGGTCGGTCAGTGCGACGCCCTGCGCTTTCGCCTGCGCACGGTCGACCTCCGCGTCCAGCTGCGGCACGTTCGACTGGTACGAGCTGATGGGGTAACCCATTCCCGGCACCTGGCTCAGCGCGCCGGATAGCCCGGTCACGGCCGTTTGCAGTTCGCCGTAGCCGTGACCCGCACGGTCCTGCACGTACAGGGAGTAACCGGAGCCGGTTCCGATGCCCAGGATGGCCGGGGGCATGAACGCGAAACTGAACGCTTCCTGCACGGATGCGAACTTCATGTTGAGCTCTGCAGTAATTTCCTCGGCGCTGCGGTTCCGTGTATCGAAATTTTCGAGACCGAAGAAAATCGTGCCGGTATTGGGCGTGTTGTTGAACTGCAATGCATTCAGGCCGGGGAACGCGACTGCGTCGATTACGCCCTCGGTCGATAGCGCAATATCGCTCACCTTTCGCACGACTGCGTCGGTCCGGTCGATAGACGCCCCTTCCGGCAGTTGCACACCGCCGATCAGGTACATCTTGTCCTGCGTCGGGATGAATCCGCCGGGTACCAGCTTGAACATCACGCCTGTCGCAACCAGTAGTACTGCATAGACTGCGAATACTGCGCCGCGCCGGTGCAGGCTTTTCGTTACCGCGCCCTGGTAGCCTTCAGAGCTGCGGTTGAAGAAGCGATTGAAGGGGCGAAACAGCCAGCCGAGCAAGCGGTCGATCAGCCGGGTCGGAGCATCCCGCGGCGCGTCATGCGGCTTCAGGAGCGCCGCTGCCAAAGCCGGCGACAAGGTCAGCGAGTTAAACGCCGAAATGACCGTGGCGACTGCGATCGTCACCGCGAACTGCCGGTAGAACTGGCCGGTAACACCGTCCAGGAAAGCCATCGGCACGAACACCGCGCAGAGCACCAGCGATATCGCGATGATCGGTCCACTCACCTCGCGCATTGCCTGGTGCGCGGCAGCCAGCGGCTTAAGCCCCTCGCTGATATTCCGCTCCACGTTCTCGACCACCACGATCGCGTCGTCCACAACGATGCCTATGGCCAGCACCAATGCGAACAACGTCAACGTGTTGATAGAAAAGCCCAGCAGGAACAGCACCGCGAACGTACCGACGATCGATACCGGTACCGCCAGCAGTGGAATGATGGAGGCTCGCCAGGTCTGGAGGAACAGGATGACGACGAGAACCACCAGCACTACGGCTTCAAGTAGCGTCTTGACAACGGAACGGATGGAGTCCCGGACGAAAACCGTCGGGTCGTACACCACGTCATAGGCCACGCCTTCCGGGAACACCTCGCCGAGCTCCGCCATCTTGGCGCGAACTGCCTCCGACAACTCGAGTGCATTCGAGCCCGGAGCCTGGAAGATGACGATGGCAGCCGCTTCCTCGTTGTCGAGAAGCGAACGCAGTGAATATTCCGACGCGCCGAGCTCCAGGCGAGCCACGTCTTCAAGGCGCGTTACCTGGCCGTCGCTGCCGGTCTTCAGGACGATGTCGCCGAACTCCTCCTCGGTCACGAGCCGTCCCTTCGCATTGATGGACACGAGGAAATCGGAAACCTCAGGCGTCGGTGGCGCGCCGAGCTGGCCGGCGGAAACCTGCACGTTCTGCTCCCGAATCGAGCGCACGATATCGCCCGCCGTCAACCCGCGCGACGCAGCCTGGTCAGGGTCGATCCACACGCGCATCGCGTAATCGCCCGCACCGAAGGTTGCCGCCTGCCCGACACCGGGAATACGCGCCAGCTCGTCCTTGATGTTGAGCGTCGCGTAGTTCCGCAGGTAGATGCTGTCATAACGGCGGTCCGGCGAGGTCAGGTGCACGACCATCGTGAGGTTCGGCGACTGCTTCTCAGTGGTCACGCCCAAACGCCGTACGTCCTCCGGGAGGCGCGCGAGAGCCTGGTTCACGCGGTTCTGCACCTGCACCTGCGCAAGGTCGGGATCCGTCCCGGGATTGAACGTCACCGTCAGCCCGAGCACACCGTCGCTGCCGGCTACGGACTTCATGTACATCATGTTCTCGACGCCGTTGATCGATTCTTCCAGCGGCGTCGCCACCGTCTCCGCTATCTCCTTCGGGTTGGCACCCGGATAGACGGCGCGAACCTGCACTGTCGGCGGAACCACATCCGGATACTCGCTCAACGGGAGTAGCGGAATGGTGATGAGTCCGGCAACCAGGATGACGATCGACAGCACCGCTGCGAAGATCGGCCGGTCCACAAAAAACTTTGCAAAGTTCATAGCAATCTATTCCGTTTTCCCGGCTCTCAAAGTGCCGAAGCTGTCGTATGGATGCCGGGAGGCGGATCGCCCATGGCGATCTTCTGCGCGTTGACCGGCATACCTGGCATGAATATCTTCTGGACGCCGTGCACGATCACCTGGTCGTCCGGTTCGAGCCCCACCTGGACCACCCGGAGGCCATCGATCATTCGACCCAGGACCACGTCACGTCGCTGCGCGCTGCCGTCGTCCTCGACGACGTAGACGTATTTCCGATCCTGGTCGGTCAGGATCGCCTTGTTGTCGATCAGGGTGGCGCGGAACGTATCGCTGCCGGCTAGCTGCACGCGGGCGAACAGGCCGGGCGTAAACACTCGGTCCGGATTCGGCAGGATCGCACGCGCGCGAATGGTGCCGGTATCGGGATTCACCTGGTTGTCCATGAAATCCATCTCGCCTTCATATGGGAACCCGGTATCGCCCGCCAGCCCGACCCGCACCGGGTTGCGTGCATCGCGCGAACTCGCTCGTTCGCCGTTGCGCGACATCGCGTTGTACCTGAGGTACGAACGTTCATCCCCCTCGAAGTAAACGTACACGGGATCGAGTGAGACGATGGTCGTCAGCAATGTGGCGTTCGGCTGCGTCGAGACCAGATTTCCCGGCGTCACGTGCGCACGGCCGGCACGGCCGGAGATCGGTGCACGCACTTCCGTGAACTCGAGGTCCAGTTTCGCAACATCGACCGCTGACTGCGCCGCACGGATGTTTGCTTCCGCCTGCGCAAGCGCAGAGATTCGCTGATCCAGTTCTTCCGTCGAGAGCGCACGGGCTTCGGCCAGCTTCCTTGCCCGCACGACCTCGCTTCTGGCGAGATCGGCCTGCGTCTTTGCACGTGCAAGCTCTGCTTCCGCGCGCTCCAGTTCAGCACGGTAGGTGCGCTGGTCGATGACGAACAACACGTCGCCCTTCTCGACTTCGCCACCCTCGACGTAGTTGACGCGTTCGATGTAGCCGCTTACCCGCGGCCGAAGCTCAACAGTTTCCGTGGCTTCTACGTGTCCGGTGAACTCATCCCACGGCCTGACTTCCTTGACCAGCACAGTCGCAACGCTCACCTCCGGCGGAGGCGGCATTGACTCGGTCGCCGCTTCTCCGCGACAACCGGACACTGCGGCCAGAGCGAACAGTGCGATTAGTATGAGAGTTCTGCTACTGCTGTTCACGGTAATACCTCGGATTGTCCAAAGAAATTTCACTACAACGATCTACGATGATTCTCGGGGACGAGCGTGACGCGGTCGATTACGTCGGATGTAATGGATGACGCTCACGTGCTTATCGTTTGACTCGCTTCCAAATCGACAGGGACTCGACCTGTTGTTGAATCGAAGCGTACGACGGCATCCGTGGTGTCTCCGCTTGCCAACATCTTTATGGCATAACGCCCTACGGCCAGCGCGTCGGGCCATTCCGGGCAGGCACAGCGAGCGTTCTCCTCGGTGCGTACCGGCTTGCCCACAACGAGTTGTTGTACGCGCACCGGGCTGTCGTCGGTTTCCCGCCGCAGCGCGCGAACCAGCATCCGCGTTGCAGCCGCCGCGATAGAGTGGTGGCCGTATCCAACCCAGCTCGTATCCGCATGCGGACCACCCATCACCAGGTAGCGGGCGCACCGGCCGCTTTCGGCCAGCAGGCCGAGCAGATGACGGGCTGCATTCATGTGCGGGATTACTTCCCTTTGCAAGACAAGCTCGAGGAAGTCGGCCTCTTGCTCCAGCAGCCGGCCGCGCTCGCATTGCACCCTGAGATTTACGACCGCTACGACGGGGGGGACAGGCAGTTCCCGCAGTGCTCTTGCGAGTTGCCCCGCGGCATTCTCGGTCTCGACCGAACCCGTGATCGTGGAGATCTTCCCGCGATCGGAGAAACGACTACGCAGCCCGTCCAGCTGCTCACGGTCATCGCTGACGGCGATGATGGGGTAGCCCGCTTCGAGTCCCGCCTCGACCAGGCCGAGGCCCAGTCCGTCCGTGGCGCCCAGCACCAGCACGGGGGGTTTGATGGAACGAGATATGTGTTCAACTGTCGACATCGGAATAGCAACCCGCTGGTTGTCGTATCAAGGGTTGCGTAGGGTAAGGTGCGGTTGGCGGCGCGACTAGACGGGTTTCGCGGGAATAATAATTTCGTATATGGGACAATAAATGTCATGAACCGGGATCTGAACGACACCCTGATCTTCGTAAAGGTAGTCGAGCACGGCAGCTTTACCGCCGCTGCGCGATCTTTGGGACTGCCAAAGACCACTGTAAGCAGGAAGTTGCGTGACCTCGAGAACCGGCTCGGTGCCCGCCTGCTCAACCGTACAACGAGGCGCCTGGCACTGACGGAAGCCGGGACGATCTACTTCGATCACAGCAAACGCATTGCCGGACAACTCGACGAGGCCGAAAGCGCAGTGCATCAGCTGGAGGGAAGTCCGCGAGGCTGGCTGCGTGTCACCGCGCCTTATACGCTGAGCGAAACCACACTGACACCGATCCTGCTCGAGTTCCGCCAGCAATATCCGGATGTGCATCTGGACGTCACGTTGACGAACGAGCCGCTCGACCTGGTGGAACACGAGATTGACGTCGCGCTTCGCGTCGGTCCGCTTGCCGATTCGACACTCGTCGCGCGCCGCCTCGCCGTCTATACGAACCAGATATTCGCAAGCGAAGGCTACCTGGAACGTTATGGTGAACCCGTCGTTCCCGAAGACCTGCAACACCATCGAGCGCTGGTGAGTTCCCAGCACCGCCGTGGTCAGCGTTATTGCTGGCAACTGAACGATGGCGAAAGAACGGAAGAGTTCGAGGTGAAGCCCGTGCTCATCGCGAACGATCCTTTTGTCGGCCTTGCCATGCTCGGTGCGGACCAAGGTCTCATGCTCGCAAACGATGTGATGGTGAAGTACTGCATGAAGTTCGAGAACGTGCGTCGTGTGCTGGCCGCATGGAAAGGACCCGACATGGAACTCAATGCGGTCTTTCTGGGCGGCCGCGTACTGTCACCGAAGATCCGTGCGTTCGTCGATTTCATGGCCGAAAAGTCGGAAATGCAGTGCGTATTCGCACGCATGGGCGGCGATTGCACGAAGCATGCGGCCGATGGGACAACCGGCAGCCCGTCGAGCGCCGGCGAACCTGCAGTCTTACCTGTCTCCGCCCGTTCCGCTTAACCGACTGGCATCGCCACGGGCCTGCCGGGGCACCACCTCGTCGAGCCACTCGATGGCCTCCTGCCACAGCGGCTCCGATCCCTCGCGGAAGTAGCCCATGTGCTGCAGTCGAGACAGGCCGTAATCCTCGGGCCGTAGGTGGCGCCTGGTGACGTTCACGTAAGCCCGCATCATCTCGTCCACGGCGCGGCTGGTGCCCCAGTCATCATCCTCGATGCTGTAGGCAAGGATCGGCGCGGCAAAGGATTTGTACCGGTCAAGCGGCAGGGTCGGGTCGTCCAGCAGGTAGTTCCGGTTCCGGCACCACGCCGCCCATTCGAGAGCAACATTCTTCGGCAGGTCCTCGCCGCGCGCGAACCTGCTCCACGGAAAGTAGCCGAACAAGCGCGCGATTAGTGGAATGAGCACGGTCACGATGATGCGCACCCTGACCGGTTCTTTCCCTCCCTGCACTGCCCAGTGTCCGCTTTGCGCAGACACGCCGACGACGGCGTGCAGTCGTTCTGCATTCTCGAGCATTCCCACGGTTTGCCCGCCGAAGCTGTGACCGACGACAAACATCCGTCGCGGAGCAATCTCGGACGTTATCCATTCAACCATCGCCGTCATATCGAGGAGAGCCCAGTCTCGCATCCGTGCTTCGAACCCGCGAAGCGATTGCGGCCGCGACTCGCCAATGCCGCGATAGTCATAGGTAAGGACGTGCCAGCCATGATGCTGGATGTACCTGGCAAAGCGCTGGTAGAACCGTCGTGGAACTGCGGTTGCCGAATTGATCAGGACCACCGTGTCCGTGTTACCGGCTTGATAGAAAGTGGTGGCAAGCCGATACCCGTCCGCTGCCGTCACGCTGCGATTCTCGGGCTCACTCATTGGTATTACCTGGTTCATGCGGCCGACTGTATAGGCGACGACGGAATGAATTACAACGCTTTGTAAATGCGGGAGCCTCGACGAGGCCAGGCTGCTGTAGTGCTTGCTCCGCGGCTTTGGCACAAATATTGGATCAGTTCGAGGCCACTTACTGAAACCGAAGCATGCGCTTCGGACAATCACGGAGAACCGGTATGTCCTCGAAACCACAACCACCGTTCCCGCCGCAGGACCTGACGGAGCCGGGACTGGAATCGAGAATGGATCCCCAGCCTCGCTACGAAGCGGACAAGTACCGTCCCGCCGGGAAGCTCGAAGGAAAGGCGGCGCTTGTTACCGGCGGCGACTCCGGAATCGGCCGTGCGGTCGCTGTGATGTTTGCACGGGAAGGCGCCGACGTCGCGCTGGTATTCCTGCCCGAGGAGGAAAGCGACGCCGGCCGCACGAGGGACGAGATCGAAACCGAAGGCCGCCAGGCTCTGCTGTTGCCCGGTGACGTAACCGACCCGGAATTCTGTCGCAGCGCCATCGATGAAGTCGTCAAACGTTTCGGCAAAATCGACGTGCTGGTCAATAACGCGGCCTACCAGAAACACAGGGACGCACTCGACGACATTTCACTCGAGCAGTGGGAGCACACCTTCAAGACAAATATCTTCGGTTACTTCTACATGGCGAAGTTCGCATTGCCTCACATGAAGGCAGGCTCCAGCATCATCAACACCGGCTCCGTTACCGGTCTCGAGGGAAACAAAACGCTGCTCGATTACTCTTCGACGAAAGGCGCGATTCACGCCTTCACGAAATCGCTCGCGCAGAACCTGGTCGATAAGGGCATACGTGTCAACTGCGTGGCTCCGGGCCCGGTGTGGACTCCGCTGAATCCCGCCGAACGCGGCGACGACGAAATAAAGGATTTCGGCAAAGACACGCCGATGGGCCGGCCAGCGCAGCCGGAAGAGATTGCGCCCGCCTACGTTTTCTTCGCATGTAACGCCGACTCGGGATACATCTCCGGCCACGTCCTGCCGCAGCTCGGCGGCGATACCACCGCAGGCTGATCATGAACAACGAAATCGAACCCGTGGTCGGGGGTTGGTACGAGGACCTTATTAACGGCCGGGTCTTCCAGGTTGTGGCACTGGACGAAGATGAGGCTCAGGTCGAATTGCAGCATTCCGACGGGGACATAGAGGAACTGAGCCTCGACGAATGGCACAGTATGGACGTTGAATCGACAGAAGCCCCGGATGACTGGATCGGGCCACTGGACGACGCTGAACGGGACAACCTGGACTTCGCCTCTACCAGATCGGAAGCAGAATCGCGCGGACGGGCCCAGTCCCGGCAGAGCGAGGCCCTGCAGACAGACGACAACCCTGAGGATGCGGGCATCATCGAGCGACACCCTGAGGATGAAGCGGGCGCACCGGATATCGTGGAGGGATCCGTGAGGCAAGCCCGGGATAGACTTCGCAGTCGTGAGGACTTCGAGTAGCCAGGTCGGCCGGCCGCAGCGAGGGATCATTGGCACACTGCGGAGGTTCTTCTCACTTGGAGGTCGTCGCCCGCAGGGCGGGCTCCTGCAGCCCGCTATCCGAAGTTTGCGCCGCCCTCGGAATAGAGCGCTGCAGGAGCTCGTCCCACGGGCGACCCGGAGTCAATCATCGGCGGAATCGCCAACTTCCAGGTCCTCTTCCACCTCGATCCGTGTCTCACCACCCGGCGACCGGAACAGGCGCGCATCGCGCTCGCCGATCTGCTGGCGCCACATTGCGTAGTACAGACCCTTCTGTTCAAGCAGGGACTCGTGTGTGCCGGATTCCACGATCCTTCCCTTCTCGAGAACATGGATGGTGTCCGCGTGCAGGATGGTGCTCAACCTGTGCGCAATCAGGATCACCATGTGGTTCCTGCTGCCGGACACCCCACGGACCGCCGTCGTGATTTCCTGTTCCGTAATCGAATCGAGCGCCGACGTTGCTTCATCGAAAATGAAGAGCCGCGGCCCGCGTAGCAATGCGCGGGCTATCGACAGGCGCTGGCGCTCTCCTCCTGAGACGCGCAGTCCGCTTTCGCCGAGGCGAGTGTCCAGCCCCTTGCCCGACCGCGCCATCAGTTCCGTCGCCGAAGCACTGCGAAGCGCCTCGTGCATTTGCTCGTCCGTTGCGTCCGGCCTGACCAGCAACAGGTTCTCGCGAATCGTGCCCGAAAACAGCTGCGGATCCTGGGTTACAAAACCGATCTGACGCCGCACCGGGTTGTAACGAAGCTCCGTTACCGGCACGCCGTTTATATAGATCGTGCCGGAGATGGGCGTATACAGGCCCACCAGCAGTTTCACCAACGTCGACTTCCCGGATCCGGACGGTCCCACGAATGCGATGGTTTCGCCTAACTTAACTTCGAAGCTCAGGTGGTCAATGGCGTTTTCCGTGGCGGTGCGGTGCTTGAACACCACGTCATCGAAGCGAAGGTCGGAGAGCTGCCCCATCTCGACGGGATCCTCCGGCCGCTTCTCGACCGGTTTTTGCATCAGTTCGTCGAACAACTGCATCGAAGCCTGCGCCTCCCGGTAATTCAGGATGATTCTCCCGAGGTTTTGCAGTGGCACGAACACCATGTTGAGTATGAATTGCGTTGCGATGAGTTCTCCGGTCGTCAAAGTTTCGCGGAAGATCAGCCATAGCAGGATGAAGAGGATCGACTGCCTGAGCGTGTTGATCAAAGTGCCCTGGAAAAATGACAGCGTGCGCACCTTCTTCGACTTGTCCATTTCAAGCTCGAAGATCTTCCGCGTGTGAACCTGGAGCCGGCGAATCTCCGGGTAGGTGAGCCCTAAGCTTTTCACGAGTTCAATGTTGCGCAGGGATTCCGTGATCGAACCCGCCATACCGGCGGTTTCCCGCACGACCATGCGCTGGATCGCCTTCATCTTCTGGCTCAGCACGCTCGTAAGCCCGCCAAGCAGTAACACGCCAACAAGAAACACCGGGATAAGCAGCCAGTGGGTGGTGATCCCGTACCACAGCAGGAAGCCGAAGCCGACGACGGAAGAGAAGAGGATGTTGACGAACGCGAAGATGAACCTCTCCGTATCCGTCCTCACCTTTTGCAGCATCGCCATGGTCTCGCCGCTGCTGCGATCCTCGAACTCCTGGAACGACAGGCGAAGTGTGTGCCGCAGCCCGTCGTTGAAGATCTGCATGCCGAAGCGCTGCACGACCATTGCCAGGACGTAGTCCTGGAACGATCGGGCAAGGCGTGCGGCGAGCGCGATGCCGGCGGCGACCAGCAGCCATCCGAGGGCGCCACGGAGAAGCTCGTTTTCCGGCCTGTTGTCCGGGTTCAGTGCATAGCGATCTATGATGAGGCCGAAAATCAGCGGATCGACGAGGGTCAGCACCTGTGCTATCGCGGCAAGCAGAAGGGACAGCGCCACCCACCAGCGCAACGGCCGCATGTACTTCCAGATCAGGTGCATGATGAGTTAACGACGTGGGACAGCAGGTTACAGCTCTGCCCGCACCTGGCCGTATGCAAGCATGGCAAAAAGGCCGGTGCCTCCTATGATGTTTCCCATGAGGCTCGGGAGGATCAGACCGGAAAAGCCTTCAACCAGTCCCAGCTCGCCGCTGAACTGGAGCATGAACACTTCCGCAGAGCCAACCACCACGTGGGCGAAACCACCCACTGCGATCAACCAGGTCACAATAATGATTACGAAGAGTTCCGCTCCCTCTACGCTCGGCAGCATCCAGACGATCGCCGCGATGAAAAATCCCGCAGGGATTCCGTAGATGACCGCCTCACCGGCATCGAGCTCCGCAAACTCCCGCGACACTTCCAGCAGCGCCGGCAGGTGCTCGGGCTGGATCGTGCCGAGAAAGATCGTCACGGCGGCGGTCACTGCGGTGCCGACGAGGTTTGCCGTCAGGACGACCGACCATAAGCGGCCGGTGCGTGCGAGGTTTCTCGTGCTGAAATCGGCAAGCAGCGGAATAACGGCGGTCACCGTTTGCTCGGTAAACAGCTGCAGGCGGGCGAGCATGACGATCACGAAGCCGACTGAGTAGCCGAAACTTTCAACTACCGGCTTCCAGTGGGCGTCCGGAAGGTAATGATGCAGCAGGCCCTCCGCCAGGAGCGATGAGGAAAGGGCGATCCCTGCGGCGACACCGGACCACCATAGCGAACGCAGAGGCCGCGCCAGTTCGACCTCTGCCTCACGGCGGACGATCTCGTACACGAGAGGGGATCTCAGGCGTTGCCGTTCTTCAGCTTCTTCGTTCTCGTTCATACTGGAGAGCTGCTGCTGCGGGCGCCATGAACGGACCCATCAGCCGGCGGCGCACGTTCCATTCATCCGCCGTGCTGATGTCCTGCACGAACTCGACCTGCTTGCCGACTCGCACTGCGACAGGCACGCCGTCCCTGAGCAATAACCGGTTACCCGGCAGTGCCGGCAAACGCTGGCCCGGCGTGACGATCCCCACCAGGTTCAGCGGGTCGGAAGCTGACAACATCACAAGCTCGCCGTCTTCACGCTTGCGTGCCTCCCGCAGCGCGCCGATGGCTTCCGGTAGTGCAAACTGTTCTCCGCTCATGCCCTGCACAAAGCGTCCCCCGCGTACCTCGCCACGCGCCTCCATGCGGCGGAACACGTAAAGCAGGTCGCGCCATGGCGGGAGCAGCGGTTCGCGCTCCAGCACGCGGCGGCAGATCACGCCGTAACGGCGTAACAGGACCAGGGCAATATGGGCGACGTGCTCGTCACCGGGAGCGGCGCCATCACTCCTGCTTCGGCCACCTCCGAAGACGAGGGCCCAGCGGCCGGCGTCCTCCACTCCGGGCATGCGGGCGCGGCGACGCAGGCGGCGAGTGTCCGCACGCCGCAACTGCGGGCCGATCAGCGCGCGCAACCCGGCGAAGGTATCTGAAGTGACCAGGCCGCGTGCCACCAGTTCGGCAAGCGCTGCCTCGACATGGCTGTGCAACATGCCGCTCGCGTCTTCCAGGTCGCTGAAAAAAAGCGCGCCATGCTCGCGCAGTGCATCGACGACTGCCTGGGCGCCGCCGCTCAACTGCTCCTCCTGAGCCTCCCGCGCCAGTACCCGCCAATGTTTCAGGTGACTCCTGGCAACGAAGGCGATCGGGGTGTTACGCACGGGTGCGGCGTGGCGGCCACTCGGGATTTTCGCGTCCTGCTGTTCGACTTTCGGGGGGTTCAACCTGGTCCAGACGAAACGGCCGGCGTTGCAGAGACGATCGAGCAGCCCGGGCTCGTACCCGCGGATGCGCAAAGGCAGCAGGGTCGACTCCCAGGACGAAGCGGCCGCCGGATAGCCTTCCAGTTGTTCCAGTACCGCGGCAAGCGCTTCCGGGCCCTCTATGTCGTCGCCCGACACGTGATGCCAGTGCAGCAGGAAGCGGTAGTACGCAGCCGGCGTGACGGGTTCTATCTCCGCACGCAGCCGCTTCAGCGTGTACCGGTGGATGCGCGCCAGCAGCCCGCGTTCGCACCACTCGGGTGCGGGGGCCCCGGTGTAGTTGCCCTGCATCGCGAAACCTTCCGTCTGCAGCGCTGCCAATGATGCTTCGATTTCGCCGGGAGACAGGTTGAGCGGCGCTCCAAGCGACTCAGCGGTAACGGGCCCGAGAACCTCCAGCCGGCCGCGCAAGATCTCGCGCTCCGCGGCGTGCGCATCTGCAACCGCAGCATCCGGTATCGCCTCGATAGCAGGTTCTGTCGTGATTCCCGGCCATCGTTTACGGAACCAATCCAGCCTCTCGGCCGCTATCCACAACATTTCGCCGCCGGGCACCGCCAGCCGCGTCGCGCGTCGCGCGGCGACCAGTTCGTCGAAGAATCGGGACCACTCGGCAGCCCCCGCACCTGTCTGCACGCGAGATCCTTCTTTCCCTGTCAGGAACCCCGCCACCAGCAAGGCATCGTGCAGCTCGTCCACGGTACGCGGCTCGGGCCATGCCTGCTTCCGCACGCTCTCGATCGCCTCCGCATCCAGCCGCCCGAGCGCGGCGGCCTCTTCCGCACCGACCACGCTGCGCTGCCTGATCGCGAGCGTGCGCCGCTCCTCCGCCGGTGCATCGTCCAGGAATGCGTAGGGTCTTGCACCAAGGATCTCGAACGCCATGGGCGATGGGGCGGCGAGGTCACGGCAAACGGTCGTTACTTCACCCGCCTCCAGCCGCTTCAGCAGTTTCTCGAGGCCTTCCACATCCATCGTGTCCTTCAGGCAGTCCTTAACCGTCTGCGTCACGAGAGGATGGTCGGGAATATCGCGGTAGCCCGCGCTCAGGTTTTCCGCACAGGCAAGCTGGTCCGGAAATACAACCGCCAGCAGGTCTTCGGCGTCCGATCTCTGGAACTGGGCCGGCGCCCGCTTGCCATTGAAGTTGCGCTTGATGGCAAGTGCGACGCTCGCGTTCCAACGCCAGCGCGTGCCGAACATCGGCGCATCGAGCAGGGCCTGCGTCAGTACGTCGCGCACAGTTGCGGAGTGGAGATACCGGGTGATGTCTTCCAGTGCAAAGCTGTGCGTCGCGCCGAGCGACAGCACAATCGTGTTTTCGTCTGCAGCAGCCTGCAGCTCGAAGTTGAAGCTGCGGCAAAAACGCTTGCGGAGCGCCAGCCCCCACGCCCTGTTGACACGAGACCCGAGGGCTGAGTGGATCACCAGGTGCTGGTCGCCCGTCTCGTCGAAAAAACGCTCGAAAACGATTGTGTCGTGCGTCGGCAGCACGGTCAGCGCCGCCCGTGAGGCAGCGTTGTAATCGACGAGCTGGCGCGCGGCTGCTTCTTCCAGGCCCAGCTCTTCGCGTGCCCAGGCGAGTGCCGCCTGCTCACCCGATGCGAGGCGCTCCCCGAGTTCGAAGCGAAGCCGGCTGACTGCGAGCGACAGTTCATCGCTTCGACCCGGGGCCTCGCCCAACCAGAACGGGATGTTCGGGGGCTGGCCTTTGGCGTCTTCCGCAAACACTTTTCCCTGGGCCACTCTTACGACGCGGTACGACGTGTTGCCGAGCTGGAAAATGTCACCGGGAATGCTTTCGAAGGCGAAATCTTCGTTCAACGTTCCGACTTTGAAGCCCTCCGGCATCAGCACGACTTCGTAATCGAACTGGTCGGGGATAACGCCGCCGTTGGTCAGCGCAGTGAGGCGCGCGCCGCGGCGGGCACGCAGCACGCGATTCACCGCATCGCGATGCAGGTACGCGCCACGCCGGCCGCGGCGGGTTGTGTAGCCGTCGGCGAGCATTTTAACCACCGCTTCATATTCGTGGGCGGTGAGATTCCGGTAGGGCCAGGCCCCGCGAAAAAGCTCGAAAAGCGCCGTTTCATCCCAGTCGCGTCCGGCGACCTCCGCAACCACTTGCTGCGCCAGTACGTCCAGCGGCTGCTCCGGGACGACCAACCGGTCGAGCTCGCCGCGGCGCGCCGCGTCCAGCAAAGCCGTGCACTCGACGAGATCGTCGCGCGAGAGCGGGAAAAGTCGTCCCTTCGGAGTGGCATCGACCGCGTGACCGGCACGCCCAACCCTCTGCAGCAGCGCACCGATCGCGCGCGGGGAGCCTAGCTGGCAGACAAGGTCGACATCCCCGATGTCGATACCGAGTTCCAGTGACGACGTTGCCACCAGTGCCCGAAGCGTCCCCGCTTTGAGACGTTGCTCCGCATCCAGCCGGTGCTTTCGGGAAAGACTGCCATGGTGCGAAGTCACGTGTCCCTCGCCGATGCGTTCACCCAGGTGTCGCGCGACTCTTTCGCAATGCCGGCGGTTATTGGCGAAAATCAGTGTTGTTCGGTGCGCCTGGACCAGTTCCGCAAGCTGGTCGTACAGTTCTGACCACACCTCGGTAGCCATAACGGCTTCCAGCGGCGAACGCGGCATCGAAAGCGCGAGGTCGCGTTCGCGCTGGTGCCCCGTGTCGATGATGGTGCAGTGCTCGTCGCCAGTCAGGAATCTCGCGACGGCTTCCATCGGTTTCTGGGTGGCGGAAAGCCCCACGCGTACCGGCGGTTCTGTGCACAGCGCGTTGAGCCGCGCAAGTGACAGCGCGAGGTGAGCACCGCGCTTCGTACCCGCAACAGCGTGTATCTCGTCGACGATGACGGTGCGCACGGTCGACAGGATGCTCCGGCCGGATTCCGACGTCAGCAGTATGAACAAGGATTCGGGAGTAGTGACGACGATGTGCGGAGGCGTCTTGCGCATCTTCGCCCGCTCGTGCTGCGGCGTATCGCCGGTGCGGACGAGCGAGCGGATTTCCACATCCGGTAAGCCTAGCGCCAGCAGTTCGTCGCGTATGCCCGCAAGCGGCTCCTCCAGGTTCTTGTTGATGTCGTTCGAAAGCGCTTTCAGGGGCGAGATGTACAGAACGCGCGCCTCATCCGGCAAAGCGCGCACTTCCCCTTCCCGAACCAGGTCGTCGATCGCGGCGAGGAACGCAGCCAGGGTTTTCCCGGAACCCGTCGGCGCCGCCAGCAGCGTGTGGCCACCCTGTTTTATCGCAGGCCATGCCTCTGCCTGCACGGAGGTGGGGCGGTCGAACTTGCGCTCGAACCAGGCGCGAACGGCCGGGTGAAAGGCGGGGAGAGTCATGGTGACAGGATA
>DATGQI010000156.1:0-7969 GCA_035304285.1 Woeseiaceae bacterium
AGGAGTCGCTGAAGGCCGATCTCGAATTCCTGCAAAAGCTGGCTTCGGCCGTTCAGGAACAGTGCAGGAAAGCTCCGGTAAAAACGGTCATACATGAGGACTTGCCGCTGCCCGTGCGGGTCTTGCGGGATCTCGTTACCAGTGATGTAGAACGGATACTCGTGGATTCAGAGCCGGATTTTCACCAGATGAAGTCGTTTACCGCGGCGTTCCTGCCCGAAATCGAACCGATGCTCGAGCTCTATACGCGGCAACGGCCGATCTTCGACCTGCACGGGATCGAGGACGAGATAAAGAAAGCACTCGACCGAAGTATACCTTTAAAATCAGGCGGTTATGTTATATTCGACCAGACCGAAGCGATGACCACGGTCGATGTGAACACCGGTGGCTACGTCGGTCATCGAAACCTCGAGGAGACGATTTTCCGCACTAACCTGGAGGCTGCGGTCACGATCGCGCGGCAGCTTCGGCTGCGCAACCTCGGTGGGATCATCATCATCGACTTCATCGACATGGAAGAGGAAGAGCATCGGCGCCGGGTAATGCAGGTCCTCGAACAGTCGATGCTTCGCGATCATGCGCGGCACGAGATCACCCCGGTGTCTCCACTGGGGCTGGTCGAAATGACCCGCAAGAGAACACGGGAAAGCCTGCAACATATCCTGTGTGAAGATTGTCCAAACTGTAACGGGCGCGGTTTCGTCATGACGTCAGCGACCGTATGCTTCGAGATCTTTCGCGAGATCATCCGCCAACACCGGCAGTTCAAGTTTGACGAGATGCTGGTGCTTGCGCACCAGGACATCATAGAACTCCTGCTCGCGGAGGAAGCGAATGGACTCGCAAATATAGAAGCGCAGACAGGAAAAGCTATCCGGCTGCAGCCGGAATCACTTTATCTCAGGGACCAGTTCGACGTTGTGCTGATCTGAAGAGCCGTCGAACGCGATACCGTATTGGACACATGAAGACACTGCTGCGAAAGCTGGCTAAATACCTGGTCTACCTGGGGACGGTACTCATCATCCTGCTTGCGGTCGCAGTCGGCCTGTTTCGCCTGTTCCTGCCGAAACTGCCCGCGTACCAGGAAGAGATAAAGGAGTGGGCAAACGCGGCGATCGGCATGCAGGTCGAGTTCTCCGGCATGGATGCGCGATGGCGGCTGCGGGGTCCCGAGCTGAACTTCTACGACGCAGAGCTGGTTTCACGCGATAACGCGCTCACGGTGCTCAACGCGGAAGAAGTGCGAGTAGGGGTCGGCCTCATGCGCCTGCTGCTCGATCGTGAACTGGTTGCAGATCGCATACTCATACGCGACACCACGGTGGATGTGGCCCGCGACGCCGATGGCAGCTGGCAAGTACAGGGGATACCGGTCGACACATTTACGAGTTCGCGGATGGCGTCGACGGAGAACGCGGGCCCGCTGACGGTGGTGGGTGAGGACATCAGGATCAACTTCAGCTCGCCGGAGCGGGCTCAGCCGGTTTCGCTGACGGTCGACAACGTCGAATTCCTGCGCGACGAAATGCAGCACGGTTTTGAGGCCTCCGTGATCCTGCCTCCGAACCTCGGCAGCCGTGTCAACCTCGCGGCCAGCCAACGGCTTTCAGGAGCGTCTCCGAGGGCACCCTGGCAGGTCTTTGTCGAGGGACGGTCGCTCAACGTCGCAGGGCTCATGCAACTGGCGCCTGAAGGCAGCCTTCCCGCAGCCGCATCCGGCATTGCCGACGTGAGCCTGTGGCTGGACGTGGCGGACGGAGGTATCCGCAGCGCCACCGCCAACTTTGTCGCCGACGGTGTCGTGGCCGACGCCAGTACCGGTGATGCTCCATTCGGTGCCGATGGACGGGTGGAATACTCGAGGGACAGTGACGGGTGGCTGATTTCCGCAGATGACTTTCTCCTGCGGACCGCCGACGGTACCTGGCCGCGGGCATCCTTGCAGGTGCGCGTCCTCGCTGCCCGGCCTGGCGTAGCCGACACGCTGGCCGGTAACGCTTCGTACGTCAATCTCGACGACATGCGCTACATCCTCGCCTGGATCCCGCCGAAGCAGCGGGAACTTTTGCGGGGACTTGCGCCTTCCGGGGTCGTGCGTGATGCACGGTTCCGCCTCGCCGGCCGGGGCTCCGCTGACCAGACGTTCGAGTTGGCGGCCGAGATGGACAGGGTAGGCATCGCACCGTACGAGAACTTCCCCGGCATCCGCGGGTTCAGCGGGACCCTACGGGCGGACCAGAGCGGCGGGCGTCTCGAGATACACTCGGGCGACCTGCAACTCGACCTTACCGGTCATCTTGTAGAGCCCGTCGACCTGGTCGAAGCCGATGGCACGATCGTCTGGCGGCAGAACGAGAGCGGCCTGACGCTCCTGTCCGACAGCATCCGCTTGCGCAATGCAGATGTCGAAAGCGCAAGCAGCCTGCAGGTCACGATTCCGGCGGGCGAGGCTTCGCCGTTCGTCGACCTGCAAAGCAGCTTCAGCGTTCGTGACATAGGCAGTGTGGAACGCTACCTGCCCGTGAACCTGGTGAAGCCCGGCCTGTACCGGTGGCTCAGCGATGCGCTGGTTGCGGGCAGGGTGCCAGAGGGAACCACGCGCTTTGCGGGGCCGCTCGACAAGTTTCCGTTTGACAGCGGCGAGGGCACGTTTCGCATCGACGCGCGCGTGGAAGACGCAACCCTGAAGTATTCCGACATGTGGCCGGTCGTGGATAACATGAATCTCGACCTCGTCTTCGAGAACACGAGGCTCTATTCCGTCACGAACAGTGCGACGAATGCCGGCAACAGCGTAGTGAACGCGCGCGTGGACATTCCCGACCTGCGCCAGCCGGTGCTTGGTATCGAAGGGCACGTCACGGGGACGCTCGAGACGATTCGCAGGTTTTCACGGGAGAGTCCTATCGCGACCGTGTTTGGCGGACAACTCGAGCGAGTGACCACGGAGGGTGGCGCATCCCTGGACCTGGTCCTGTCGTATCCGATACTCGATCGGGAAAACTATGACTTCACGGCACAAATTCGCCCCGAGAACGGCACGGTGCACATCGAAGGATTGCCGTCGCCGATCAGTGAGCTGAACGGTGCGGTTACGGTCACGCGTGAGCGTTTGAGCGCGGACTCGTTGACAGGACGGTTTCTCGACGGTCCGGTTGCGATCGAACTTGCACGCGCCGACGAGGCGCAAACGGCTCACAGCGTCATCGCGACGGCAAACGGCAGCGTCACCGCCGAAGGTCTTTCCGCTCATTTCGGCTCAGTGCTTGGAGATCTTCTTGACGGTGCAGCGGCATACCATGCCACGGTGAGCTTTCCTCGCGCCGGAGCGCCCGAACCGGCACCACTGTCGATCGCAATCCAGTCAGACCTCGAGGGAATGGCAATCGACGTGCCGCCGCCGCTCGGTAAGCCGCTGGGCGACGAGCGGGCGGTGTCGTTTGCGATCGAGCTGCCGGGCGACGGCCGCATCAATACTTTCGGAAACCTGTCGGACGACGCTCGTTGGACGCTCGCGTTCGTCCGTGCCGATGCGGGATGGGACTTCGACCGCGGAATGCTCGCCGTCGGCGGTGCCGCGCCAGTGCAGCCGGACATTCGTGGCCTGCACGTGGAAGGGCGAACGCCGGTGCTGGATCTCGACGAATGGCTCGCGCTGTCGCGCCTGCGCGGCGAGGACGGAGGACCGGGTTTCGCCGAGCGGATTCGCTCGATCGATGTTCTCGTAGACGATCTCTACGTCGTGGGGCAGCACCTGGCGCAGCACCGGGTTGTCGTCAATCGCAGCGCACTTGACTGGGCGGTGCGGCTGGACGGTGAACACGCCATCGGTTCGCTCAGTGTTCCGTACGACTTCGGAGGGAACCGGCCCCTGACTCTCCAGATGCAGAAACTGGTCTTGCCGGGTGGCGAGCGTGCGCCAGGCGACGGGACGCCGCCGGACCCTCGCACCCTGCCGCAGATCGTCGTGAGTGCGGAGGATTTCTCCCTTGGTGAGCGGCATCTCGGTAGTCTCAACGCCGATTTCGCAAGAACGGCCGCAGGTCTCGAAGCCGCCCGGATAGAGACGAGCAACGAGACGTTCGAGATTCGTGGCCGTGCCGGCTGGGTCGTGGACGAGTCGGACGAGACGGGACAGCGGAGCTATGTCGCGGCTCGGCTTACCAGCAACAATGTGGCGCGCACACTTCGTTCCCTCGACTACGACGTCGGTATCCAGTCCGAATCGCTCGATGCGCAGTTCGACGTGAGCTGGTCGGGTGGGCCTCGCGAGGATTTCCTCGCGAGTCTCGGCGGTACGGTCAACGTCCGCATCGGCACCGGACAGCTCGATGAGGTCGAGCCTGGCGCGGGAAGAGTGTTCGGCCTCATGAGCATCGTCGCATTGCCGCGGCGCCTGTCTCTCGATTTTCGCGATGTGTTTGACCGAGGATTCGGCTTCGATGAGATTACCGGTACGTTCCGCCTGGATGACGGCCAGGCCTACACCTGCGACCTTTCGCTCAAAGGTCCTGCGGCGGATGTCGGCATCGTCGGCCGCACAGGCCTGGTGGCGAAAGATTATGACCAGGCCGCGGTTGTCAGTGCGAACGTTGGCAATACGTTGCCCGTCGTCGGTGCCGTCGTGGCGGGACCGCAGGTAGCGGCGGCGCTCCTGATTTTTTCACAGATTTTTAAGAAGCCGCTGCAGGAAATGGGGCAGATTTATTACGGGATCGAAGGCGACTGGAGCGACCCCGCCATCAATTCCTCGGACCCGCAGCGCTTTGCGGGAACCAGCACCATGGCCGGTTGCCTGGACGACGGCTCCTGAGCTGTGATGGCGGAGTCGGCGCCAGCAGTTAACGACGGCAGGCAACGCGTTGCCGCCATCCAGATGTCGAGCGTCGACAGCGTCCAGGAAAACCTGCGCACGACGGAGCGCCTGTTGCAGCAGGCGCAGGCGGAAGGATGTGTGCTTGCCGTGCTGCCGGAGAACTTCGCGTATATCGGCAAACGGGACACCGACAAGCTGGCCATCGCCGAGCGCGAAGGCAACGGACCGATCCAGGACTTCCTGTCCCGGACCGCGCAGGGACTGTCGATCTGGGTCGTTGCCGGCAGCATGCCCTTGAAGACGCCGGAAACGGAGCTATGTTATGGGGCATCGTACGTCTTTGACACGGAAGGCCGCGCGCGCTCTTGCTACCGGAAGATCCACCTGTTCGACGTAGACCTCCCGGAACGAGGCGAAAGTTACCGTGAATCGGAGAGCATGGACGCAGGCGACCTGCCGCGGTCCGTTGCGACACCGGTTGGTCATCTCGGCCTTTCGATCTGCTATGACTTGCGCTTCCCCGAGTTGTACCGCAGGCTCGCAGACGAAGGCTCGGAGGTCTACACGGTCCCTGCCGCATTCACGTTTGCGACCGGAACAGCGCACTGGCACACACTGCTGCGCGCGCGGGCCATTGAGAATCTTGCCTATGTCATCGCCGCCGGCCAGCACGGCACCCATCCGAATGGCCGCACGACTTATGGGCATTCGATGATCGTCGATCCCTGGGGTCGCGTACTGGCGGAGCAGGAGGCGGGCGACGGCGTGGTCGTCGCGGAAATCGACTTGCCACTTGCGCGCAAACTGCGGAAGGAATTTCCAGTGCTGCAGCACCGCCGATTGTGGAGCACAACAAAGGATTTTTGAGGAACTTGAATTGGTAATGACTACTGAGAATTCTGTAGAGACGGTGATGTCACGCGTGCTGGCGCCGGCTGGCCTCGAGGAGCGTCACCTGATGTCGGCGCTGGGATCCATCAACCGCCAGGACGTAGATGCTGCGGACCTTTATTTCCAGATCAGCCGCCAGGAAAGCTGGTCGGTTGAAGATGGCATCATCCGCGAGGGCAGCTTCAACATCGATCGTGGGGTCGGTGTGCGCGCCGTATGTGGCGAGAAGACCGGTTTCGCCTATTCCGATGAACTGATGCTGCCGGCGCTCGAGCAGGCGGCCAGCGCGGCGAGGGCAATTTCGCGGCAGGGCAGCTCGAAGTCGGTGCAGGTCGCGTCGCGCTTGCCCTCGCAGGACCTGTATCCCGCCATCGACCCCACCACCAGCATTCGCGACGAAGAAAAGACTGCGCTGATCGGTGAGATAGACAGGCAGACGCGCAAGCTCGACTCGCGCATCGAGCAGGTGTTCGTAAGCCTCGTCAGCAGCCAGGATCTCATCCTGGTCGCGGCGGCCGATGGCACACTGGCTGCCGACGTGCGGCCGCTGGTACGCCTCAATGTCAGCGTGATCCTGCAATCGAACGGGCAGCGCGAACAGGGCTACGCGGGCGGCGGCGCGCGTGCCGGCCTCGACTACTTCTTAACCAGCGATCTGCCGATGGAGTACGCCCGCGAGGCAGTAAGGCAGGCCATCGTGCAGCTGGATGCAAAGCCTGCCCCCGCCGGTGCGATGCCGGTGGTACTCGGGGCGGGCTGGCCGGGCATCCTGCTGCACGAGGCGGTCGGGCACGGCCTGGAAGGCGACTTCAACCGCAAAGGGGTCTCGGCGTTCTCGGGACGCGTCGGACAGAAGGTTGCATCGCCGCTTTGTACCATCGTCGACGACGGCACACTGCCGAATCGTCGCGGCTCACTGGCGGTCGATGATGAGGGCACACCCGGTCAGTACAATGTACTGGTCGAGAACGGCGTGCTTCGCGGCTACATGCAGGACCGGCTGAATGCGCGGCTTTCGGGCGTGGCCCCCACCGGAAACGGGCGCCGGGAATCGTTCGCGCACATTCCGATGCCTCGCATGACCAACACCTATATGCTGGCCGGACCACACGATCCGGAGGAAATCATCCAGTCGGTCAAACGCGGCCTTTACGCGCCGAACTTCGGCGGCGGACAGGTCGACATCACATCCGGCAAGTTCGTCTTTTCCGCGAGCGAAGCGTACCTGATCGAGAATGGGAAGGTGACGACGCCAGTGAAGGGCGCGATGCTGATCGGCGACGGTCCGGATGTGCTCGGCAGGATCTCGATGGTTGGCAATGACCTCAAGTTGGACCGGGGGGTGGGTACCTGCGGGAAAGACGGTCAATCGGTGCCTGTTGGAGTGGGTCAGCCCACCCTGAAGATCGATGAACTCACCGTCGGCGGCACTGCCTGAGGAAGATACATCCCGTTGCCGCCGTCTTGTGAATCGCTTCACTGCATTCCTGCCGCGGCTCGCATAGACTTTCGCGCCACTGAAGGATGGGCCCGGGAGGTGATGCGTGGAAAGCACGATTACGGAGCACGACATGGATGCCACCACGAAACAGTTTGTGGGAAGCTTCAAGAATGATTCCCAACACTTCGAACCCGACCTGAGCGTCGACGGGCTCTCGGAGTCCCTGGTGTCCCGCCTCATCCGGATTCTCAGTTTCGGCCGCGCCGCCTGAGGAACCAGACCGGTGCATGCCGATCACCCATAAGTTCTTAAATTTCAACGTGATACGCTGAAGCGTCGCGCCGACCCTGACTGCCGGCTGGACTAATACCTCCGGGCGACGGACAATTTCTGAAAATAAGAGCCTAAAAGCCTGCCCGATTTCCGGGAAAGGTCGGGCAGGACAGCGACGAGCCCCTGATCAATTGCCCGGGGGCTTAAAGGGCACGGGAAATGTGGGTCTCCAAACCAATCTACGAAAGTCTGCCGTACTTCTACCTGCTGGTAGGCGCTATCTGCCTCGCCGCGTCGATGTACCTGAATCACTGGTACTGGCCTGAAGTCTGTTTTGGCGTAGGACTGTTCTGTCTCGTTGCGGGACTGGTGGTTTGGCTGAAGCGCCGCGACCATCGCGATCACGACCGACGGGCAGGCCAGGGACAGGATCTGTAGGAGCCCACGCGGAACCGTGGCGATCGAATCCGGTGGCGTTTCAGGGAAGGCGAGTGCGGTGGAAGTTGGCGAACCCCCTTCCGCAAAACGATCTAAACCGATTC
>DATGQI010000157.1:0-6388 GCA_035304285.1 Woeseiaceae bacterium
GCTGCAGACCTTGCTCGATCGCGGCTTTTCGTTGTCACCGACGTTTACATCCTATCTCGCGAGCCGCGATTTTCTGCGCCTGAGTCGCGCGCCGTGGCACGAGGTGTACACGCTTCCGAACCTGTGGGAGTACTACCGCCCGAACCGCGATGCGCACGGATCCTACTGGTTCGACTGGACCCTGGAAGAGGAACTGGAGTGGAAGGAGAACTTCCGCCTGTGGATGAAGTTCGTCAACGACTTCAAGAACAAAGGCGGGCGCGTCACCGTGGGCTCCGATGCGGGGTATATCTATAACCTTTACGGCTTCGGTTATGCCCTGGAGCTCGAACTGTTGCGCGAAGCCGGTTTTTCTCCGCTCGAGGTGATACATGCGGCGACGATACAGGGCGCGCGACAGATCGGCATCGCGAACGAGGTGGGCACCGTGCAGGTCGGGAAGAAAGCGGACCTCGTCGTCATCCGCGAGAATCCGCTCGCGAACCTGCACGTTCTGCTGGGCACAGGCACGATCAAGCTGAACGACGAAACCGGCAAGGTGGAACGAATCGGCGGCATCGACTACACGGTCAAGGACGGCATCGTCTACGACGCCAAAGCGCTGCTCGAAGAGGTGGCGGGCATGGTGCAAGCGGAGAAGGACAGGCAAGGTATAGCACCGGGAATCATGCCAATCACCAACGACTGATGTGAAGGACGCCGCCATGCGGGCAAGTGCGAGGCCGACGAAACAACCCCGGATCTGCATGGCGCCATCGACGCCCATCGCTTTGGTCACCCCCGCGAAAACCTCCCGATATCGAACATCGCCAAGTCTACGGCCGGCTCGCGCCCACACACCAACTCTCCCACCATCTCCGCCGTGACCGCTGCCATCGTCAGCCCGAGATGCTGGTGGCCGAAGGCGTAATAGAGATTATCGGCAAATGCGCTACGGCCGATCGCCGGCAGGTAATCCGGCAAGGTCGGGCGCGCGCCCATCCATCGGCTGCGTGCCGCTGCGAATGGCAGGCCCAGCTCGTCGACATGCCTTTCCAGCCGATCCCAGCATTCTTCTGTCGCCGGCCGCTCCGGATGCGAAAACTCAACGAAGCTCGTCGCTCGCAAGGCCGAGGAGAATCCGGTCACGACGACAGCCCGATCCTCGAAGAAAATCGGAGGCATCGTCCACTGCAGTTCTGCCTTCGGCGACTGAACGTGGTAACCACGCTCCGCGATGATTGGCACGAGCGCGCCCGTTCGTCGCATCAGCGGACCTGACCCTATGCCTGCCGCGATGAGCACCACGTCGCCGGTGAATGTGCGGCCATCGCACGAGGTCACCCGGGCGTCACTCGAACCTGCCCTGGCGATGTTCTGCGCCTGTCCTTTCTCGAACGTCGTGCCTGCCGACGACAACGAGTGCCTGAGTGCATCCAGCAATGCCCCGGGACAGCTGATGTGCGCGGTGCCCTCGAAGCGGACGCCGCCATACACCTTGTCCTTCGTCAGTGCTTTCAGCTGATGCAACTCATCCGCCGTGAGATCCCGAATGGTCACCGGGCCCACCGGTCCTTCCCTGCAATTCGCATAACCGCCCTCGGCGGTGCGCTTTGATTCCCACACGACGAAGTGGCCCGACTCGATCAGCATCTCGCGCTGCCCGATTTCGTCCAGCAGCGTCCGCCAGGCGGGTAGTGCCCGCTCCATGCATGCTGCGAGTGCTGCACAGCCGGCGTCGAACTTCCTGGTGCCGCACGCTTTCGCCATGCGCATGAAGAACGGCAGCCACGTCCGGAAGTCCGCGAGGGGCACCCTGATCGCACCACCGCCGGCGAGCAAAAGACGCAGCGCCTTCGTCATCGACTCCCGCGATGCCAGCGGCGTAACCTCATCGACCGCGATCACTCCGGCATTGCCCCAGGAAGGAGGTTCCAGGGCAGCCTGCGGGTCCAGGACCGTGACGGCCAGGCCTTCCTGCACCAGTCGATGCGCGCAGGCCAGGCCAATGATTCCGCCTCCCACGACCAGCGCCGTTTTACGCTCCACCTGTTACAACCTTGTTGCTGCTCATGCGATTCCTATACCGTATACGAAACCATTGCATCCAGGAGCTTCGTCCGTGGAGCGACGCATCATTACGCAAGAGAGGACAACCCCATGCAGCTGATCAAGTGGGACGACCTGCCCCTGGAAACGGTGAACGAGAGTATGCAGCGCAAGATAATCACCGGGGAACGCATGACGGTGGCGCGCATCTGGTTCACGGATGGTTTCCTGGTGCCGCAACACCGTCACGAGATGGAGCAGATCACCCAGGTGGTGTCCGGGAAGATGCGCTTCTGGTTCGGCGCCGATCGCAAGGAAAAGGTGGATGTGGGACCCGGAGAGGTGGTTGTGATTCCCTCGAACCTGCTCCACGAGGCGCTTTGCATCGGCGACGTGGAGGAGGTCGACATGTGGTCTCCACGACGGGACGATTGGCTCAACGGTACGGACGACTACCTGCGAAGGTAGCGGTAACGATTCCTGCACTTGTTTTAGACGGACCAGATACGGATAGACTGGCCGATCTGTCCACATGAAGTTCCCGCCGTTGCGCATCCTCCCCGTCCGTTGTTTAATGCGCCGCTCGCTTCCCTTTAGAACCCATGCAAAAACCAACAACAGAAGAATTCAAGCAGGCCCTGCTCGACCGCCTCACGTACTCCGTCGGCAAGAATCCCAGCCACGCTGTTCCCCGCGACTGGTGCGTCGCGCTGACGCTCGCCTTGCGCGATTGCATCGTCGACTCGTGGATGAAGACCACCGGCAGGACCTACGAAACGGGAGCGAAGCGCGTCTATTACCTGTCGATGGAATTCCTGATCGGCCGGCTACTGACGGATGCGATGTCGAACCTCGGCCTGACCTCGGTCTGTCGCGAAGCGCTCGATGAACTCGGCGTCGATTTCGATACGACGATTACGAGCGAACCGGACGCGGCGCTCGGTAACGGTGGCTTGGGACGTCTCGCTGCCTGCTTCCTCGATTCGATGTCGACGCTCGGCATCCCGGCGATCGGGTACGGCATTCGCTACCAGCACGGACTGTTCCGCCAGCGCCTGGCCGATGGTTGGCAGGTGGAGCAGGCGGAAAACTGGCTCATGCTGGGTCATCCATGGGAATTCGAGCGACCCGAATCCAACTACATGGTGAACTTCGGCGGCGTTGCCGACCCCGACAAGCCACCTGAGGCCCGGTGGGAGCCGGCCGAAACCGTGATCGCCAGTGCGAACGACACGCCAATCACCGGCTGGACCGGAGCGCACGTAAACACCCTGCGCCTGTGGTCGGCGAAGCCGGCCGGCCTCTTTGACCTCTCGAGGTTCAACCAGGGCGATTACCTGCGCGCCGCGGCACAGGAAGTGTTGGCGGAGACGATAACGCGGGTGCTGTACCCGGACGATTCGACGGAGCAGGGACGCCAGTTGCGACTCAGCCAGGAATATTTCTTCACGTCGGCATCGATGCAGGATCTCCTGCGGCGCTTCCTGCGCGATCACGACGACCTGCGCACGCTGCCGGACTTTGTCGCCATCCAGCTCAACGACACGCACCCCGCTATCGCGGTGCCGGAACTGATGCGCCTGCTGACGGACGGGCACAACCTGCCGCCGGAGGAAGCACTGAGCATCACGCGTGCGTGCCTGAGCTACACCAACCACACGCTGCTTCCCGAGGCGCTGGAACGATGGCCGCTGAAGCTCTTCCAGAGAATCCTGCCGCGGCACCTGCAGTTGATCGACTTTATCGACCGGCAGTTTATGGCGTCGCCTGAAGTGGTCTCGGCGAACGTCAACGTGCACGACCTGACGACGGTCGACTACAACAACGGTGGCTCGGTCCGCATGGGCAACCTTGCTTTCATTGGCAGCCACACGGTGAACGGCGTATCCGCTCTGCACACGGAATTGATGAAGCAGACCGTGTTCAAGGACCTGCACTCGATTTACCCGGACCGGATCGTCAATCTGACCAACGGTGTGACGCCGCGTCGCTGGCTGTACGAATGTAACCCGAACCTGCGTGAGCTGCTGAACGAGACGATTGGTGACAGTTGGGTTGCCGACCTCAGCAAGATCGAGGCACTGGCGGCGTTCGCGGATGACAGCGAGTTTCGGAGGCGATTTAAAGAGGCGAAAAGGAATAACAAGGTACGGCTGGCGAACGAGATACAGAAGCGTTCGGGACCTGTGGTGAACCCTGATGCTGTCTTCGATGTGCACATCAAGCGCATTCACGAGTACAAGCGCCAGCTCCTGAATGCGCTGCATACCGTGGCCCATTACCAGGCGATCAAGGAAAACCCGGGTGCCGACTGGCTGCCGGTGGTCAAGTTGTTCGGCGGTAAGGCGGCACCGAGCTACACGATGGCGAAGCTCATCATCAAGCTGATCAACGACATCGCGACGGTGGTGAACCACGACAACGAGGTGGGGGACCGTCTCAAGATCGTTTACATGTCGGACTACAACGTTTCGCGTGCCGAAGTGATCATTCCGGGAGCGGATCTCTCTGAACAGATATCCACTGCGGGAATGGAAGCATCGGGTACCGGAAACATGAAGCTCGCGCTAAATGGAGCGCTGACGATCGGCACGCTGGACGGTGCGAACATCGAGATTCGCGACCATGTGGGGCACGACAACATCTTTATCTTCGGGCTGACGGCGGAGGAAGTCGCGCAGAAGCGCCGCGAAGGCTACAGCCCGCGCGATATCGTAGCTGCAAACCCTCGCCTGAAGGCGGTACTGGAAGCAATTCGGAACGGCGAGTTCTCCCCGGACCAGCCGGATCGCTTCGCGCCTCTCGTGGACAACCTCTACGACAGCGACTACTTCATGAACACCATGGATTTTGAGTCGTACTGCACCGCTCACAAGACAGCGGCAGATGCTTATCGGGATGAGGCGCGGTGGTGGCGTTCGGCCGTACTGAATACGACGGGCGTGGGCTGGTTTTCCTCCGATCGCACAATCAGCGAGTACGACGAGAAGGTGTGGCACACACGCGGGAGGTAGAAGAAGACGCCTCGTTGGGTGGAGCACGCTGCATGCTTTCCATTCTGTTGATCCTATATTGAATCGAAAGGACTTCGTACGGCGTTGCCACCTCGTTTGAGGACGTGGGTGTAGACCATGGTCGTTCTCAGGTCCGTGTGCCCGAGCAATTCCTGGACCGTGCGAATGTCGTAGCCGGCTTCCAGCAAGTGAGTAGCAAAGGAGTGCCTGAACGTGTGACAGGTCGCGCGCTTCTGTATACCGGCCGCTCTAACGGCAACTTTTACGGCCCGCTGTACCGCGGAAGGATGCAAGTGATGGCGCCGTTGCTCGTTGTGAAAGACCATGAAGGCGTAGTGCACCGAGGGAAACAGGTAGTGCCATGACCACTCTTTTGGAGCCCGCGCGTACTTCCTGTCGATAGCGTAGGGAATTGAAACTCCCGGCCTGCCCATCCTACGGTCCCGCTCGTAGATTGCTCGAGCATTTGCCAGTTGCCGGTGCAGGTGGGGAACGAGTTTCTCGGGAAGCATTGTCCGGCGATCCTTCCCGCCCTTACCGTCGCGAACGGTGAGCTGCAGATAGTCTATGTCGATATCCTGCACTCGCAGCCGCAAGCACTCGATCAGTCGCAGACCACTGCCGTACATCAAACTGGCCGCAAGCCAGTGCTGGTCACGCATGCCGCTGAGGATCCGTGCGACCTCGCTCCGCGTCAGCACAACCGGCACGCGGACCGGCCTTTTCGCCCGCACCACGTCCTGAAGCCAGGGGAGATCCTGGTCCAGCACCTTCTGGTAGAGGAAGAGGAGTGCGCTCAAAGCCTGGTTCTGGGTTGATGCCGCAACGCGTCTCTCGGTTGCCAGGTAACTCAAATATCGTTCGATATCCGCTGATCCCAACGTACGAGGATGGCGCTTGTCATGGAACAGGATGAAGCGGCGAATCCATTGGCAATACGCCTTCTCCGTTTGGTAGCTGTAATGATGAAGGCGGAGCGCCCGCCCGACCTCGTCCATGAGCTTCGGTGGCATGCAGCATATCCAGCAGTCGATTTACGTACGGTTTGTCCTGATCAGGACTAGACTTAACAATAAGTAGCGCCATTTCCTACTTGTTATATTGCGGAATGTATGCAATTAATCGGCGCATTATTTCTACATACTTAAAGTTAGGTGGCTCTAACCGGTGACGCGGATCTCGCATCTGCTCTTCGTCGTGACTGGAGTGACGCTCTTTGCCTACCTACTGATCTACTACTCTATGTCGATGACTGGCAACGGTGGCGAGTATTGGGGTTTTAGTGGCACAGTAGAGCCGCATATCGCTGCTTCGCGGGCATTTACCGGCGGAGACTACGTACTGCT
>DATGQI010000158.1:0-2722 GCA_035304285.1 Woeseiaceae bacterium
GTGAAAGTAAATGGCCTCGCCATACTTCGTGTGGTTCTCCATGCCGCTGCCGACGCAGCACCAGAATGAGTCGAAAGGAGTGCTGTACGTCCTGAAATGCCCGGGCTTCAGCGACATGAAATAGGCAAACATGCCCTTCTCTGGCTCCTGTGACGCAAGAATGTGGTTGTACAGCGCCCGCTCGTAATAATCAGCGTACTCGACCCGCGGTTGCCAGGTGAACAGGTGCTCCGTCAACTTCAGCATGTTGTACGTGTTGCAGGATTCCGCCGTCGCGGGGCTCAGATGCGACGGCGCCGTCTCCGGCAGGAAGAAGTGCTCGCCCTCGCTGTTGCCGCCGATGACCCAGGAATGCTCACCCGTAACACGGCGCCAGAAGTTTTCAGCCAAAGCCCGATCGGCCGGTTCGCCCAGCACTTCGTAACTGCGAGCCGCACCGGTGATCTTCGGAATCTGCGTATTGGCGTGCTTGCCGGGAAGCTCGTCGCGGTCGGCACGCAGTGGCTCCAGCACCGCATGATGGTGAAATCGCCGTGATGCTTCGCGATAGCGCTCGTTGCCCGTGCGAGCGTAGAGATCGATCAACACCTCGCTCATCCCGCCGTGCTCGACCTGCAACATCGTCTGCATCTGCTCATCACTCAACGACGCGGTGACGTCGTCCGACCAGTCAGCGAGCGCAAGTGCAACCTCTTTCGCTTTCTGGTTACCTCCCATCACCCAGGCGTCCCGCAATCCCGCGAGAATCTTGTGCTGCGTATACCACGGCACCCACGCGCCACCCTCGAAGAAGAAGGGATTCTCCGGCGCAACCTTCCCCTCCTTCAGTCCCCGCAGCGTCGCCAGCTCGAGTGGGGGCAAAGCGCCGACGTAGCCGTCGCCGTACTCCCGCTGTGCTTCCGCCATCTCGTTCACGATGTAGTCGATGCGCTCGCGAAAGCGGTCGTCTTCGCTTGCCGCGAACTGCAGCGACAGTGCAGTGAGATAGTGGCCGAGCGTATGTCCCGCAATGCCCTGCGATTCCCATCCGCCGTAAAGCTCGCCCTTCGGCTGAAGCCCGGCGTACTTGCGCGTGTTGTGCAGCAGGCGGTCGGGTTCCAGCGAGAGGAGGTAGCGGGCGTTCCGCTCGCTCGCTTTCTTGAACGGGCTGTCGAGCAGGCGAACGTCTGCAAGATCGAAAGTGGCAACGTCGATCGGCTGTGCGGCAACGAAAAGCGGTGCCCCCGTCATTCCGCAGATCGCAAGCGCAGTAAGAAACTTGCGGCCGGCGGGGGCTGCAGGCGCAAATGCGGTGCGATGCTCCGAATAGTGCTTCACCAGTCAGGCCCCTGAGGTGACGATGACGTTCCACGACAACGGTTTGAGTCTTGCCCGAAGATGCCCGTTAGAAAGACTGACGTTATCCAGCGGTTTCGGCAACACGGTGTCCGGCGCGTTTATCGAATTGACGGCTTTCAAATCGTGATGGTGCAATTCGCTGGCGGAAACCAGCGTTCGTTCGCTTTCAAAACCGCGCAGCTCGACGTCCAGCTCGGTTTCCGCAGCGGCATTACGGTTGAGGACGAAAACTGTCAGTGAATCGTCCTGGCGATCGTGGACGACACTGCAAAGAACCGAGGGCACCTCATCGTGTGTCGCGGTGGAGAAGCTGCCACAGTCAACCTTTGCCCGCAGAACATCGCCACGCGCGTAACGGGATGCTTGCGCGAAGGGATGAAAGATCGTCTGGCGCCATGCGGGCCCGCCGTTCTGGGTCATGATCGGTCCGATCACGTTCACGAGCTGGGCAATACAGGCCGCCTTGACCCTGTCCGCGTTGTTGATCATGGTGATGAGCGCGCCGCCCACGATCAGCGCATCTTCGAAATTGTAAATTTCCTCGATCAGCTTCGGTGCTTGCGGCCAGCCAGGCTTGCGCATGTCCTCCGGCGTGTGCGCCTTGTACCAGACGTTCCACTCGTCGAGTGCCAGCATGATGCGCTTCTTCGAGCGCCGTTTTGCCGCAACGGCGTCGCAAATCGCGGCGACTTCGCGGATGAACGAGTCCAGGTCGTCCAGTACGGTGAAGTACTGGGCGATGTCGTCGCTGTCGTTCCGGAAGTAGGCGTGCAGCGAAATGAAATCCACCTCGTTGAAGCAGTGGTCCAGCACCTCGTATTCCCAGGACGCGTAGGTCGGCATCGCCCGCTGCGACGACCCGCAGGCGGCAAGCTCGACACCGTCATCGACCCAGCGCATGACCTTGCCTGTCTCCTGCGCGATGCGTCCGTACTCGGCAGCAGTCTTCCGACAGATCTGCCAGGGCCCATCCATCTCGTTGCCGAGGCACCAGAACCTGACATCGTGCGGTTTCTCATGACCGTGTGCGCGGCGCAGGTCCGAGTAGTACGAGCCGCCGGGATGATTGCAGTACTCTATTAGATGGCGCGCTTCGTCGGGACCGCGCGTACCGAGGTTTACCGCCAGCATGGGCTCGAGCTCGGCTTTCCGGCACCAGTCCATGAACTCGTTGGTGCCGAACTCGTTGGTCTCAGTCGAGCCCCACGCGAGGTCGAGTCGCGCCGGACGCTGGTCCACGGGTCCGACTCCGTCCTCCCAGTTGTAGCCGGAAAGGAAGTTGCCGCCGGGATAGCGCACGATGGTATGGCCGAGTTCACGCGTCAGTTCCAGGACATCTCCACGGAACCCCTGCTCATCGGCCGTGGGGTGTCCCGGCTCGTAG
>DATGQI010000159.1:0-9919 GCA_035304285.1 Woeseiaceae bacterium
GGGAGCTCTCAGGCGAAAACGTCGACGAGGCCGGACGCTGTGCGTATGACCGGTGCGAGATGCTCCCCTTCGACCATGCCGCCATCGGTGCCAGGCCCGGAACCGAACTGCGGCGCAACTCTCTCACCGCCCGGTCCCGCCTGCTGGTGGCGAGAGCCCTGGTCGCTCACGCTCGCGTTCTGCAAAGACACGCCCTGGTCCGCGAGCATCTCGCGCAGTCGCGGTAAAGCCTGTTCGATCGCATCGCGCGTCAGTGGATGCTGCGCGGTGAACGTAACAGACGCGTTCCCGTCATCCATCGATATCTGCACACGCAACGGACCCAGTTCGGCGGGATTCAGCCGCAGTTCCGCGTTCTGGATCCTGTTGCCGGCCATCCAGGTCACCCGATCCCCCAGTGCCTCGTTCCAGCCGGCTTGTCCGGGAGCCACGTCGATGGACGAACTGGTCCATTGCATTGGGGCAGCCGGTGAGGGCGCGGCGTTCGCGGCAGTCGGCGCCTTGATCGTCGCAATCGAGGGTAGCGGCGCCGCCGACTGCTGCGCGGCTTTCAGATCATGTGCGTCGCCCGGCAGCGATGCCTCTGCCCCTGCGGGCACCAACGCATTGCTTGTCCGCGTGACGTCGATGACCTGCTGGGTAAACTCCTGGGTGCCGGTCGTAACCTGCGGTTTCGCGGAAACCGGCTGCGGGACCGGCGGTCCCTCGGACCGCTGAAGCGTGCCGGCATTCCCTGTATCCATCACCGGGCGCGGCGCCGGATCGGCGACGGGCTCGAGGTAGCGGATCTGGTGAAGCAGTCCGGAACGAGCCTGTGCGGGAGCCGGGGTTCCAGGGGCGGCGACCGTCTGAAGGGAGGCAACAGCCGCCGCGGCTGCCTGTGTCTCCAACTCCGTATCGCCTGGCACTGCCGGTACTTCCAGCTGGACGCTGGTCGTTGCCGGCGCGTCACTCGAAACCGGCAGGAGCGGGGCCAATGCGAGTGCATCTCCCGGGATTTCCCCTGTATCCGGCTCCATCCCCGGCAATGCAACAGCGCCTGGAGGCGGCAAGCTGTTGCCGGGTTGCGGCAAGGCTTCTCCGCCGGAAACAGTCCAGCTCGCCAACGGATCGTTGCCGGGAGGAAAGGTGAGCAACGGTCCTGCGTTCGCTTCCGGCACCTGCATCAGGTTGCCAAAGGCCAGGCTAAACCCCGTCTCCGGCGGCTGTACGCCTTGCCCGGCCTTGAGACTGGTATCAAATTGTGCGCTATCGAGAGCGAGCAGGTTCACCGGCAACATTCAATAATTCCTGGGTTCCGAAGACGTGGTCTGGATCTCATTCGGAGGACACGCTGTCCTCACCTACATGCATGGGAGCAATAACCGTGCCACGATAGCCCGGCGTCTTATGCGTCCCGGAACAGGTTGCGACTACCGGCGAGCTCATCCGACGTTTTCTGTTCGCCGCGCTCTTCCGACTGAATCTCCTGCTGCCTGAAGCGATCGACGACCCGCTCCAGCGACTCTACCTTGCGGCGCTTCGTCATCCAGCGGGAGCGTTGTGCATCGCGTTTCTGCCGGCCGTCCATAACCACCTGCGTCTGTATCGCAACAGCCTGGTCAAGTCGCTGCAGGAAGCTCTGGTAATCCTTCCATTGCATGCTGTTGTACGCGCCTTCCGCGCATCGGGCTCCGTAGCTCTGGCGATACGCCTTGAGCTCCGCCAGCCGGTTGATTTCATCGTCCAGGCTGCGTTGCGAGTTTCCCATTGCGCGGCACTGCTGCTTTTCTTCCGTTTCAGCAAGCAGAAAGACCTTGTGCATGCGTGCGGTGCGTCGCCTCATGTCAGCCTCCCGTCTCGGGCGGTATGGAAGCTTCCGCCGGCGCACCTTCAAGCAGCGTGCGGAGAGCCGTGACGCTTGCGGCAAAACTGACCCGCTGCCGCTCTCCCTGCCGCAGGAACTCCAGTATTGCCGGCCATCGCTGGATGGCTTCGTCCACTCTCTTGTCGGAGCCGCGCTGGTATGCACCGACCGCGATCAGGTCGCGGTGCTCCTGGTAAATCGAATAGATGCTGCGAAACCGGGTGATGAGCGCCTGGTGGGATTCGTCGGTTATCTGCGTCATGGCCCGGCTCACCGACGACTCGATATCGATGGCGGGGTAAAGACCGCTGTCCGCGAGCTGGCGCGACAGCACGATATGGCCATCGAGGATCGCACGCGCGGCATCGACAATGGGGTCGTTCTGGTCATCGCCTTCGGCCAGCACGGTGTAAAACGCCGTGATCGAGCCTTCGCTTGCCGAACCGTTGCCTGCCCGCTCCACCAGTTGCGGCAGTTTGGCGAACACCGAAGGCGGATAACCCTTGGTCGCGGGCGGTTCGCCTATGGCCAGGGCAATTTCCCGTTGCGCCTGCGCGAAGCGCGTCAGCGAATCCATCAGCAGCAGGACGTGCTTGCCGCGGCTTCGAAAGTATTCCGCAATGGCGGCGCTGAGCCAGGCGCCTTGCATGCGCATCAGCGGCGTGTCGTCCGCCGGCGTGGCGACGACCACAGCTTTACTCAAGCCCTCGCCGCCCAAGGTGCGGTCGATGAACTCTTTCACTTCACGGCCACGTTCGCCGATCAGGCCGACCACAACTACGTCCGCGTTGGTGTTTCGCGTCATCATGCCGAGCAGCATGCTCTTGCCGACGCCGCTGCCGGCAAAGAGCCCCATGCGCTGCCCGCGCCCGACGGAGAGGAGCGAATTGATCGAACGCACACCGACGTCCAGCGGTTCGCGGATCGGCTGCCGGTCGAGCGGGTTGATCGGACTGCCGAAAAGCGGCGCCGTTCTCCCCCGGCGAAGAGGACCTGCGCCGTCGAGAGGCCTGCCGCGACCGTCCAGTACTCGTCCGAGCAGATCCTCGCCGACAGTGACGGCAGGAACGCCCTCGACCGGTATGACCCTCGCGTTCGGTACGATGCCGCGCATTTCGTCCGCGGGCATCAAGAACAGGCGATCGCCGGAAAAGCCCACCACCTCGGTTTCGATTCGTCGTCCGTCCTGCGCGACGACGTCGCAACGGCCGCCGACAGCCGCGTGACAACCTTCCGCTTCCATCGCCAGTCCGACGGTGCGGCGCAACATGCCCTCCACCACCATCTTTGGCTGGGCATCCTGCGCACGCTCAACGTAGCTTCCCAGCCGAAGCGTCCACTCCAGGCTGCGATCGGGATCGGGACCGGCAAGCGTGTTGGAATCCATCAGCGGCGCTCGTCGCAAACTGCTGCGATCACGGCCTTCAACCGCGATTCCGCCTGCGCATCGATCTGTGACTGCTCCGTGACCACCTGGCAACCGCCACGTTCAATCATCGGATCCTCGACGATCGTCCAGGCACGCTCCCCTTCCGAGGCCGGCAGCGACTCGCGCACGAAGGCAGCGTCCTCCGGGTGCAGGCGCACCCTCACGCTGCGGCTCGCGACAGGCAGCAACTGGATCGCCTCGCGCACTACACCCACGATGTGGCTCGGGTCCTGGCGCAATTCGCGGCGAAACAATTGCTGCACCACCGTCATCGCCAGCTCCACCAGGTGCTTCTCTACCGTGTCGTCCAGTTCCTCGAACGGTTGCGCGAGCCTGCCGAGCAGGACGTCGAGACGCCTCGCGCGCGCGGCAACCTCTTCCCGGCCGCCCGCGATCCCTTCTTCGAAACCCTGTTGCCACGCCTCGTCGTATGCTTCCTTCTGCAGTGCTTCCAGCCTGCCGGCGGTGAGATAACCGGGGCCGGCGGAACCGTCGAGCGCCGGCACGTCCCATCGTGCTGCCGCCGGTGCGTTGCCGCCCTGGCTAGACATATTCTTCGCCGCCGCGGCCGAGGCTTAAAGTTCCGTCGTCCGCTAAGCGTCTTGCAACCTCGAGGATCTCCTTCTGCGCGGCCTCGACGTCACTCAGCTTCGTCGGCCCGCGTGCGTCCATGTCTTCGCGCAGCAGGGTGCCGGCACGCTTCGACATGTTGCGCAGGATCTTGTCCTGCACCGCGGGATCGCAGCCTTTCAGCGCCACCACGAGCAGGTCGTTCGACACCTCGCGCAGCAGCGTCTGTATCCCGCGGTCGTCGACCTTAAGCAGCGTATCGAAGACAAACATCATTTCCTGGATACGTTCGGCGACCTCGCCATTTTTTTCCTTGATGCGCGCGAGCAGGTCTTCGCCCTTGGTTCCGTCGAGCGCATTGATGATGTTTGCAGCGACCTTGTCGCCACCTACTTTCTCGCTTCCTTTCTGCGTCGCGCCTGCGGATTTCGCAGCGATGAGGTTTTCGATTTCGGCGAGCGCGCTTTGCTGCACGTCGCTCAGGCGCGCGATGCGCATCATGACTTCCGCCCGCTGGTCCTCGGGCAGTCGATCGATGACTTCCGCGGCCTGCTCCGGCTCGAGACAGGCAACGACGATAGCGACGATCTGTGGATGCTCGCCTTCGATGATGTCCGCGACGTCGCGCGCGCTCATCCACTTCAGGGCGTCCAGTCCTTTCGCATCCTTTCCGGTAAGGATCCGGTCGATGAAAGCGTTCGCCTTGTTGGCGCCGAACGCGTTGGTCAGAACCTTGCGCACGTAATCTTCCGTGCCGATGCCGAAAGCGGTCTGGTCCTCGACGTCATTGATGAATATGTCGAGCACGTGGCTCGCCTGGTCCCGCGAGACGTTGCTCAGGCTGGCCATGGCGGTGCCCAGGCGCTGCACCTCTTTCGGCCCCATGTACTTCAGGACCTGCGCGGCTTCTCCCTCGCCGAGGGTCATCAGCAGCAGCGCCGCCCGTTCCGTTCCCGACATCTCCGAAGGCACGCTACTCATCGCGGGTCACCCATTTCTTGACGACCTGCGCGACTCTTGCAGGATCATGGCTCGTTATGTTTTTCGCTGCCGCGACCTTCTCATCGAAGGTCGGGCCTTCGATCGCGGGACGGTGGCTCTGCGGCATGGGCATGCCCGCCGGCATCAGGACGCCGCCGTTCGCGATGAACTCGCTCGATGAGGCGGAGTTGTTTGCCAGCAGGCCACGCAGCATCGGGCGCACCAGCCCGAAGGCAAGGGCCAGTACCAGCACGACGCCCAGCACCGGTTTCATCGCATCAACAAGCGCCGGTTGCTCCCAGAACGCCGGTTCCTCGAGCGCATCTATCGCCGGGGCATCGCGGAACGCCGCGTTCACCACCACCACCGTGTCGCCACGTTCGGCGTTAAATCCGACGGCTTCCTTAACCAGTCTCGTAAACTGATCGAGGTCCGCTTCGCTCAGTGCCGGTGCCGGTGCCTGCTCACCTTGTGCTCCGGGGTCACTTTCCGTGCTCGCTGCGGGACTGTCGTCGACCAGGACGGCCACCGACAGCCTCCCGATCGTTCCCGACTGCGGCTTGATGTGGCTGATGGTGCGATCGACTTCATAATTGCGCGTGCTGTTGCGCGAGGAATTTACCGCCTCCTGCGTTTCGCCTTCCGCGACGGGCTCGCCGCCGGCCGCCGGAGGCTGGTTACTCAATGCGCCGGGAATACCCACCGCCGCCAGCTGGCTGCCGGTCTGTCGCTCTTCGCTGATCTGTTCGCTGCGAACCACGCCACCTGCCGGGTCGTACATCTCGCGGGTTTCTTCCTTGACCGTGAAATCGAGGTCGGCGACCACCTGTGCCCGCACGCGCCCCGGTCCAACGAGAGGCGTCAACAATTCCTCAATGCGCCGCTTGTAAAGCACTTCCAGCCGTTGCGCATGCTTGAACTGGTTGATCGTCCGCATGTCGCTCCACTCTTCATTCGAGGAACTCAGCAGGCGTCCGTTCTGGTCGATCAGCGTCACGTTGCTGGCGGACAGGTTCTGCACGCTCGATGCCACGAGGTGCACGATGGCGGCCGCCTGCTCCGGCTCGAGTTCACGGCCGCGGTTGAGTTGCAGCAGAACGGAGGCGCTCGCCTGGCGCTGGTCTCGTATGAACGTCGACTGCCGCGGTACAGCCAGGTGAACACGCGCCTCGCGCACGCCGCCCAGATGGGAAATCGTCCGCGCAAGTTCGGTCTCCAGCGCGTGCTGGTAGCGGGCGCTTTCCATGAACTGGCTCACGCCGAAGCTGGACTGGCCGTTCATCACCTCCATACCGGAGGACGCGCCTTGCGGCAGTCCCTGGGAAGCCAGCTGAAGGCGCGCGTCGTGTAGCTTCGTCGCCGGCACGGATATGCTCCCGGCGTCGGTGTTGAGCGTGTAGGGTATGTCCGCAGTACGCAACGCCTCTGCGACTTCAGCGGCATCCCGAGGTTCGAGGTTGCCGTATAGCTGCGCGTAGTCCGGCGTCTGCGACCACAGCACCACCGCAAAACCGGCGGCTACGCTCGCGGCGACGCCGATGAGCAGCATCACCTGGCGCACGGCCGGTATGCGGAGTATCCCGCCCAAGTGCAATTGGCGCATCGGCGTTGCCGATGACTCTATGATTGAGGAGCTGTTCATTGTTTATCGTTCACTGGTTTGCCTGTTGGCCGTCTCTACACCGGCATGTTCATGATTTCCTGGTATGCGGTAACGAGCTTGTTACGCACCTCGGTTATCGCGCGGAAGGAAAGATCCGCTTTCTGTGATGCGATCATTACCTGCGCGAGACTGGCCGTGCCCGTGCCGTTCTCGAAGCCGGCCTTCATCGCGGATGATGCCTGCTGTGTCTCGTTGACCGCGTCGAGCGACTGCTTCAACAGGGCGCCGAAGCTGTCGCCGCCCGCATCCACCGGGCGATTGGTTGCGCCGGCTTGCATCTCCGCATTGAGTGCGCGTATCTGCTGTAACAGTTGTTGTGGACTGATCTCGTTCATGTGTCGCAACTCTCGTGATTAAGGTTTGCCAGCCAACGCTGCGAAGGAGGCGGAGGCGCCGGTAAGAGCTACGCCGTCTTCACGCATGCGCGCCAATTTGTAGCGCAAGGTCCGCGGGCTTATCCCTAAGCGCGCTGCGGCCGCGCCGCGATTGCCCCCGTCGGCCTGCAGGGCCTCGGCGATTACCCTGTATTCCCTCTTTTTCAGGTCGTCCTGCAGCATGCTGTCGGCAATGACGGGGGTCGATCCGGAAGAGGTCGTATCGGTCGCGGTTGTCTCCTCGAACGTAAAGTCATTCGCGTAGAGGGTGTCGCCCTGGAGCAGAATGAGGGTCCGCTGCACCAGGTTCTCGAGTTCGCGCACATTGCCGGGCCAGCCGTGCCTGGCGAGCTTCTGCAATGCGCAGGCGGACAGCGAAGGTGCCGCGCGGCCAGGTTCCGAGTGCCGCAGGATGGCGCGCTCCGCCAGCGCCGGGATATCCCCGGGCCTCTCGCGGAGCGGTGGAATGTGCAGGGGGAATACGTTTAAACGGTAATAGAGATCCTCGCGGAACGTGCCGTCTCGCACACATTGCCGCAGATCCCTGTTGGTCGTCGCCAGCACGCGGACGTCGAGTTCGATGGTCTTGCTGCCGCCGATACGCTCTACTTCCCGCTCCTGCAGGACTCGCAAGAGCTTCGCCTGCAGGCCTATTTCCATCTCCGAGATTTCATCGAGGAGTAGCGTTCCGCCGTTTGCCTGCTCGAACTTGCCTGCGTGGGCCGATCCGGCACCGGTGAAGGCACCTTTTTCGTAGCCGAACAGTACCGCTTCCAGCATGTTGTCCGGGATGGCGGCGCAATTGAGCGCGACGAACGGTTGTTTGTGCCGCGGGGATTTCTCGTGGATGAAACGAGCGAAGACCTCTTTGCCGCTGCCGCTCTCGCCGCTGATCATGACGGTCGCGGCGCTGGCGGCCACGCGCTCGGCAACGCGTAACAGGTCCCGCGTCTTCGGGTCGGTGGCGACGGGCCGGTGCTCGTCCCTCGGCGCGTGCAACAGGCGTTGCACCAGCTCGACGAGCGTCGATGCCGCGAACGGCTTCACCAGGTAATCCGCGGCGCCGTCACGCATCACGTCCACAGCGTTTTCGATCGTGCCGTACGCCGTCATCAGCACGGCCGGCATCGCCGGGTGACGGCGGCGAATTTCCGCCAGCAACTGGTGGCCGTTCATGGGCGACATCTGCAGGTCGCTGACAACGAGCCCGACAGCCTCGCGCCCGAGCACTGAAAGTGCCGCGGCGCCGCTGTCGACGGCGAACACCGGGTAATCGCTCCCGCTCAGGGTTTCGCTAAGGACATCGCGAAGATCCGCATCGTCCTCGACGATCAGGACGCCGGGGCTAGACATGAGCAAACTCCGCGTCCACATGTGCCCTGGCTTGATGGCTCGCCGTTCCGCCGGCGCCTGCGGCGTTCTCATAAACCGGCACCGCGCGGGTCGCCGGGATGCAAATGGCGAAGACGGTCCCGCCCTGCCCGCTGTGGCACAGCACCTGTCCGTCGTGAGCCTCGGCCACCGACCGTACTACGGCCAGCCCCAGGCCTGTGCCTTGCGGCCGCGTCGTGAAGAAGGGTTCGAAGAGCCGGCTTTGCGTTTCCTTGTCGATTCCCTGCCCGTTGTCCGTCACTGCGAGGCAGGCGTTGTCGAAAGTTCGCCAGGCCGTAAGCTCCACCCGGCCGCCGTCCTTGCACGCCTGTATCGCGTTCTCGACGAGGTTCAGCAGTGCGCCTTTGAGCGCGCCGCGGTTCCCGATGACCGTCAGTTTTTCCTCGGCGAACTCACTCGCCACTTCCACAGATCCATTCAACCGCGGTGTGACATCATCCATCACGTCGCGAAACAGCGCGGCAACCGGAATCTTCTCGCCAAGCCGCTTTACACCGCCGGCGAACCTCAGCATGTCGTCCACCATTCCGGCCAGTTCCTGCAGGCGCGCCATTATTTTTTGCGCCGCCACTACCCTCTGTTCCTCGCTTTTCTTTTCGAGCTGCGACGCCAGCAGCAGCGCGCAGGTCAGCGGCGTCCTGATCTGGTGCGCCAGGCTCGCCGTCATCTGCCCGATGTTCGAAAGCCGCTGGTGCCTGTGCACCAGTTCGGACATGCGACGGCTTTCCGTCACGTCGCTCAAAAGCAGGATTTCCCCGGGCTCGTTCTCCAGGGCGCGGCGTGCGAGGCTCAGCCAGCGTCCATCGCGCAACTTCAACTCCCCATCGGCGCTGCGTCCCGCGCAGAACTCACGCCGCACGATGTCGGACCACGGGCAACCGAGCAGCGGCCTGTTCAGGAGTTCCATCGCCTTGCTGTTCTGCTCGCGAATGATTCCCGCACCGTCGATCACCAGCACCGCGGCCGGCAATGCCTCGAGCATTTCCGCCAGCCGATCCCCCAGCTTTTCTTTCTCCAGCAGTTCCCTGTGCCGGGCGGACCGTTCCTCCTTGAGTTCGGCAGTCAGCGAAGCGACCTGAGCCTTCAGTTCGCGATAAGACGCCTCCAGCTGTCCGGACTGCCGGTTGAACTGGGCAAACGCCGACTGCAGCGCCTGGGCATCGAATGCTGTTGCCACCAAGATTGTTCTCCCCTGTCCGGTAATGCGATGGAGGGGTCTAAGCAAGTTGTGTGCCAAAGGCACAAGTGGTTTATTTCCAGTGACTTGCAAGCTGTCTGTCGGCAAAGCGTCAATAATCTGACGTTCTTCGGCGTGCCCCACATATGCATGAACCGTCGCGCTAACAATGCTCTGCACCCGAGCTCGATCGTTTCACGGCGCCAGACGGTGTGTCGCGGCCGCACGGGGCGGTATCCGCTCTCGATCCCGAAGCGAGTGTCCTCGGTCGATAGTGGTAATGTCATCACTGATGACCGGAAGCCCTAAGCCGCCGAATGCTTTGACAGGGTGGTCGAGCATGGAGATTTGCAAGCATGAGCGAACTGATCCTTTGGACCTACGATTGGGTGCCCGAAGGTCCCCGTGGTTTTGTGCGCGACATACGATTGAGATGGGCTTGCGAGGAAGCTGGGCTTGATTACTCCGTCCGGACAGTCCCTTTCAG
>DATGQI010000160.1:0-4228 GCA_035304285.1 Woeseiaceae bacterium
TCACCTGTTCCTGGTAAAGGATGACCCCGTACGTCGGTTCGAGTACGGGCCGCAAATCCGGGTGCAGGTAATCGATTTCCGATTTGCTCAGGTCGTGCTTGCGCGTGATGAAGTCGTCGACCATGCCGGACTGCAGCGGCCCCGGCCGGAACAGCGCAACCAGCGCAACCAGGTCGTCGAAATGATCGGGGCGCAGGCGCTTGATCAGGTCCCTCATGCCCCGGGATTCGAGCTGGAACACGGCCGTTGTATTGCAGTCGCGCAGCAGTTCGAAGGTCTTGCCGTCCTGCATCGGAATGTCGGTAATATCGAGGGGCTCGCCCGATTTTCCGGCGTTGATGATCTGTACGGCCCAGTCGATGATCGTAAGCGTCTTCAGGCCGAGAAAGTCGAACTTGACCAGCCCGGCGGCCTCCACATCGTCCTTGTCGAGTTGCGTCACGACGTTCGCACCGCCCTCTTCGCAATAGAGCGGCGTGAAGTCGGTCAGGCGTTCCGGCGCGATCACGACGCCTCCCGCATGCTTGCCGGCGTTTCGCACGAGCCCTTCGAGCGACTTTGCGAGATCTATGATTCCGCGCACTTCTTCGTCGTCCCGGTACATCGCCGCGAGTTCCGGTTCCTGTAGCAGCGCCTTCTCGAGCGTCATGCCGATTTCGAACGGAACCTGCTTCGCAATGCGGTCGACGAAACCGTACGGCTGTCCGAGGACGCGTCCGGCATCGCGAATGACGGCCTTCGCCGCCATCGTGCCGTAGGTAATGATCTGCGATACGCGGTCCCTGCCGTAGCGTTCAGCCACGTACTCGATGACCCTGTCGCGGCCTTCCATGCAGAAGTCGATATCGAAGTCGGGCATCGACACGCGTTCCGGGTTCAGGAATCGCTCGAACAGGAGGTCGTGCTGCAGCGGGTCGACATCAGTGATGCCAAGAACGTATGCAACCAGCGAGCCGGCGCCGGAGCCGCGCCCTGGGCCGACGGGAATGCTTTGCTCCTTCGCCCAGCGGATGAAGTCGGCGACGATCAGGAAGTAGCCGGCGAAGCCCATTTCGCAAACGACCGAGAGCTCCTCCGCCAGGCGCTGCTCATATCTCGCGCCGAGCGCGTTGAACTGCCCGTTCGGCAGTTCAACGCGCTTTGCTTTCCGTTCGAGGAAACACCTGAGGCCCTCGCTCGCTTCGGACCGCAGGAACTGTTCAGCGGTCCGCCCTTCCGGTACCGGGAAGGCGGGCAGGTAGCTTTCCCCGAGCTTCAGGTCCAGGTTGCAGCGCCTCGATATCTCCACGGAGTTCTCGAGCGCTTCCGGGATGTCACGGAAAATCTGCGCCATTTCCTCCGGGGATTTCAGGTATTGCTCCTTCGAATACACCCGCGGGCGATCCGTATCCCCGAGCCCGCGGCCCTGCTGTATGCAAACCCGTGCTTCGTGCACGTCGAACTCGGCCACGTGGAGGAACCGCACGTCATTTGTGGCAACGAGAGGAACGCCCGTGTCGGCAGCAAGAAGGAGCGCAGCCTGCAGGTATTCCGCCTCTCCCGCGCGGCCCGTACGCGTCAGTTCCAGGTAGTAGCGGTCGCCGAAGCGCTTCTGCCAGAACGAGACGCAGCGGGAGATGGTCTCGGACTGGCCGCTTGCGAGCGCCCGGCCGACGTCGCCGTGGATACCGCCGGACAATGCGATGAGTCCGCTACAGGCCGAAGGCGTCAGCCATTCCTTTCGCACCATGGGAGAGCCGCGGTACTGGCCCTCGAGATAACTGCGTGTGACCAGCCTGGTAAGATTGCGATAGCCGTCGAGGTTCTGGCACAACAGCACGAGCGCATCCGGCTTGGCCCGATCTGAATCGTTCGCAACCAGCAAATCGACGCCGATCACCGGCTTGATGCCCGATGCCATTGCTTTGCGATAGAACTTCACCAGCCCGAACAGGTTGCCGCGGTCGGTCAGTGCGACAGCGGGCATGCCGAGCGCGCGACAGCGCTCCATCAGCTCAGGGATACGCACGACCCCGTCGAGGATCGAGTATTCGGTATGCAAATGCAGATGAACGAATGGTACGTTCGGCCGTTCCATCAGGGCTCACTCAACGCAAAAGGGCCTGAAGCTTCTGCGATGTTGCTGGCAGGGGCCGTAGCGCAGAATGCGCTCGCGATGCTCGACGGTGGCGTAACCTTTGTGGCGACAAAACCCGTAGTCGGGATAGATCCGGTCGAGCGCGACCATCATCCGGTCCCGATGAACCTTGGCGAGGATGGATGCCGCGCTGATCGCGGCCACCTTGTCATCACCGCCTATGATCGCGTTACCGTCCACCTGCCTGTCGTGGAACATGAGATTCGGCAGCCGGTTGCCGTCCACCTCGACGGAGCCGGGACAGACACGGAGGCCCAGGATCGCACGGCGCATCGCGAGAAAGGTTGCCTGCAGAATGTTGATCCGGTCGATTTCCGCCGCGTCAGCCCATGCTACCGCCCATGCAATCGCCCGTGCCTGGATCAGCGGCGCAAGTTCTTCCCTGCACTCGGCAGTGAGCTTCTTGGAATCGCCCAAGTCTTCGACAGGCCTTCGTTCATCGAGAATGACTGCCGCCGCGACGACCGGCCCCGCAAGCGGACCACGCCCGGCCTCGTCGACACCCGCAACGGGGCCGCTCGAGGAAAATAATACTGCCTGTTGCACTCGCCCCCCTTGGTGCTGCTTCTTTTGCGACTTCTCCGCGCAGGTGTGCAGAGATTACCGGGCCGGACGATCCATGAATACGCTCTCGCCCTTGCCGGATCTGCGCAATCATCGCGGCGATTCATGAATAGTTTCGGCCGGGAGCATCTGCGCGGGCTGCGTCGAGAACCGCCCTCGCCGCGCGTTGGTCCGCCCCTCTCGCCAGCTGGTCCCGGAGTTTAGCAAATTCGAGTTCGATAACGGTCCGTCTCTCCTCATCCTGCAACAAGGAAAAAACCGACTCGCAAAGCGCGTGCGATGTCGCCTCCGATTGCAGGAACTCCGGCACCAGCGGCTCCTCTGTGAGCAGGTTCGGCAGCGTGAAATGCCGCACTTTCACCAATCGGAGCGAACGTGCCAGCGCATAGGTCAGCGGCGCCAGCTTGTACGCGGCCACGACCGGGCGCCCGATTAGTGCCGCCTCCAGCGCTGCCGTGCCGGAGGCGAGCAGCACAACGTCGCTCGCCGCCATGGCAGCCTGCGCATTTCTGTCGAGAAAGCGGTAGTGAGCCGAGACATTCGCCTGCTCGACCTGGGCTTCGAAGATCGCACGCAACCGCTCGTTTGCCATCGGCGCGACAAATACAACGTCCGGGATCTTGCCCGCCAGCAGCCGGCTCGCCGCGGCAAATACCGGCCCGAGCCGCGACACCTCGCTGCCTCGGCTGCCGGGCAGCACGGCAACCACTCTGCGGGCGCCTATGTCGAGCCGCCGCCGTGCCGGCTCTCGCGCCTGGCCCGGCGGAATGCTGTCGGCGAGCGGATGGCCCACGAAATCGGCCGCGATGCCATGCCTGTCGTAAAACGCTTTCTCGAAGGGCAGCAGGCACAGCACCCGGTCCACCGCCTGCGCCACCTTCCGCACCCGGCCCTGGCGCCATGCCCAGACGGACGGGCTTACGTACTGAAGGGTCGCTATGCCGGATGCCTTCAGGGCGATCTCCAGCCCGAGGTTGAAATCAGGCGCATCAATGCCGACGAACGCCGCCGGCGGATGTTTCCTCCAGCGTTCGATCAGCGAGCGGCGGAGCCTTAAGAGCCGCGGAATTTCCCTGATCGGCTCGATAAGGCCCATGACGGCGAGAGCCTCCGAGTCCTCCCACACCTCGCAACCTGCTTCGCGCATGGCAGTCCCCGCCACACCCTCGAACTTGAGTTGTGGGTCGAGCGTCTTCAATGCACGGATAAGCCCGGCGCCAAGCTGGTCCCCCGATGCTTCGCCGGCAACAAGACCGATACGCATGACGTCAGGCGAGCGCCGGCATCACCGCACCAGTCCGCGCTCCGATGTGCGCAATGAGTCGAGAAAGATCTGCAGTTCCGGCTGCTCGGTAACAAGGCGCTCGATTTCCTGGATCGCCTCGGCCAGTTTTCGTCCCTGCCGGTAGACGATGCGATAGGCGTTCTTGATGTTGCGGATCTGCTCGCTGCTGAAGCCGCGCCGCTTCAATCCTTCGCTGTTGATTCCGTGAGGTGCGGCGGGCTGTCCCGCCATCATCGTGTATG
>DATGQI010000161.1:0-14846 GCA_035304285.1 Woeseiaceae bacterium
GGCCAGCTCGCTCTGTTACGGCACCGCTCGTCACAGTCCTTCCGTGTCAGGCAGAGATGCCTTCTTTTCCGGCTCATCGATCTCGGTTATCGTCGCCTCGGTCAGCAACAGGATGCTTGCGACCGATACCGCATTCTCCAATGCGATGCGCACGACCTTCTTCGGGTCGATGATCCCGGCCGCAACGAGGTCTACGTACTCGTTACGCGCGGCATCGAAACCGACGTTGCCCTCGCTCTCGAGCATCTTTTCCACGACGACGCCGGCATCCACCGCCGAGTTCTCCGCTATCTGGCGGGTGGGCGCGCTCAGTGCCCGACGCAAAATCTTGAGGCCGGTCCGGATGTCGCCGTCCACCTTTTCTTCCTCCAGGCGAAGGGCTTTAGTGCAGCGCAGGAGCGCCATGCCTCCGCCGGGTACCGTGCCTTCCGCGACCGCGGCCTTGGTCGCGCTGATCGCATCGTCGAGCGCTTCCCTCTTGCTCTTCATCTCGGCTTCGGTCGGCGCGCCGACCCGGATCACGGCGACGCCGCTGGCGAGCTTCGCGAGGCGCTCTTCGAGCTTTTCGCGGTCATAGTCACTGGTCGACTTGTCGATCTCGGCGCGGATCTGGTGCATGCGGCCCTCGATCCGCTGCTTGTCGCCGGCGCCGCCGATGATCGTCGTCGTGTCCTTGTCGGACACGACTCGCTTGGCCTGCCCGAGCTGCTTCAGCTGCACGTTCTCCAGCTTGATGCCGAGGTCGGTGGAGATCAGCTCGGCGCCGGTCAGGACTGCGATGTCTTCCAGCATCGCCTTGCGACGGTCGCCGAACCCCGGCGCTTTGACGGCGATGCTGCGGAACACGCCGCGCAGCTGGTTGACAACGAGAGTCGCCAGCGTTTCGCCTTCGATGTCTTCGGCGACGAACAGGACCGGGCGGCCCATCTTGACGATCTCATCGAGCAGCGGAAGAAAGTCCTTGATGTTCGTGATCTTGCGGTCCGACAACAGCACATACGGATCCTCGAGAACTGCCTCCATCTTTTCCGCATTGCTGACGAAGTACGGCGAGATGTAGCCGCGGTCGAACTGCATACCCTCGACGACTTCCAGCATCGTCTCCGTGGTCTTGGACTCCTCCACCGTAATGACGCCGTCGTCGCCGATCTTCTCCATGGCGTCCGCGACCAGGTCACCAATCGAGGCATTGTTGTGCGCCGAGATCGTGGCGACCTCGGCCTTGTGCTTGCGCGACTTGACAGGCACAGCCATCTTCTCGAGCTCCGCAATGGCGACCGCCAGGCCTTGGTCCAGGCCTCGTTTGAGATCGATCGCACTGGCCCCAGCCACCACGTTGCGGACGCCATCCGAGAACATTGCGTGAGCCAGGAGAGTCGCGGTGCTCGTTCCGTCGCCGACCGCATCGCCGGTTTTTTCGGCGGCTTCGCGCAGCATCTGGGCGCCGAGGTTTTCCTCCGGGTCCTTGAGCGACACTTCCTTGGCGATCGTGACGCCGTCGTTGCAGACGAGCGGCGTACCCCATTTCTTCTGGATCAACACCGATTTCGATTTCGGACCGAGGGTGACCCGGATGGCATCGGCGAGTGCCGTCGCGCCTTGCAGGACGCGCTCCCTCGCGGCCGCGTGAAACAGCATTCTCTTATATGTCATAGCGAATTCCTCGCAGCGAAGGTCTCAATCGACCCGTCGTCCACTTTATGCCCCCCCTGGTTCGCGTCCATGCGTAGTATCCGCAGCATGAACGATTCACAATTCGGCGACGGTTCGCGCCAGCGCACTGCTGATACGGGCCGGATTGTCCTGACCGTCGCCGTGCTCCCTCAGCCATTCCGTCGAACGCGCCCGGCCGAAGGTCACGGATACTGGCCCGAACCGCGGCCACCGCCGTTGCGGCGGCCAGGCCGCGAAGGTGCCACCGATGCGTACGGGGATGACCGGTACCGGCATCCGCTCGAGCAGGACACCGATCCCGGCTCGAAATCGCTGCAACTCACCGTCGCGGGAACGTCGCCCCTCGGGAAACCAGACCAGTACGTCCCCGCCGGCCAGCGCTTGTGCGCCGAGCCGGATTGCCCCACCCAAGTCCTGGTCGGGATTGATCGGGAACACGCGCAGTAACCGGCTCGCGGCGCGCCAAACGGGCCCCTTGTGCATCTTGCCGGCCCAGCCAGCCCAACAGGTCCGGCGCCTGAGAAAAGGCGGTAAGGCCGCGGCGACCGCCAGCGGATCGAGATAACTGCAGTGGTTGGGCGTGATCAGGAATGGTCCGTGAGACGGCAGGTTGTCCCGGCCCACCACGCGCAGGCGGTACGGCCCGGCCATCAGCAGGCGCACACAAGCGATGATCAGCATGCCGAGGAACCGCAAACCGGGCCCGGGAACGTTGAGATAGCGGGCGGCTTCGTCCGTGGGACCGCCCGCCCCTGCTTCCTCCGGTGAGGCGCGAGCTGCATCGTCGACCGCCTGCAGGAGATCGCGCACTGTGATTACGCGGCTCAGCTGCTCGCTGCCGAGCGATACGCCGAAACGATCCTCGATCTCTGTGGTCAGTGAGACCCAGCCCAACGAATCTATTCCCAAGTCGAGCTGTGGGCTCGACTCCAGCGTCACGCCGGCGTAGCGCTCGTTCAGCCATCGCCATATCGCCTCCGTCCGCGAGCCGTGGAGCAATCGTTTAGCATCTTCACCGATGACAGGCGTTGTCGCTCGAGGCGATGTCGCGGGTCTCCCCGCATAGAGCGTCGGCAACTGGTGCCGGCGCAGCTTTCCCAGCCGAGTCCGCGGCAGGCTCTGTCGCAGGACTCGGTAGCCACGGATGCGCTGCCAGGACGGAAGCGCCGAGCTCGCGATATCGAGCTCGTCGCGCAGCAGGTTCTGCTCGCTCATAGTGCCTCGTGCGCGAATGGCCTCTTCATCGGCCACGACCAGCGCCAGCAACTCTCCTTGGGGCGCGAGCAACGCGACTTCGCGAATGTACGGACTCTGTTCGTAGCGCCGTTCGAGCTCTTCCGGTGAGATCTTTTTGCCGTCAGGAAGGACGATGACGTCGGATTGGCGCCCGAGTACATGCAGGAAACCGTCACGGTCGAGAGAGCCGGTATCACCGGTGCGGAACCAGCCATCGGCGGTGAAAGCCCGTTCCGTTGCCGCGGAGTCCTTCCAGTAGCCGGAAAAAATGCTCAGTCCGCGGACCTGGATTTCACCTTTGCCTTCGCCAGCCGGATCGTCGATCCTGAGCTCCACGTCGGGCAGCGCCCGCCCCTGGGTCTCGAAACGTCTCGTCCGCGGCACGTTGAAGGTCACCACCGGCGAAGTCTCCGTGAGCCCATAGCCAGTCAGGACGAGCCAGCCCAGCGCCTCAAGCTGTCTTGCAAGGGCGGGATGCAGGGGGGCGCCGCCCGAGGCGAGCGTCCGCAGTGACCGGCCGACGCGTCGATGCAGCGACCGAAACGCGAAGGGACCGATATTGATCCCGGTCAAGCGACGAAGCATACCCCCAAGCCGAAGCATCGACTGGAACCAAATTCGCACGATCGGAGTGCGTTCCTGCACAGCCGCCGAGACAGACTCGAGAAGCGCCTCGTACAGGCGAGGGACGCCGACCAGTATGGTCGCGCCGGCGCGATTCGCCGCCGCCGTAAGCTCCGGTCCCGTGACACCAGCGGGCAGGACGATGGTAGCGCCGCATGCGAGCACCGTGAGCATCCCGACCGTGGCGGCATAGCTATGGTGCAGCGGCAACGGTAACAGTACGCGGTCAGTTGGGCGCACGATGCCGGCATTGAGCAGCCCCCGAACGTTTGACATCAGGTTCTCATGTGTCAGGGGCACCCCCTTGGGCGTGCCAGTCGTGCCGGACGTGTAGAGGAGCACAGCGACGCGCTTGTCATCCGTTGCGCTGCGGCGCCCCGAGATGCCATCGCGCATGAGTTGTCGCCAGTTGCGCGCATCGTCGGCGGCATCGAGCAGAAAAGCCGTTTCTTCGGATACTCCGGCTTCGCGTAACGCTTCGAGGTGCGGAGATGCGGTCACAAAGGCGGCCGGCTCGTTCTGCGCGAGGACTGCCAGTAACCCTTCCGTGTCCGACTGATCGTCCAGCGGAATAACGATGCCGCCCGCGGCGATGATTCCAAAATACGCAGTGATCCACGCGGGGCTGTTCGGCGCCCACAGCAGCACCCGGGCGCCGTCGCCAAAGGCCTGCCCGAGCCCGCGGGCGAATCGTCTAAGGTCCTCATCCAGCCCTGCATAGCTGACCGTGGAGATGTTTCCGTCCGCGGCGAGCGTGACGATCGCCGGGTGCTCGCCGCGCGCGCGAAACGCGGCCACCAAGTCATCCAGCATGACCAGCCGAGCGTCGTCCGCGCGTGTCATCGGCGTCGGGTGTCAGGGATTCTCGGTGTCGGCCGGACCGTTTCCCGGCTTTTTCACTCTGCCATCCAGGCGATGCAGCAGCTCGCTGGCTTCATCCCATGCGTTCTCCAGTTGCTGTCGCGTTTTCTCGCTGACTTTCGCTCCCTGCTTGCGCAATTCGACCAGTTTTTCCTGAAATCCGTCGCGCAGCTTCGCGAGCTTTCGGACGTCCCGCTCCCACTCCTGGCGGGCATCGGCCGTCTTCCTCGCAAGCTTGCCCCGGGCGGATTTCAACTTCCGGTTGACGACCGCCAGGCGCTCCTCAAGCCGGTCTAGCGCACGCTGGCTCTCGCCAAGTCGGCCATCCACTTCGGCCTCGGCCTGCAGCCAGTCGGCCATCGCATCGCCGCCGTTGAAACCGCGATGCTCGGCCAGGAAATACGCTGCCTCCGAAATCATCTGTCTGCGTTGGGTTGCGCTCACGCCGTGTATCGCCATCATTTCCCATTCTCCTGTGTCGTTGTCGAACCGCGACGCATCGGTCGCGATCGGCTCTATTGTGGGCCCGGCCTTGCTTTATCCATACAAGGGACAGCGCGTGTATGTGGCGGCAATCGTGTTGGATTCGACCCGGCCAGGGGCGAGACGACGTCAACCTCTCCGCTCGCGTGCCGCGCTCATGTCAGGCCGCCTGTATGCCCCTCGATGCGCCTTCCCGGGCCACGAACCGGCCGAGCAATTCGTCAAGCCGGTCGACGATGCCGGTGTACTCCAGCTCGTTCATGGGCAACATGGCCGCTCCGAAGAAGCCCTGGCGTCGCATCTCCAGGGCTTTGCGCGAGACGTTGTCGCGAACGGTGTTCCAGAAGGGCGAGATGAAGCAGTCCGCTGGCTCGGTCAGGATGCCCTGGTGCATGGAGAACGCGGCGCAGCTCACACTGGGCGGACCGTCGAAATAGCTGATGCCGGCGTCCTGCTGCACCGGCAGCAGCGGCATGTTGTGCGATCCGCGCATGCCGCCGGCAACGAAGTGTCCGATCGCGAACGGCGCGAGCACTTCACCCGTCGCCGGGAATTTTTGCTGCACCCGAACCAGCATGACGGGATCGTCCTTGCCGGTGTACTTGCCGGCGATATTGTGCAAACGCGACGTCGACACGGCAGCGGCGATCTCGTCGCTCGCATTCGAGCGCACCGATTCGATCACGTAACGTTCGGGATCGCGCAACAGGATTGCGATGTCGTACAACTGCTCCGGCGCACGAAGCTCGATGATGCGATCCGCCTCCGTATCTTCCACGTCCATGATTGTGAACGTGAAGCCGTGTCGCATCTCGGGAGACAGGAGCAGGCCGGGCGTGTTCATCGGATCCGCAAAGGCGAGGTACAAGGGCAGGTTATAGGCGCCGGGGTCGGTCTTGTCCGCGGCGAAGAGCAGGAACGGCTCGCCCGGCCGCTCCTCGAACTCGAGCTCCACCACCGCTGGGCCCATGCCGCGGACATTCCCGGAAAAGGCGTCCTTGAGGAGGTCCTGGCCTGCCCCATACAGGCCTTCCGACCTGGCGACCTCGGTGCCGGCCTTGAACGCCTCCCAGGCGAGCCCGTGTATCTCGGCATTGTCGAGACCATGTTCGTGGGTCATCAGGACAGCTATATCGTCGCCGGTAAAGGATACGTGGCTGTCCCGGATCAGCTCGCGTCCCGCGCTCGCCACGTGCCCGCGCACGGAATTCAGCAGCTTCTGGGAAGGACAGATGTGCCCGCCGATTGAGCCTATGTCGGCCTTGAGCACGCTCAAAGTAACTTTCATGGTAGTACTCCTCAAGTTGCGTACAGCAGAACTACCCGACCGTAGTGCAAGCGAGCCGGCCGATAAATCGGGATCATTACCTATGCGCATTGCGATATCCCCGGCCTCCCGGGTGGGTGCGACTGTTGGCGGCGTCACTACGTAGTTGTTCTTATCGCCGGGAGCACCGCCCGGCGATACCTTCCGTAGTGACCGCGGCGCCGTTCGGTAGCCGCCGCGGGTTTAAACATCAGGCAACGTATTCGTAATCAGGAGGAACAAGTCATGGCTTTAGGAGAAATGGTGCCTTGGAGATGGGGCAGTCTGCGCAAATCGGATGGCGACGAGAAAACCCTCGAAGGCTTTCGTGGCGACATCACATCGTTGCATCGGGAAATGGACCGGCTGTTTCAAAGCATGTGGAACGACGGCTTCAGCTCTTCGCTGCTGTCCGGCGAGTGGCCTCGCACAGAGATCTCGCCGCAGCTCGACGTGACGGAAGACGACAAGTCGTTCTCGGTGAAGATCGATCTACCAGGGATGGATGAGAAGAACGTCGACGTTACTCTATCGGATCGCGTACTCACGATCCGTGGCAAGAAGGAGGAGGACAAGGAGACGAAGGATAAGGATTACTACCGAAGAGAACGTGCCTACGGCGCTTTCCGTCGCAGCATCGAGATTCCCGCGGCAGTGGATGCGGCCAAGATCGACGCATCGTTCAAAAAAGGTGTTCTCACGATCAATCTTCCGAAAACCAAGGAAGCGCAGGACAAGGTCAAGCACATCGAAGTCAAGGCAGCGTGAGTCCTGGCGCGGTCCGACCCCTGGTTAAGGCCGCACCAGGCTCGACCGGGCGTGGCGGAGCAGATACAGGAAGCGCCGCCGCGCCTGGTATCCAGGAAAACGGATCGACACAGACAAACTAGGGAAGGCTCGATATGGGGGCGCTGTGGTTCTCCACGATTCACAGGCCGCCGAAAACAGAAGATTGGAAAAGTAAAGCCGAGGAGCACGGACATGACAGACCAACGCCACCAGCTCGAAATTGCCGGGCATACAGTTACGATCCGCCCGATGTCTCACGCGGACGCGGACAGGGAGCAAGATTTCGTTCGGCGCCTGTCACCGGAGTCGAAGCGCTATCGCTTCCTCGGGGCCGTACGCGACCTGACGCCGGACGAAGTCAGGCAATTCTGTGACGTCGATGGCCACCGCTCAATGGCGTTCATCGCGACGGTCGAGGAAGACGGTCGCCAGAGAATGATCGGCGTCAGCCGTTACGCACCGAATGCGGAAAGCAGCGCCCGGGAGATCGCCATTACGGTAGCGGACGACTGGCAACACCGGGGGCTCGGTACCCGGCTGGCGAGAGCGCTGATCCGGCACGCGCGGGAACACGGCATCAGGAAGCTCTATTCGATGGACCTCGCAGACAATGCGCAGATGCGCATGCTGGCGCGGGACCTCGGCATGAAAGCGTCGCCGGATCCGGAAGATGCCCACCAGGTGATGTACTCGCTCAGCCTGGCTGAGTTGCCGGTAGTCGCGGGTTCGAGAGCCGTGACATCCACAGCACTTTAGGTGCTGCAGGGCGTAGCGATCGGCAAGGCGCTCATCCGTAGTGCTGCATGATCGCCTGTACGACGGCTTTTCGCAGCACGGCGACATCATCTGAGACGCGTGCCGAGGCGACGAAACTCTGCTCGTTCGACCGGACATCGGCCGCGAGTTCTTCCTCCTGAAACACTTCGCGGAGCCAGCGCGAGAAATCAAGCCGCTCTGCGTGAAACGCCACGGTATCGGGAGGGACCTCACGTACGAGATCGCAGAACTCCTGGATGTTGGCTGCTGAGCACGCGCCACGTCCGTCCCTTCCCGTGAAGTTGAACCGCAACCGACGCGGCAGCTTTCCCTGCACGTATTTGTGCCAGTGGCGGACGTGCGCCGTGCGTCGCGGAGCAAGCTCGATCAAGCGCATCGCTCGCGCGTTGGCCATGTTGACCAGCAGTCCATGGCCGGTATCGACACCGTCGAGAGACGGTGCCAACGACAATGCGCCAATCCGCTCGACTTCGGAGATCGGGTCCGGCCCGGCGAGTCGCCGGCCTCCGGGCAAAACCAGCAGGTAATCCATCGCGGTGTAAAGTTGACGCTCCAGCACCTGCGGCTGGTAGGTCACGAGGCAATAACCCTTTTCCCCTTCGTCCAGAATCCTCGCCAGCTCGCCGGGCAGGCCCAGCGCATGATGCGCTTCATCGATGATGACCCAGTGGGGCAGGCCGGATGACTGGCGGTCAGCGGAGAGTGCGCGCAGCAGCCGCTGGGTACAGTCGGCTTGCTTGGCGGGCTCCACCAGCGACAGGTCGACGATGACGCTGCCGAAGCGATGCGCGAGAAAGCGGCGTACCTCGTCGATATCGGGTGGACTACCCGACCCTCCCAGGCATTCCACCCCGTGCAGTTCACCGAGCGAGGTATAGTCGCCCTCCGGATCGATCAGACACACCGAATAGCCGAGCTCCATGAGCCGCTCGGTGATCGTGCCCGCCGCGAAGGATTTGCCGGACTTGCTTCTGCCCGTTATCAGGAGGTTCACGCGAGATGCGGCCATCTCTGCCGGACATCCGTCCGCAGAGATTCCGATCCGGATGCGCCATCGGGTCGGCACGAGCGAACGATCGTCGCCGCGCGCGATACGGTCGAGCAGCGCGGCAACGCCCGCGCCGTCCGGTTGCTCCAGCACGAGGTCAGCATGCCGCCTGAGCCCCTCCACGGCGTCGGCGACGGCTACTCCGAACTCGCACGCCGTGAGCAGGGATTGGTCGTTCTCTGCATCACCGACCGCGATGGTGTTGTGATAGGAGATGCCGAGCGCTTCCAGCGCCTTCGACAATCCGAAGCCTTTAGAAACGCCGGGCGGCAGGATCATCAGCTCACCGCGGTTGTACACCAGACCGCATTCAAGCCCGAGTCGGTGGATCTCGTCCTGGATCCGGCCTTCGAATCCTGCGTGCGTCGCCAACAGGACCTGCCCGCGTCGGTAGGGAACACCCCGCCCGGCCAGCGCCTCGTCCAGCTCGTTTTCGACCGGTGGCGACAGCGTATGCAGGACGCCCTCGAGCGATAGCGCTGCCCCGTTCTCGACCACGATGGCGTCGAAATAGCGCTCCGCCATTGGAAAGACATCGCGCAGCTCGGTCAGGATCCTGCCCGTAGCCAGGACCGTCTTGAGGCCCGCGGCGCGCACCCGATCGATCGCAGCCAGCACGACAGGCGACGGCGGCCCGCCATCCGTCAGCGTCCCATCGAAATCGAGGGCGATTGCGCGAAAATATGAGTTCATGCCACAGGCGTGACGCGACGGGATCGGATCGGTCGGAGTGCCGCAGTGATCAGACGGCTTTGCCATCGATGATCGGCGATCGGCCGATCGCGTGTTCCCCGCTTGTGCATGTCGTTATCCCGTCAATTGCGCCCGTCAGTCCGAACTACTCACCGGCGCCGTGCCGGGATAGCGGCTGAACAACTCCGCTACTACTGATTCGATGGCCGGCTGCGGATTCTCCATTGCCTCACGCGTCAGCCGGCCCTCGGCTACCCCTTCCCAGATGAGCTGGTTACGTCCCGCATCGACGATGTCGATGTTCGCAGTGCCCACGCGGTAGTGAACCGTATCCACATCATCGGCATAGAGCGGCCAGGCGCTGTACATCCCATAGCGGTAGCCGTAGTAGCCGTAACTGACCACTACGCGCGGGCGCGAGCGCACGGTCGTAACGTGGCGGACGTTGGCGAAGAAGTTGACCAGCAGGTCAGGGTTGGATCCCGTATAGCGGTAGCCACGACGCTGCATTTCTTCATCGACGGCCTGTTTGAAATGCGTCGTGATAAGCGTCGAGTAGCCGGCGCGGTCGGTCCCAAGCTCGTCGGCAAAGCCGTAGGTTTGGTAGGTCGAGAAGTCGGCGGACCGGTCGTAGTCCGTACGGATGTCCGGGCGCGTCGCAGCACACCCGAAAAGCACAGCAGCGGCAACGATCAACGCCGACAGGCACAACAGCCGCAGATGGTATTGGGATGTCCGGAACGCCAGTTTCATTGGAGCTGCTCTCGTGGCAAACGATGATGAAACGATAATGAGCCGGACGGCTCGTTAGTATCGGTATTTACACTTAGGAATGGCTTCGGCTAGCGGGGTATTATCGGTGCCCGCGGCTTGACGCCGCGCACCTCGACCTCCGGATCCACGCGTCGGATCAGCTCGTTAACGCGTGCCATCGGATTATACGCTACGTTGACCCCCGGGCCTCGGTCGCCTTCCCGAAGATGCTGCGCATACGAGCGGCCTGCCTTCTCTGCGTAGACCTCGGTCCCGTTCGTCACGCCAGCCAGCGGACAAGTTCCTCGGGCGCACCGACCTCTCTGGTTCGCTCGCGACCTATAACGGTCTGCTCACGGCTCCGGGCTGCAGAGAAATGCCCATAGACGTGGTGACGATCCATGCGTTCGATGATCGGCAGCCAGCACCAGCACGTAGCGCGGCCGGTAGTAATCCACCCGCGCAAGATTCTGATAAACGGCATCCGCGGTGCCCTTATACCAGTGGGGATCGAGCCGCTGCTCGGCCGGCCAGATCTCGACGAATTCACCCAGCTCCCGGCTCAGGAAACCCCAGCTCTGCTGGATATGACGTATCAGCGACTGGGACTGATATTGGGTCGCCACTCCGATTTGCCGGACCCCGCTGTTCACGCAATTCGACAGCGTGAAGTCGATGCTCCGGAAGCGTCCCCCGAAATGCAATGCTGGCTTGCACCGGTTTCGTGTGAGCGCGCCGAGGCGTGTTCCCTGGCCGCCGGCCAGCACGACAGCGACCGTTTCTCGACCCGATTCGTGCATTGGAAGCCCCCTGGTACTTATCAGGTTGGTGCCTCCAAGATAATGACTCGGGATGCAGTGGGCCATAGGGGAAAATGCATACATCGAGCAACGGATCGCGCGGTGTGTCAGGCCTGAGGCCTCAGGAGTTGCCCCTGCAGCGTCTCATCTCGCGGACGATGGCAGAAGGATCGATCTCGGAATCGGTATTCACGGTGACGGCTGACCGGGCTTCATCGAACGTAAGCGGCTCGCTCGTATCGAGCTGGTATCGCAGAACCGCGAGATCCGCCTCGGAGGCATCCTCAGCGGCCGCGACGCGCCGACGCAAACGCTTCTCCAGTGTCTCCTGCGAGGCGGTCGCTTGCACGATCACGAAATCCGCGCCGCAATCGGCCGCGAGATGCATCGCCTGCCCGCGAGACTCGACGTTCAGGAACGCTGCATCCAGGATCACGTCGAAGCCCGCAACGAGCATCGTGCGGGCGCCTCCAAACATTCGCGCGTAGACGGCCTGCCCGGCCGTCAGGTCATAGATGCCGCTCGCGATCCCCGATTGACTGTCGGCGGCCTCACCGAGTCCGAAAAGACGCTTGCGCTCCAGGTCCGAGCGCATCCGCAGAGCCGGCATGGCCGGCACCAGCCGTGTCGAAAGCCAGGTCTTGCCCGACCCGGACAGACCGTTCATAACTGCGAGCATCGGCTTGCGGGGCTTGGTCCATGCCCGTGCCAGCTCGCAATAGTGGCGGAGCGTGGCGGTATCCTCGTCGAGGCTCTCGTCGCGCTTTCGTTCGCGGCGCCTGATCGCCGCCACCTTTGCACGCACGAGGCAGCGATAAACGACATAGAGAGGTAACAACGACACGCCGTCATAGTCTCCGGAGATTTCGAGATAGCGGTTGAGAAAGGTGTAGGCGAGGTCCGTCCTGCCACGGGCCACCAGGTCCATCACCAGGAATCCGTAATCTGCCACGATATCGATCTGGCGCAGCTCCTTGCTGAACTCGATGCAATCGAAGGCCTTGATGCCGCCGGTGAGCCGCACGATGTTGCCGAGATGAAGGTCGCCGTGACATTCGCGGAAAAAGCCTTCAGCGCACCGCTTTTTCAGTAGCGCCTCATGCACGCGGAGCGACTCCTTTGTCCAGCGGTGCAACGCGATCATCCGCTCATGAGCCACCTCGCCGATCAGGTCGTCGAAGTTGTCCCACATGAGCCGTTTCGTCGCCCGCAGCAAGCGACCGGCCGGCCCGGCACGATCGGCCGCGCGATGGCGAGTGGCAATTTCTGCCGCGAGTTCCAGCATGTCGCTGCCGGTGAGCCGTCCCGCTTCGAGCTGGTGGTCGAGCCGCAGCGCCTGGTCGAACTGCCGCATGCGCACCGCGTACTCGGTCGCGGGACCTTCGCCGCCGACGTACGGATAACCTTCGTGCATGGCAATTGGCACGACCTCGAGATAGAGCTCCGGCGCCCAGAAGCGGTTGAGGCGCAGCTCTTCCTCGCAGAAGAAACGGCGCCGCTCAAGCTCGCGGAAATCGAGAAAACCCAGGTCGACCGGCTTCTTGACTTTGTAAACGTACTCGCCCGTCAGCAGCACCCAGGAGATATGCGTTTCGACGTGCTCGACCCGGCTCACGGGATGCGGGTACGCCTCCGGCCGCAGCAAGCCAGCTATCAGTTCCGAATCGAGTGGCCTCTCCCGCGAGCGACCGGGATGCCGGCCCAGGTTGTTGATGATCGGCGACATCCGCTCAGTTTTCGTTCGGTACGCCGCGCGCGCCATCCGTAGAAACCACCGTCCCTGCTGGGGCTGCGGGATCTCAGGACAGCATCGATTGCACGAGGCCAAGGAGGCGGTCCGGATCGACGGGCTTATGCGCAACGGTGCAGTTGGATAGCCGGGCTTCCTCGATTTCTCGCTGAGATGTATCGCCGGTCAGGATAATGGAAGGCAGGTCTTCCGCGAGGGTCTGCCGGATGTGCCGAACGACCTCGATGCCGGTATTGCCCACGAGGCGATAATCGCACAGCAGAAGATCCGGTTTTGCGCCGCTCGCCACGTGTGCCAGAGCCTCGTCATGATCCTGGGCGCTGTATACGTCGATGCCGACCGACCGCAACAGAAGTGTGCTCGCATGGATGATTGCCGCGTCATCGTCGACGAGCAGTACGAGCGGCTTCCGGCCAGGTCGTATGGTACTGTCCCGTACGTCTTCCCCAGCCTCGACGACAAGCAGGCTCTCGGCCCGGGGCACCGCAACGGAGAACGTCGAGCCCTTTCCCGGCTCCGACTGCACATCAACAACGAGGTCGAGCAACCGCGCGATGTGCCTCGCGATCGCCAGGCCAAGTCCAAGGCCTTTGCGCCGGTCCCGGGACGAATTGTTGATCTGGTAGTACTCACCGAAGATGTCCTTTAAGTCACTCCGCTCAATTCCGACGCCGGTATCTGTCACCGCGATCGCCACACTGTCCCCGTCCGGACGACAATCGATTGAGACCGTGCCGCGCTCGGTATACCGGATTGCGTTACTGACGAAGTTCTCGAGCACGCGTTCCAGGAGCTTCGGATCGCTGTGCACGGTGAGGTCGTGGCAACCGGCTTCGAGCGCGATGCCCTTCTCCACAGCGTGCGGCCGGTTGGTGCTGACGATCCGTTCTATGAGGTCCGCCAACCGAAAATCCGTGGGACTCGGAACGACCGTCCCCGCCTCGAACCGCGAGAAATCGAGCAACGCGTCGAGCAGGTCGCTCATCGCTGCCAAGCTTTGGTGCAACGGCTGAGCGAGGGCTTGGCGTGTCGCCTCGTCGATTCTCGAGGACAGCAACGAAAGATAGAGCATCGCCGCCTGCATCGGTTGCCGGAGGTCGTGGCTAGCGGCAGCCAGGAATCGCGATTTGACACTGTTGGCCTTCTCTGCCTCGAGCTTGGCTTCCTGCAGGGCGACGGTGCGCTCTATGACGCGTTCCTCCAGGCGCTCGTGGCTCTCGCGCAACGCTTCTTCCGCGAGCCGGCGCTCGTTGATATCCAGAATGACCGCTACGAACACCTCTATTCCTTCGTACTCGAGGCGTTGCAGGTGCACTTCCACGAAGTAGCGACTGCCGTCCTTGCGGCGATGGACCGTCTGGAACTCGATCTTGTTGGATTCGCCCTGCCGCAGCGGCCGGATGAGCTTCTCGAACGTCTCAGGTGTGAACTCCGGCTTGAGATCGAGCGGGGTCATGCCCACGAGTTCCGACATGGAGTAACCCAGGTTGTTTCGAGCGCCTTCCGTCACGTGCAGGAAACGCAGCGAATCCACATCGAAGATGTAGATCTCGTTTTGCGAGGCCTGCAGGATGCCGGTAAGGCTCCGCTCCATTGCCTTGTGCTGCGTACTGTCCCGGATGGTACTGAGCACCAGCAGCCCATCGGCCGTTTCCGCAGGACTCAGGCTGATTTCGACGGGGAATTCGCTGCCGTCCTTGCGGCGGCCGTACAACTCCAGTTTCTCCCCCATGGGCCTGATGCGAGGGGCCTCGAAATAACCTCGGCGGTGGTGGGGATGTGCCTGCTGGAACCGCTTGGGCAGGAGGATCTCAACAGGCTGGCCCAGCAGTTCGCTTCTCGGATAGCAGAACAGCGATTCGGTCTGGGCGTTGACGAGGACGATGACACCCGCCTGGTCGACCACAACAACGGCATCCGGCGCCGCCTCGAGGAGGTTATCAAACGGTTTGACCAGGCTGTCAGCTACCGGGATCATGGGCTCTACCGGGATCATGGGCTCTACCGGCAAGTAAGCGATATCGGCGCATCAATTGCGGATATCTAAGGGCC
>DATGQI010000162.1:0-4921 GCA_035304285.1 Woeseiaceae bacterium
ACCGGTTCGGCGCCGATCATCGACAACGACAGCAGGACGCCCAGCCACGTGCCGCCCAACCTGGCGAAGGTCGCGGCCGGTCGTCGGCGTTGCGCCGACAAACTGCCTTGCGGGTAGTTCTCGAACCTCATAGCGCGCTCCCCCGAACTCGAAGTTTTGACTTCTTGTGGCCCTCGATACTATACGCAGTTCCCGCCGTTGCCAAGGTTTTATTGATCGAATGTTCAGCGAAATATCTACACCGTAAACTGCAGGGCGCGCAGGTCCATGCGCTGCAACTGCTTGACGCATCTGGTAGTTCCAACCCTCACCTGCCTGACAAAATGTCGAGGGAAGGTCGCAAGCTGCGTCTGGTGAAGGGACCGGAACGGACGGCGGGAACCGCCCCTGGGGTGCTCAGGAATCCGAACGCAGGTACCAGCTGAATTCCTTGCCGGAGAGGCCTGACAGGAACGCTTCCATTTCGAGGCGCTTGGTAGCGGCGTAGACCTCGCAGTACTCCTGGCCGATGTAGCCCGGCAGGACGGCCGCGGAGCGCAACGCGGCAAGGGCTTCGTACAGTTTCAGTGGTACATCCGGGTCCGGCTCGAGCGACGCATTGCCCGAGGATGCCGGCGGTGGAACCAGCTTGCGGGAGATGCCGTGGTGTATGCCGGCCAGTACTACCGCCAAGGCGAGGTACGGATTTGCGTCTGCCCCCGGCAGGCGATATTCGAGGCGCCTGTCGCTCGCCGCTCCACCGGGAATACGCACCGCAACCGAGCGATTGTTCCAGCCCCACGTTCTGGTCATGGGCACGAACAGGCCTGGCTGGAACCGCTTGTACGAGTTGATGTTGGGTGCCACGAAGGCCATTGCTTCAGGCATCGTCTTGAGCACTCCCGCGACCGCATGGCCGAGCATTTCGCCGCCGTCACTACGGGCATCGTCGAAAATGTTCTGTCCGTCGGCGTTGAGCACGCTAACGTGCCAGTGCATGCCGCTGCCGGCCTTCTCCGCGTACGGTTTGGCCATGAAGGTAGCTCGCATGCCGTGCCTCGCCGCCACCCCCTGCACTATCTGTTTGAGCGCAACGGCATCGTCCGCCGCCTGGACGGCATCTTCGACATGGTGCAGGTTCAGTTCGAACTGGTCTCCCCCGTACTCTGCATTGAGCGCTGTCATCGGCACCGGGTAAGCAGCGCACACCGACGTAACGTCCTCTATGAATTCACCGAAGTCGTCCACCCGGGAAAGACTCATCAGCTGCGTGCTTACTTCCCTCCTGCCCGAAGACGGAGAAACCGGCGCCCGCGGCGCGCCTCCCTCGGTCAGTTCCCTGTCGATCAGGCAGAACTCCAGCTCGCACGCGACCACCGGGCGGAGCTTCATCTCATCGAATCGTCGCAGAACGGCCGCAAGCACATGACGTGGATCGAAGGCACTGTAGCTCTCATCCACCGGCGTCACCTGTACCTGCCCGCGCGGCCGGTCTGCCCAGGGCACCGGACGGAGAGAGCCGGGGATGGGTTCAATGGCGATGTCCGGATCGCCATCACTCACACCGTAACCGAGCGGATCCATGCAGCTGCCGGTGACGGACAGCAACAGCATGGAACCCGGCATCTGCAGTCCCTCTGCAAAGAGTTGTCTTGCGTGACGCAAGGTGAGGCGTTTTCCCCGGATGATTCCGGACATATCCGGAAACATCGCGTCGATATAGCGAACCTCGGGGTTCTCCAGAAGAAACCGGTCCAGCTCGCCCACGGCTGCTGTCCGTTCAGACCCGTCCATGCGCAATCTCCTCCTCGCAGAATCTAAGCAAGCCGCTCCTGTTTACCGACAGGTAAACATCCGCCCCACGCACCAGGTGTTCTGCGCCTGCAGGATCGACGTTGTGCGCCGACACCGTAAGAGGTGTCGCGCATCCATCGATGGAAACCTGGATCTGGCTCTGGTCTCCCCAGTAGGACGAGCTGACCACTTTTCCCCGGACACAGATCGCGGCATCGGTGCGCTCGCCTGTTACACGGAGCTTTTCCGGGCGGATGGCAACCTGGTGGCTGAGACCTGGTTTCTCGTTCTCCAGTCGGCCGTCGAATTCGACAGCCCCCATGCCGTCGACCTGTACGAGCGCCCCGCCGGAGGCGGTGATTCCTTCCGTGACGCCCCCGAAGAAATTCATGTCGCCTATGAACTTTGCCACCGTCGGGCAATTGGGGCGCTCGTACAGGTCGACGGGCGACGCAATCTGCAATATGCGGCCGTCCGACATCACGGCAATCCTGTCGGACATCGAAAGGGCCTCTTCCTGGTCGTGGGTCACGAAGACGAAGGTGATACCCACCGACTGCTGCAACTCCCGCAACTCTACCTGCATAGCCTCGCGCAATGACTTGTCCAGGGCCCCCAGCGGTTCGTCCAGGAGCAGGACCCGCGGTTGCCGCACGAGCGCCCGCGCCAGCGCCACGCGTTGCCTCTGGCCGCCGGAGAGCTGCCCGGGCTTCCGGTCGCCCAGGCCGCCGAGCCGCACCGCGAGGAGCATGGCCTCGATGCGTTCGCGTTTCTCGGTCGCCGACAAGCCGAACTTGCGCAGCCCGTAGCCGACATTGTCGCGGACGTTCAGGTGCGGAAAAATGGCGTAATTCTGGAAGACCATGTTGCACGGCCGCCGGTACGGCGGGACTCCCCGCATATCCCGGCCGTCGATCAGGAGCGATCCTGCATCCGGCCAGTCAAGGCCGGCGATGAGACGAAGCAGCGTCGATTTCCCGCAGCCCGAAGGACCCAGGATGGAAAAAAACTCACCCTGCCTGATGCGCAGGCTCACCTTGTCCAGTGCAAGGTGATCGTCGTACCTGCGGGTCAACTCCTGCAACTCGACCAGGTGCCGCTGTCCGTTCATTTGGTTCCCCATCCGGTGCGTCGACGACGCATCAATTCCGCAATCGTCACGACAATGAAAGACGCAACGATGATCAGGCTGCCCAGTGCAAGTGCGCTCGGCAACTTCTTCGGGAACCGAAGCTGCCCCCACAGGTACACCGGCAAGGTCGGCTCGGAAGCCGACAGGAAAAACGCTATCAGGAACTCGTCGAACGAGATCGTGAATGTCAGCAGCACGCTGGCGACGATGCCCGGCAGGGCGAGCGGGAACACCACTCGCCAGAAGGTCTGCCACGGGCTCTCTCCGAGGTCGAGCGAGGCTTCCTCCAGCGCAAGGTCGAACCCTTCGAACCGCGATAACAGGATAGCGACGGCGAATGGAAAGCAAATGAGCGTATGGCCGGCCACGACGGCCCACTTGCCCAGGCCGAGACCCACCTGGTTCAGCGCCACGAGCAGGGATACCCCGAGAATGAGTTCAGGGATGACGATGGGAAGCATGATCGCCGCGAGCATCGACTTCTGGTAGCGCAAACGGTACCGGGTCAATGCACGGGCGGTCAGTACTCCGAAAAAGGTGCTGATGAGCGCCGTCGCAGCGGCAATCTGGAGACTGCTCGCAAGCGCCGCGATGATCGAAGGGTCGGACGCCAGTTCCTCGTACCAGCGCGTCGTGAAGGCCTGCAGCGGAAAGCTGATGTAGAACGAATCGTTGAAGGAAAATATCGGGAGGATGACGATCGGCAGGTAGAGGTACACGAGGTAGCCCGAGGAAAACACCTGCCGCAGCCGGCGTCCGCGCCGCGCCGTCATCGCGCGGACCCGGCGAAGCGCCGCAACCCCGCCACCGTTACAAGAGCGATCACCGACACCGTGACGATGGAAACCACCGAGATTGCCGCGCCGAACGGCCAGTTGTTCGCCTTCCCGAACTGCGCCTGGATCAGGTTCGACACCATCAGCCCGTCCGGGCCGCCAATCAGCGCGGGCGTGATGTAGTCGCCGACGGTGGGAATGAAAATGATGAACACCGCCGCCATCACGCCGGGCATCGACAGCGGCAGCGTAACCCGGAAAAAGCTCCTGACGGGACCATCGCCCAAATCCGCGGCCGCGCTGATCAGGTTCCTGTCGATCTTTTCCAGCGACAGGTAGATCGGCAGGATGGCAAACGTCGCCCACGCATGCGACAAGGTCACCACGACCGAGAAAGGGTTGTACAGGAGGAAAGCCAGGGGCTCCTCGATCAGTCCCGCCGTCGTCAGACCGGAATTGATGACACCGTTCCAGCCGAGAATCACCTTCCAGGCGAACACGCGCAGCAGGTAGCTGGTCCAGAACGGCAGGGTAATCAGTATCAACAGTATGAGCTTGTGCTTCCTGACGTCGAAGGCGACGAAGTAAGCCAGCGGGTAGGCGAGCAGGATCGTCACCAGCGTGACGCAGGCCGCTATGCCGATCGATCGCAGGATGATCTGCGCGTAGCCCGGCCGCTCCGTCAGCTTTGCGTAGTTCGCAAGCGTGAAGGACGTGTCGATATCGCCGCCCGGCTGGATGCTCCAGAAACTCGCAACGAGCAGCAGGAACAGTGGAACCAGCATCGCCGCCAGCACCAGGATGAGCCCCGGGGCGAGCTGCAGGTACCCTGCGCGATTGGGGCTGGTTTTCACGTAGGCGAACCGTTAACGAGCCCTAGCCCGGGCTAGTTCTTTTTCGGCTGTATCGCACCGTTCTTGTCGAAATGTCGCGGGAATACGTTCGCGAGATAGCGAAAGCAAATCGTTTTGCTGTTGTCACGGCTGAAATCCTTCGGACTCAGCATCAGGTCGCGCCACAGCGAGTCAATGAGCGCACCGAGGCCTCGTGCGACGATGCGGTAATCGATATCCGAGTAGCCTCCGTACTCGGCGACATCCTTGCAGCATCGCTGCATGACTTCCGAGAAGCGCCTGTCCCAGCTCTGGCACACCGTCGTATAGGTTGGCCGGGACCTGGCTTCGCCGAGGAACGCGTACCAGACGGCCACCTTCTTGCGCGTGCACACGCGCGGATGAAA
>DATGQI010000163.1:0-6259 GCA_035304285.1 Woeseiaceae bacterium
GGGCAGGAACGATCGCAAGTTTAACGCGATGAAGTATGAGGCATTGCGAATATTCGCCACCAGTGACCGGTTTTTGCGACCCAGGTCTCACCAGCGCGTCCCACGGGCGAAGAGTGTCACCATTCGGTGACAGAACGTACCCGATCCGATTAGACTAACCCGGCACCGCCGATGCGGGATCGCCCAACAATGCCTGCACAGGTCGTGACCGAAGCGACTGCAGGAGCCCGCCATGCAGGCGAGTGTGATGCACGTTGGCGAACTCGCCCGCATGGCGGGCTCCTACAATCGCTCCTTCTTGATCTTGCGGTGAGGCTGACCGATCGAGGGCAGAATATTCTTGTATCGCACATCCTATGAAACGTGACATCGGTGCCCTGTCGGACCGGCAGTTCGACCTCGCCATCATCGGCGGAGGCATTTACGGTGCCTGCATTGCACGCGACGCCGCGCTGCGAGGCCTGTCCGTGGCACTCGTTGAAAAGTCGGATTTCTGTTCCGGCACCTCGCACAATTCATTGAAGATCATACACAGCGGCATACGTTACCTGCAGCACCTCGACTTCAGGCGTATTCGTGAGTCCATCGTGGAGCGCAGAATCTGGCTCTCTATCGCTCCGCACCTGGTTCGGCCACTGGAGTTCGTCATACCCACGCAAGGCTACCTGACCCGCGGCCCGATGGCATTGCAGGCGGGAATCCTGCTGCACCGCTTGCTGGGGCCGGACTGGAACAGCGGAGTCCCGCGAGGCTCAAGGATACCGCTTGGGCGCGTATACGGCCGTGGTGAGTTAGCTGCCCGCATCCCGGGGATACCGGTAAAGGGACTGTCCGGTGCTGCTTCGTGGTATGACGGGCAGGTCATCGATACGGACCGCGTGGTGCTGGAATGCCTGCAGTCTGCAGCGGAGCGGGGCGCCGCGGTCGCGAATTACGTGGCTGCCGAGTCGCTGATGCAGGCACGCGGCTGCGTGGAGGGCATAGTGGCCGTCGACCAGCTAACGCGACGCGAGATCGAAATCAGGGCAAAGCTGACTGTCAACGCGGCCGGCCCGTGGATCCATAAACTGCTGCAAAGCGCTCTCGGTGGCGAGGCGGCAGCGTCCGCACCGCCGCTCGCAAGGAACATGAATATCGTCACGCGGCAGCTATTGCCGGAGTATGGCGTTGGCATCCCCAGCAAGCGCCAGTCCGATGCAGTGATCGGCTCGGAGAACCGCCTGTTCTTCGTGACGCCATGGAAGGACGTTTCCGTGATCGGAACAACCCATTTCCCGTATGAGGGGCAGGATCCGGACAGCTACTCGGTCTCCGACCTCGAGGTCAGCGAGTTCGTCGAGGAGATCAACGACTCTTACCCGCCGGCCAGGTTGACTCCGAGCGATATCTACTATGTGTACAGCGGCCTCACACCGGCTGAACCGGAAACGGCAAAAGGCGAAGTGGGGGTGTCGAAACACGCCGAGATCATCGACCATGGAACTCGTTCGGGCTGTAGCGGGCTGTTCAGCGTGATCGGGGTCAAATTCACCACTGCGCGGCTGGTCGCCGAGCGCGTGGTGGCAATGGTGCAAGAGAAAATCGGGCAGGAAAAAACAGGTCGGGATCGTTCTTTGCACGACGTGCGTTCGCTGCAATTGCCCGGCGCTGCCGGTTGGTCGAGCGACTTGCCTGCCACTGCGCTGCCTTCATCGTACGACGATGTCGGCGACTTGCTCGGCCGCTATGGTTCCAGGCTGCCGCGCGGCGTGTCCGCTGGCGAAAAGGATTTCAGCCGGGCGTTTGCCGCTTGCATCGAACATGCGGTCGACAATGAGATGGCGGTGAATCTTGACGATTTCCTGATCCGGCGCAACGACCTCGCAGTCCGGGGGAGACTCCCGGACAACCTGCTGCAGAGCGCCGCTGTCGAGATGGGACGCAAGTTGTCCTGGAGCGCCGCGGAAGTCGAGGCCCAGTGTGCACGAGTTCGAGCGGCGGTTCGCTGCCTGTCGGTATCATGATCAGTCGCACGGCTGTCGTTATCGGCGATGGACAAATGGCAGCTGACTGCGCAAAGCAGATTGCGGACCACGAAGCCTACCAATTGCCCGTGCTGATACACCACGGGTCCGGGCACGCCTGGTCGTCGCAGATCAGGAAATTCAGCGAGGAGTATGGGGTCGCGAACGCTGTCGTCGACAACATAAATGATCGCGATGCTATCGACATTCTCGACCGGGCCGGGCCCGACATCATCTTCAGCGTCAACAACTGGGACATCATTGGGTCCGAGGTGCTGGAGATTCCGGCGGACGGCATCGTCAACTTTCACAACGGCCCTTTGCCGCAATATCGCGGTGTCAATGTCCCTTCCTGGGCAATCATCAATCGTGAACGGGAGCACGGCGTGACGTGGCACCTCGTTACGGAAACGCTGGATGGGGGTGACATTGTGGCTGAGAAGTCGTTCGCACTGAGTCCGGACGAGACGGCCATAAGCCTGACGCTGCGCTGCATACAGGAGGGAACGAGCCTTTTCGGGCCGCTACTCAACCAGTATGCGGCTGGACGGCTGCAGGCGACGCCGCAGAAACCGGGCGGCCGATACTACTCATTCAGGGATTCACCGAACGACGGCTACCTCGATTTCGAGTGGGATTTCGAACGCCTGTCGGCGTTGGTTCGCGGACTGTCTTTTCGACCCTTCGAGAACCAGTTTACGTGGCCCAAAGTATCCGTCGATGGAGTCAAGCTGATGGTGTCGGACGTATCGCTGGTGGGCGAACGGGCGGCCGGCGAACACTGGACCTGCGGCGAGGTTCAGGCGGTTGAGGATAGCGGGATAATCGTCAACGCTCAGAACGGACGGGTACGGCTTTCCGGGCTGATGGACGAGAATCTGTCGGACTTGAGCGATACCGAAAGCATTGAAGCAACCGGAGTGCACGTCGGACTGGTGCTACGTCCTCCTGGGTGAGCCGCTACAGTCGTGCAAGCGCAGGACGGTCGATTTTGCCGTTCAGGTTCAATGGCAGTTCCGGGAGGATTGCGATCTCGGCAGGCCACATGTACTCCGCTAAATTGGCTTTGAGGTAACTTTCCAGCCCGCCGAGATCGATGTCTTGCCCCGCGACGAACAGTTTCAGGCGCTCGATTCCGGATGCATCACGTATGAGCACCGCGGCCGCGCTTGCAGCTCCTGGATAAAGATGCGCGAAGTGTTCGACTTCGCCGAGTTCTACGCGATGGCCGTCGATTTTCACCTGGGAGTCTTTGCGGCCGCAGTAAACCAGGTTGCCATTCTCGTTGACGTAAACGACATCGCCCGTGCGGTAAGCCGCAGTATCCTTTCCATTCGATGACAACGTCAGGAAAGACTCAGCCGTTTTGGCGGGATCGTTCCAGTAACCTTGCATCACCTGGTCGCCTGCCAGGCAAAGTTCACCACGTTCCCCGATGGGGGATTGGCTTCCGGTGTCATCGACGACATAAGTTTCGGTGCCTGGCATTGCCGTGCCAATGGGCACGATGCCGTTAGCCGCTTCTGCCTCGGCACGAGCCTGCTCCCATTCATACCTGGTGCAGAAGATCGTTGCTTCTGTAGGCCCGTATACATTTTCGATGCGCGCGTTCGGCACGCACTGCGACCACTCGGTCGCGAGATCCTGCATCAGGGCCTCCCCGCAAAACTGGCTCAGTCTCAGATCCGGAAATCGCAGTTCGGGAAAAAACCGTCGCATATAGGCGAGGATAGAGGGGACCATCAGGGCGACGGTTACGTGTCGCTCCGCCAGTACATTTATCACGTTCAGGTACTTGATGCCGGTCTCGGGAACCGGGCAACAGCAGCCTCCGACGGAGAGTGGCGCAAGCATGCTGACGACACTCAAGTCGAACGTGAGTTCGAACATCTGCAGAAAACGATCTTCCGGGGTGAAGTCGTATCCCATGCCCGAGATAAATGTATTCATGAACGCCGACAGGTTGGCATGTGTGATCGGCACGCCCTTCGGCACGCCGGTACTGCCGGAGGTAAAGAAAAGGTAGGCGACTTCTGCCGGATCCGGCTTCGGGAAGCTCAGCTTTCCCGATGCCGGTGCGAGGTCACGGGTGTGGAGAAGGGTGAGATTGCCGTCGGACGGGGGGAGATACTCAGGCCAGTCATTTCCAGGACGGCTGGTGAGAACCAGGTCCAGCCCGGCATCCGCGATGATCCTCCTGTTGCGATCGCCAGGATAATGTATGTTCAGGGGGACGAATGCCGCACCGATGGACCATATGGCCAACACCGAGGCGGATGTCTGCACACTGCTTCCGGCGACTACGCCGATCCGCCGGCCGCCTCCGTATCCGAGCCCCAGCAGCGCATCGCGAATGCCTCCCGCGATGGCGTAAAACTCACTGTAATTGTAAGTAGCTTCGCCGGCCGCGAACGCCGGCCTGCTTCCGTGCTCCCTTCCACTATGCTCAATCGCTTCGAGAAACGACGGCCAGGACGTTCTCATGGGATGAACTTGACAAGGTCCGCCAGTGACTGAATTTGCTGGATCTGTTGCATCGTGAGCTTCAGCGAGAACGCCGACTCAACCTCTGTTATAAGGCGCAGGTGATTCAGCGAATCCCATCTGTCGATATCATCGGGGCCCATCGCGAGGTCAATCGCCGCGACGTCGACCTTGAAAATACCGGCGGCGATTTCCCTGACTCGCACCTCCGCATCAAGTGGCTTACCCGAATAAGGTTGCTCAGCGGAGGTAGAATCGCATTCGATCTCGTTCATCAATACCCTCGGTACAGTGATCAGGAACGATGCAGCGAGGGAGATGATTCGAAATTTAACACTAAGCTCGCAAATCCCTTGCGCATCGGCACTAGCTTGGACAGTTCTCGAGTGGGGGAGGACTTGACAACGAAAAACGGGACCACGAAAAACGGGCGCGCTCGGTCAAGGTCGGATGACATCCATTTGTTATCGTGGCGCCGTGATTACGCCAGGTTTGTTCGCCACCGGAGATACAGTACAGAGTTCGTTACGCTTTTCATCGTAGTCGGAATGACCAATCCTTTCAAGCCCTGATGAGCAACACCGTTTTAAGTGAAATCAAGCAACTGGCGAGGGCACGGCGAGACCGCCGCGGGCTCGCCAGCTTCATCGGCATGCGGGGACTGGACTCGGCGGTCATGTTCGCGGCGGTCGCTGCACTGCTGCTCACAGCTCTATCCTCGCTTGGAAGCAGGTACTGGCTGCTGGAGTTGCTCACTCACTTTCGCGTTCAGTTGGCGACCGGCGCTGTCGTGCTGGTGGTGCTCACTCTCGTTCGCCGTCGCAGCGGCAGCTTGATCATGACGTCGGTCGTGGCGGTCGCGAACCTGGCGCCGGTGTGGGCCTTTACGATGTCTGGCGGCCACGCAGAATCGGGCGGAGCCGAGTCGGCGTTACGCGTTATGTCACTGAACGTGAACTTGCGGAACTTCGACTACGGCCAGGCGCTGGCACTGGTGGAGAATGAGCATCCGGACATCGTCGGCTTCCTGGAAGTGAACAAGGCGTGGACCGATCACTTGTCGGGACTACAGGCGACATACCCCTATAGCGTGCTGCAACCGGAAGAGGGCGCTTACGGCATCGCGCTTTACAGTCGCTTCCCACTGCGCGAGCTGGATGCGAGCCCCTACGTCGAGGCCAACGTCCAGGCAGCGTTACTGGCCGATGTAGCGCTAAAAGGGGGGGAAGTCAGGTTGATCCTGGCGCACCTGCTGGCACCCACCTCGAAACAAAAAGCCGCGGTGCGCAACCTGCAGATAGAGACAATAGCGGAAAAGATCCGCAACGAGAGCGGGCGCGAACATATTCTCCTGGGTGACCTGAACATAACGCCCTGGTCGCCGCACTATGTGCAACTCGTAGAAGCCGGTTTGCAAAATGCCGCGCGCGGACGCGGCTATTGGCCGACGTGGCCGGCCGGTATCAACCCCTTGAAGATACCGATCGATCACTGCCTGGTCTCGGACGGGATCGAGGTTCAGCAATTCCGCACCAGCGCCGACTTCGGCTCGGACCACCTCGCAATCATTGCGGATGTCGCACTTGCCGGGTCTTCATCTTCCGCACCCGGGACGCGGGTGCCGGACTGATCGTTTGCGATCTGATGTAAACTCGTGCCCCTTCTAGCCTTGCACTGGTCCTGACTCGATGTCTGTCCGCACCCGTTTCGCCCCGAGTCCGACCGGGGTGCTGCACATTGGCAGCGTACGCACAGCCCTCTTTTGCTGGCTG
>DATGQI010000164.1:0-6795 GCA_035304285.1 Woeseiaceae bacterium
CCTGGTTCCCTTTAACGCCCAAAACAGTGATCGTGACATCGCTCCCGATCATGACTGTCTCGCCGGCGCGTCGCGTAAGGATCAGCATGACTTCCTACTCCTGCCTTTAATAGATTCCGCCCTTTTCGTACTACGCCCTTAAGCCCGCGAAGGCCCCGTGACAGACCACGGGTTATGGTAGACGAAATATGGCCGGGATGCGCGTCGCGCCACATCCATAAGGCTTCGGCCTGCTTAACCGGAGCGCGCGACCTGTCTCAGGTGCTCGGCGACCCACCCCGGGACCGAGTCGAGTGCTGCGTCCAGGGCTTCCGGGTTGCTGCCACCTGCCTCGGCGAAGTCGGGGCGTCCGCCGCCTCGTCCGCCCACCTGCTCCGCAACCGGCCGGATGACATCGCCGGCACGGATCCTGTCGAGGTTGTTCTTCGTGACGCCCGCGGCCAGCCGCACCTTGCCTTTTTCCACCGACGCCAGCACCACTACCGCATTCTGCAGGCGGTCTTTGTATCTGTCGATTGCAGCGCGCAGCGTCTTCGCATCCGCGCCATCCATGCGCGATGCGAGTACCTTGATGCCGTCGATCTCGGTGATGTTCTCGGCTCCTCTGGTGCTGCCGCCCGCAAGCTGCTGCCTGGTCGAGGCGAGCTCCCGTTCAAGCTCCTTCGTCCGCTTGAGCAACTGCTCCACTTTGGCCGGCGCCTGGGCCCGCTGCGTCCGGAGGAGTGATGCTACGTGGTCCAGGGTTCGCTGATTCTCATCGATCCATTCGAGCGCACCCTTTCCTGTCACGGCTTCTATACGCCGTATGCCCGCTGCGACGCCGCCCTCGGAGGTAATCTTGAAAAGACCAATCTCACCGGCGCTCTTTACATGCGTGCCGCCGCAAAGCTCCACCGAAAAGTCGCCCAGCCGCATGACTCTCACGTCATCCCCGTACTTCTCGCCGAAGAGCGCGATCGCACCGGACGCTACGGCGTCGTCGTACTTCATCACGTTCGTTTCGGCTGCCGTATTGCTACGTATCTGGTCGTTCACCAGTTTTTCGATCTGCTGCAGCTGTTCCGGCGAGACTGCTTCGTAATGGGAGAAGTCGAAGCGCAGGCGATCGGGTGCCACGAGTGAACCCTTCTGCATCACGTGCTCGCCCAGGATCTTCCGCAAAGCCGCGTGCAGCAGGTGCGTGGCGGAATGGTTCAGTACGATCCTGCCGCGCCGTTCGCCATCGACGCGCGCCGTGATCCTCTCGCCTGCCTGCAGTTTCCCGAGCTGCACGCGTCCGAGGTGCAGGATAGCCTTGCCGGATTTCTGCGTATCGTCTACGACGAAGGATCCGTGATCGCCCTCCAGCACGCCCGTATCACCAACCTGGCCGCCGCTCTCGCCATAGAAAGGCGTCGATGCAAGAACGACCGCGCCCTGCTCGCCGTCCTCCAGTACCTCCACTCGCTGCCCTTCGCGGAACAAGGCCGCAACAACCGACTCCTCTTCTATACGGTCATAGCCGCTGAACTCGCTCTGTTCGTCGACCTGGATGCTCGAAGAGGCCTCACTGCCGAATTTGCTGGCCGCACGGGCGCGATCACGTTGTGCCGTCATCGCGGCCTCGAAACCTTCCTCGTCTACGCTAAGCCCGCGTTCGCGTGCGACGTCCGCGGTCAGGTCGACCGGAAAGCCATAGGTGTCGTACAGCTTGAACACCACGTCGCCCGGCAGTTCCTTGCCCTGCAATCCGGCGATCGCTTCCTCGAGGATCTGCATCCCCTGGTCCAGAGTCTCGGCGAACCTGGCCTCTTCCTTCGCCAACACCTTTTCAACGTGTGCCCTCGCCTTGACGAGTTCCGGGTAAGCGTCGCCCATTTCCTTGCACAGCGGACCGACAAGCTTGTGAAAGAAGCTTTCCGTCGCGCCGAGCTTTTTACCGTGACGTATGGCACGCCGGATGATGCGCCTCAGCACGTAGCCGCGGCCTTCGTTACCCGGCAGTACGCCATCCGTCACCAGGAATGCACAGGCCCGGATGTGGTCGGCAACGACGTTGAGCGAACTCGAGCCGTCGTTTGCTACCTCGAGGATTTCGGCCGTAGCCTTGATCAGGTTCGCGAACAGGTCTACTTCGTAGTTGCTGTGCACACCCTGCATCACCGCAGCCATGCGCTCGAGTCCCATGCCGGTGTCGACCGAAGGCTTCGGTAACGGCGTCATCTCACCGCTCGCCGAACGATCGAACTGCATGAAGACGAGGTTCCATATCTCGACGTAACGATCGCCATCTTCGTCCGGCGAACCCGGCGGACCTCCGGGAACATCCGGCCCGTGGTCGTAGAAGATCTCGCTGCACGGGCCGCAGGGGCCGGTATCGCCCATCGCCCAGAAGTTGTCCTTCGCGCCAAGGCGCGAGAAGCGTTGCGGATCGATGCCTACTTCGTTGAGCCAGATGCCGGCGGCTTCATCATCATCCTCGAATACCGTGATCCACAGTTTCTCCGGCGGCAGCCCGAGATCCTTCGTCAGGAACTCCCAGGCGAAGGCAATTGCCTGGCTCTTGAAATAATCGCCGAAGCTGAAGTTGCCGAGCATCTCGAAAAACGTGTGATGACGGGCCGTGTAGCCTACGTTTTCGAGGTCGTTGTGCTTGCCTCCGGCGCGCACGCAGCGCTGGGAGGTGACGGCGCGATTGTAGCGGCGCTTGTCCTGGCCCAGGAAGACGTCCTTGAACTGCACCATGCCGGCGTTGGTGAACAGCAACGTCGGGTCATTGGCCGGCACCAGCGGAGAGCTGGGGACGACTTCGTGGCCACGGTCCCTGAAAAATTCGAGGAACGCGAGGCGCAGTTGGTTGCTGGTCATGAACTTCATGTGGAGATCAAGGCGCGTCTTGGTTTCGGCTGCGGGATGTAGTTTAACCTACGGGTATGCACAACGTGGTTGTGTCGCCCGCGGGGCTGGCTCCTACAGCGATCTGTTCAAGCGCTGTAGGAGCCCGCCCCGCGGGCGACCGGCTGAATCACAAGCGATCAGCGTCAAAGTCCGGCGTGAAAGCAGCCTGTATCTCGGCCTGCTCGAATCCCCGGTATTGCAGGAACCGCATCTGGCGGGCTTTCTCGCGAAAATCGCGGGGCTGCGCAGCACCGAACTTCCGCTGGCGAACACTGCGGGCCAGCGCCCGCCAGTCCTCCCCGCTATCCTCGAGCATTTCCTCGATGAGCACGGCCTCTATACCGCGCTGTCCCAACTCCACCCGGATGCGCACCGGGCCTTTACCCTGGTGCACTCGTGACTGGATGAAGTTCTCGACGTAGCGCCGGTCGTCCTGCAGCCCGTCCCGGGCCAGTTGCGCAACGGCAGACGCTGCGACCTGCTCGTCGAAACCGGCTGCGGCGAGCTTCGCGGTGAGTTCCTGCCTTCCGTATTCCCGTCGCGCCAGGAAGTCCATGGCTTTTTTGCGGGCTTCGACGGGGTTGGAGAACCGGTCGGGTTGCGCATCCTCTGCGGACGGCTCATCGGTAGGCACAGTCAGGTCCTGGCAAGTCGTCGGGTAGCCGATTTCGCGTTGCCGCCGTGCCGGGGCAGTGCTGTTCTGTCGCACAGAATGGCACTCGCCCGCGCAGGCGGGCACCTACAGTCGTTCCTACGCTTCTTTCGCTACCGGCTCCGCGGGGTCCTCCTTGACCGTATTCGGAAGCAGCGCAGCCCTGATCTGCCGTTCGATGTCCGCTGCGGCTTCCGGGTTCGTCTTCAGGAACTCGCGGACGTTTTCCTTGCCCTGGCCAATCCGGTCGGACTTGTAGCTGTACCAGGAACCGGATTTCTCGATGATGCCCTGCGCCACACCGTGCTCGATGATCTCGCCTTCGCGGGATATGCCCTCGCCATACAAGATTTCGAACTCGGCCTGCTTGAACGGAGGCGACACCTTGTTCTTTACGACCTTCACGCGAGTCTGGTTGCCGATGACCTCGTCGCCCTTTTTAATGGCGCCAATGCGGCGGATGTCGAGCCGGACGGAGGCGTAGAACTTCAGCGCGTTGCCGCCGGTGGTCGTCTCCGGGCTGCCGAACATGACGCCGATCTTCATGCGGATCTGGTTGATGAAGATCACCATTGCATTTGAGCGCTTGATGTTGCCGGTGAGCTTCCTCAACGCCTGCGACATCAGCCGCGCCTGAAGGCCCATGTGCGAATCGCCCATTTCGCCCTCGATCTCCGCCTTCGGCGTCAGCGCCGCAACCGAGTCGACGACGATGACATCGACCGCTCCGGAGCGCACCAGCATGTCTGTGATCTCCAGCGCCTGCTCGCCGGTATCCGGCTGGGACACCAGCAGTTCGTCCACGTTCACGCCGAGTTTTTCAGCGTAAGAGGGATCGAGTGCGTGTTCCGCGTCGACGAACGCCGCGGTGCCGCCGAGCTTCTGTGCCTCGGCCACGACCTGCAGGGTCAGGGTGGTTTTGCCGGAGGATTCGGGACCGTAGATCTCGATGACCCGTCCCCGCGGCAACCCGCCGATGCCGAGCGCAACGTCAAGGCCGATCGAGCCGCTGGAAACAGCCTCGATGTCCTTGGCAGGGCCGCCATCTCCCAGGCGCATGACCGAGCCCTTGCCGAACTGTTTTTCTATCTGTCCGAGTGCTGCTGCGAGTGCTTTCTTGCGATTCTCATCCATCGTTTTAATGCCGTCCGGGAGCCGTTTGCGAAGATGCGGATTATTTCACAAATCGACTGGCCCCGGCAGCGGAATGCGGGACGGGAATTGAGGCTGTGTGTGGAGAATTGCCGAGGAGAATGACCAAACTCATTGTTTCAGCGGAGTATAGATGACACCGTTCGGCCCGGAAGTCGATTCGACGAGTTCGAACTCCTGCCACTCGAGGTCCACCGGGCGCGTCAGTTGCACGGTTTCAAACGTCCTGGCGCGCCGGGCGACCGTGATGTGAGGCCTGTAGAGACGCTGTTCCGGCTCGATATCGAAAGCCGGCAGTTTCGCCTGTAGCGACTGCACCAGCGTGTCGAGCGCGGCCGGCGTGGCAAGCGGCATCAGTGCGGCAACCCGTGCTCGTTGCCAGTACTCCACCCTGTCGAACCGCAGGCGAACCGGCGCAACCGCAATTTCTCCCGCAGCCGCCTGCAGGAACGGAATCTGTTCCTCCGGAAAACCGCCTATGAATACCAGCGTCACGTGCCAGTTGCGCCGGTCTACGGCATTGCCCTCGATGGAACTCATTACCGGACGCAGCGTGTCGCGCAACAGCTCCCGTTGCCGGTCCGACGGCCACAGCGCGAAGAACAGTTTCCGCTCAGCCATTTGCCTTGATCCTCTCTCGCAAGCCGTCCAGCGCCAGCACGACGCTTTGGCGCCGCACCGCTTCGCGGTCTCCGGTCAGCCGGTGAAGAGCGGCGTCAACAGACACGCCGCCGTCCGGAGAGCGCAAAGCCCAGGAGAACCATACGGTGCCGGCTGGCTTGTCCGGCGTTCCTCCGCCTGGCCCTGCGACGCCGCTGATGGCGACTGCAAGGTCTGCGCCACTCAAGTCGAGCACGCCAGTCGCCATTTCCCTTACCGTAGGCTCACTGACGGCACCGTGCTCCTTCAAAGTCGCTGGATCGACGTCCAGCAAGGCTTCTTTCGCGTCGTTGCTGTAGCTGACGATGCCGTAGGAAAAACAGCCGGAGCTGCCGGCGATATCGGTGATCGCTTTGGCGACCCAGCCGCCGGTGCAGGATTCCGCGACCGCGACCGTCTTGCCTGCAGCCAGCAGGGCCGTCACCAGGGCGCTTGCGGCGCTCTCTATCGTCACGCTGCGGTGCATCCAGTCGTCCCTCTTCCTTTGTTCAAATCAGCAGCTCGCGAAGTGCTTCGCGCAGGCGCGAGGATAGCCTTTTCGCCGAGGCCGTGTCTTTTGATGCTGACGCGGCGGCGTGCGGGCTTCAGGACCAAGGCGCTGTAGCAGCCCGTCCCGCGGGCGACAAAGGGAGCGCGCACGATGATGTCGCCCGCGGGGCGGGCTCCTGCAGTCTTCTCTTCCGGACGTGTGCCACCGGCGATGGAACAAAGCGCTGCAGGAGCGTCGCAAGAGCGACAAAGGGTAGCGCGGATCCGCCGGACGTGTGCCAGCGGCGATAGAACGAAGCGCTGCAGGAGCCCGTCATACGGGCGACAAACGGCGGCGTCGAACTTACCGCGGCATTGGCGGCTATAGCGCCGCGCCGAACACCTCGCCTCGTCCGTGCCCAGGATGCGGATGCGGGTGATGGGGCGCCGAGTGCGCGTATGAATTCAGCACGCGGTAACCACGGCCCTCGAGGCAGCGGGCGAAGACGTACTTCTTTTCGCGCTCCGCCTCCAGGCCTCCACTGGTTGCGCCATAGATGCCGCCGTATCCTGCGCCCTCTCCCGCGGCACCGCTGATAGCGCCGGCCACGGCGCCGATCACCGCGCCGACCGCCGCGCTTTCTACGGCCGCTTCGCCGATGCTGACCTGGTCGGCGTACCCCTTGCATTCATCGACGTCTCTCTGGAAAACCTCGGGATCGATTCCTTTCAGGTCCACGATAGGTTCCGGATGCGCAGCGCAGCCGGCGATCAGGATGATGGAGAGGGCGGCCCCGAAGCTGGGAATCGGTCGGATCATGAGAGCACCTCGTTAGTACGGTGTCAGAGCACCTCGTTAGTACGGTGTTGATGAGCGCTAGCGACGTAAGGTCGCTTATACCCCTACGTAGCTGAACGGGTGCTGAATGCGATCAGAGTGCCGCCAGGCACTGCCTGACACCCTCCGCGTACGGGGTTTTGTGGAC
>DATGQI010000165.1:0-4891 GCA_035304285.1 Woeseiaceae bacterium
CCGGCTTGCGGCTATCGCGCCGCGGATACGCGCGACGATGGTCTGGCTGTTGAAGATGAGTACTTTGCGGTGCATGGTTCAGTCCACACCTCCGCGGAAGCGTCGAGGGTGGCCGAGCCCTCCGCGGAGGCATATGGGGCAAAACGGGCGAGGCGGCAAGCTGCCCACCATCATCCATCACCACAACGGGCACGTATGCCGCGCGCGTGCGCGAACGACCACACATTCCGCCGATCACGCAGCCTGGAGTACAACTATCGGCTTGAGCTCGAGTCTTGCCGTTCCCTGTATGAAAAGGTGCGGGACTTCGGCCGCGGCTGTACTACCTCGCACTTTTCGGCGAGCCATCGACGACGGGTACCTGGGGCTGGCGTTTCGAGGGGCATCATGTCTCACTGAACTGGACGATCGTCCAGGGCACCTCCATCGCGTCCACCCCACAATTCCTCGGGAGCGATCCGGCCGAGGTCCACAGCGGCCCCATGCGTGGCACGCGCTCGCTCGCCGCCGAAGAGGACCTCGCGCGCGCGTTGCTCGGCAGCCTGGATGATGCGCAGAGGGCGCAGGCCGTGGTTTCACCGGCGGCGCCCAGTGACATTCTTACCTCGAACGCGCGCAAGGCCGACGTGCAGGAGCAGAAGGGCATCGCGTTCGCCGACCTCTCAGCGGAACAGCGCGGCCTCCTGCTCGCTGTCATCGAGGAGTACGCCGGGGTGCAGCCGGAAGCGGTCGCCCGGAAGCGCGTCGAACGTTTACGCGCCGCGGGATTCGATCGCATCCGCTTTGCCTGGATGGGCGGGCGGAAGCGCGGCGAGCCGCATTATCACCGGATACAGGGCCCGACGTTTCTCATCGAGTACGACAACACCCAGGACGATGCGAACCACATCCACTCCGTCTGGCGGGACTTCGACGGCGATTTCGGCATCGACCTGCTGGAGCAGCACTACCGGAATTCTGCGCATCACCAGCAGTAAGGGTCTCCTCGTGCGACAGCCCTCTGTACCCTACAGGGGATATAGAGTTTCTAAACCCTATAGGGTATGATCCAGAGCTGATACCCTATAAGGTACAGCTATGGACTACGCGGTTCACACACCCCGACAGCTCGGACAAGTCCTGAAGGGCGAGCGCAGCACGCAGCGCTTGTCCCAGGCCGAGATTGCCACCCGGGTTGGCCTGTTGCCGAAGACCGTATCGAAGCTCGAACGAGATCCTGATACGGCTACCCTGGAGAGCCTCTTTAAGCTGTTGTCTTCCTTGCAGCTCGAGCTGGTCGTGCGGTCGAAATCGGCCTCATCTGTCAGTGAGTGGTAGGCCGTGCCACGGCCATCCCGCAGCCGAAGCCTGGCCGTATGGATGAACGGCGTCGCCGTCGGCGAGTGGCGCATCGACGGGCTGGGGCGGCATACCTTCAGCTACGGCCGGAGCTGGACAGATCGCCCTGACGCGCGCCCTCTGTCGCTGTCAATGCCGTTGCAACCGCCCGACGTGCCTTACAAGGGAGCGCTCGTCGAATCATTCTTCGACAATCTCCTTCCGGACAGCGCGGACATCCGGCGGCGTGTGCAAAGGCGCGTCGGCGCTGCTTCCTCCTCGGCTTTCGATCTGCTGGCGGAGATCGGACGCGACTGCGTCGGCGCGGTACAGCTGCTCCCGGCTGGCGAAGACGTCGGTGATGTGCATACGATCCAAGGCGTGCCATTGGACGAGGCGGGCGTCGCTTTCGCGATCCGCTCCGCCGTTTCCGGCCCACCGCTTGGCCAGCGCGACGAGGAGCCGTTTCGCATTTCGCTAGCGGGCGCTCAGGAAAAGACGGCACTCCTGCACCACGACGGCGGGTGGTGGCGGCCAACAGGTGCGACGCCGACAACCCACATCTTCAAGTTGCCGCTTGGTCGTGTCGGAAACATGCAGGCCGACCTGTCGACGTCGGTCGAGAACGAGTGGCTGTGTGCGCAGATCGTCCGGGAGTTCGGATTGCCAGTCGCCGAATGCGAGATCATGGACTTTGACGACCAGCACGTGCTGGTCGTAAAGCGATTCGACCGAAAGCCTTCGCGCAACGGGCAGTGGTGGCTGCGCTTGCCCCAGGAGGATATGTGCCAGGCGACGGGTACGCCGCCTGACCAACGGTACGAGGCGGATGGTGGTCCGGGCATCCGCGAAATTTGTTCGCTGTTGCTTGGTTCCCGGGAGGCATATCGTGACCGCCGCAATTTCTTCAAGGCCCAGGCGCTGTTCTGGATGCTGTGCGCCATTGACGGTCATGCGAAGAATTTCAGTCTATTCATCGAACCGCATGGGCGGTACACGTTGGCTCCGCTGTACGACATCATGTCCGCTTATCCGATTCTTGGGTCGGGCGCGAACCGGCTCGCGCCTCAGAAAGCCAGGATGGCAATGGCCGTTACCGGCAAGAACCGGCATTACAAGTGGATGGAGATTCAGCCCAGGCACTGGTTGACTACAGCCGCTTCCGTGGGCCTCGAGTCAACGGTTGATGAAGATCTCGAGAGCCTTACCTCCCAGGTGCCCAAAGTTGTGGAGTCCGTATCCGGGCTGTTGCCGGACCGGTTCCCCGACAGCGTTGCGACTCCGGTCCTCGAAGGTTTGCGCCAATCGGCGAATCGGCTTGCTGAGCTGGTAGCCGAATAGAAAGAGGAGGGAGCGCATGCTCCCTTCGGGGATATGCTTTGAGGAGCAGTTTCTCGAAATCCTTCGACACATCGACCTGCCCATCAAGCCGCTCCGCAAAAGCCGGACTGCAGTTGCCCGCGTAAACTTGACACGTATCTCGAGTGCCTCCTATCGTGCGGGCACTTCTTTTCTTCGCACGCTCCCGAGGGTCTCTATGTCCATCACGCGAACGTTCGCCGCGGCCGTGTTGCCGCTCCTCTTTGCGACGGCATTCGCTGCAGATAATCCATCTGCGAAACGTCCGCTGCAGCCGCAGGACTTCGCCAGCATCCAGCGCGTGGACGATCCGCAGCTCTCGCCGGACGGGAACTGGGTCGCCTACACGGTCCACACTGTGGACCTGGAGAAGAACGAAAACAGGAGCGACATCTGGATGGTTGGCTGGGATGGGTCGGCGCAGGTGCAGCTCACGTTCACACCGGATTCGGAAAGCTCAGCGCGCTTCAGTCCCGACGGCAAATGGCTCGCGTTCCTTTCCTCCCGGACGCACGGCAAGGATTCGGAAAAGGCCGGCCCCGGCGACGATGACGGTGCGCAGCTCTGGCTGATGGACCGCCGCGGCGGCGAGGCACGGCGCGTGACGGAGGTGGCCGGCAGCATCGAGGACTACGCGTGGTCGCCGGACGGCAAACAGCTCGTCCTCGTCATGCAGGATCCTGAGCCGAAACAAACGGCAGAGCCTGTCGAAGACCCACCGCAGGATGTGCCGGAGGAGAGGAGCACTGACGCGGCCGAAGCGGCGGACGACGATGAAGACCCGGTGCCCATCGTGATCGACCGCTACCGCTTCAAGTCGGACGAGGATCGTTACCTCGAGCATCGGCGCGATCACCTGTATCTCTTCGACGTCGCATCAAAGCAGCTCGAACCGCTCACCACCGGCGACTTCGACGACGCCGATCCTGCCTGGTCACCGGATGGCAAGCGGATCGCATTCACCAGCAAGCGCGAAGGCGAGGATCCGGATCGCTCGAACAACGATGACGTGTACGTGATCGACGCGCGGCCGGGCGCCGAGCCGCAACGCCTCACCACCTGGAAGGGACCGGACGAGGGACCGCTCGCGTGGAGCCCCGACGGCCGCTTCATCGCCTACCGCCAGGGGAGCGAGCCGCGCTTCTATGCCTACAGCCAGGAACTGCTCGCGCTCGTGCCTGCCGCTGGCGGCGAGCCGCGCATCCTCACCGAGGCACTCGACCGCGATGCTTCCGAAGGCTGGTTCTCGCCCGACGGCCGCTCGCTCTATTTCCTGGTGGTTGACGACCAGAGCGTTTACGCGGCGCGCGTGCCTGTTGCAGGCGGTGAGGTGCGGAAGCTCGCGCCCGCCGAGCGCAGGGTGCAGGCGCTCACCGTCTCACCGAACGGCCGCATCGCCGCCACGCTGACCACGCCGCACAAGCCCACGGAGGTCTACGCGTTCGAGAACGGCCGCTACCGCCAGCTCTCACGGCACAACGACGAGTTCATGGCTGGCATTGAACTCGGGAACGTACGCGGCGTCGCCTACACGACGAAGGACGGCAACGAGGTGCACGCCGTGCTCTACGAGCCCGTTGGTTACCAGCCCGGCCGGCGCTACCCGACGCTCCTGCGCATCCACGGCGGCCCGAACAGCCAGAATGCCTACGAGTTCGACTTCGAGCGGCAGCTTTTCGCGGGCGCCGGTTACGCTGTGCTCTCGCCGAACTATCGCGGCAGCTCCGGGCGCGGCCGGGAGTGGAAAGAAGCGCTGTTCGCCGACTGGGCCGAACCCGGTGTCGTCGACCTGCTGGCCGGAGCGGACTACGTGGTCGAGGAGGGTATCGCCGACCCGGACCGCCTCGGCCTCGGCGGCTGGAGCTACGGCTGCATCCTGACCAACTACACCATTGCCGTCACGACCCGTTTCAACGCAGCAACCTGCGGCGCGGGCAGCGCCAACATGCTCTCGATGTACGGCGTCGACCAGTACAGCATGCAGTACGACACCGAACTCGGTCACCCGTGGGAGAACCCGGACCTCTGGATGAAGGTGAGCTATCCCTTCTTCGAAGCGAACCGCATCACCACTCCGACGCTCTACCTGGGCGGCGCCGACGATTTCAACGTGCCGCTCTCCGGCAGCGAGCAGATGTACCAGGCGCTGCGCACGCTCGACGTGCCGACCGAGCTGGTCATCTACCCGGGTGAGCGCCACGGCATCCGCCGCCCG
>DATGQI010000166.1:0-3789 GCA_035304285.1 Woeseiaceae bacterium
TTGTCGAAGGTATGGCGCCCCAGGTGCTGCCTGCCGGCATGAGCTTCGAGTGGACCGACCTGAGTTTCCAGCAGGTCAACCAGAGCGGTGCCGCCGTAATCGTTTTCCCCGTGGCGGTGCTGCTCGCCTTTCTCGTGCTGGCCGCGCTTTACGAAAGCTGGACGCTGCCACTCGCCGTTATCCTGATCGTCCCGATGTGCATGCTGTCCGCGCTGCTCGGCGTATGGATGATGGGTGGCGACAACAACCTGTTCGTGCAGGTGGGGCTGGTGTTGCTGATGGGCCTTGCCTGCAAGAACGCGATTCTCATCGTCGAGTTCGCGCGTGAACTCGAGATGCAGGGGCGCGGAATCGTCGAGGCCGCCCTGGAAGCGTGCCGCCTGAGGTTGCGGCCGATCGTCATGACCTCGATCACGTTCACGGCAGCCGTAGTGCCGCTGATGCTCGCAAGTGGCGCCGGCGCTGAAGTCCGTCATGCCCTGGGTGTCGCCGTGTTCGCGGGCATGCTGGGCGTAACGGCATTCGGCTTGTTCCTGACCCCGGTGTTCTATGTAGCACTTCGCAAGATGGCCGACTTTGTCGGCAAGGAACACCTCCTGGAGGACGAGGATGCTGTACCGGAGACCAGTCATGCGTAAGTTCTCAGTTGCTGCACTTATCGCGCTCGTCTTGTCCGCCTGTGCAGTGGGTCCGGACTATGAACAGCCGGAGAGCGAGGTACCTGCCGAGTTCGTTCGGGCTGATTCGGAGACCTACACGAACGCAGAAATGGAGGCCGATTTCTGGCGGCGCCTCGAAGACCCGATGCTGACGCAGCTTGTCGATGATGCCCTTGCCGCGAATCATGACCTCCGCATTGCGCTGGCACGCGTCGAGCGGTCCCGGGCGCTGTTGCGGGAGTCCGGTTTCGATCGTTACCCGACGGTGACGGCGGGCGCGACAGCCGGTGACCAGCGTGCAAGCGCCAGCCAATTTCCCGGTGCGTCGCGCGCGGATCGCGACAGCGAGTTCTACGATGCATCCGTGCTGGCAACCTGGGAACTCGATTTCTTCGGTCGCGTGCGTCGTAACGTCGAAGCGCAGCGAGCGGAGGCAGATGCGAGTGCCGCGGATTTAGGCGTTGCGCAGGTAAGCGTGGTCGCCGAACTTGCGCAGACGTATTTCCAGTTGCGCGGCCTGCAGCAGCAGCTCGAAGTGGCGCGCAGCAATGCCGACAACCAGCGCGGTTCCCTGGAACTGGTGCAGGCGAGGCTCGATGCCGGAAGCGGCACCCAACTGGACGTCGAGCAGGCAAGGAGCCAGCTCGCAAGTACTCTCGCGCTGATACCGGCGCTGGAGAGCGAAATTGCGGTGGCCACGCACCGGATCGCCGTACTGACGGGAAGGCAGCCGGCAGCTCTGGTGGCGGAACTGGAACGGCCGGCGCCGCTGCCGAGGCTGCCCGAGCATATTCCAGCCGGCGCGCCGGGCGAGTTGTTGCGTCGGCGTCCGGATATATTCGCCGCTGAGCGCAGGCTCGCTGCCGCAACCGCGCGCATAGGCGTTGCGACCGCCGATCTTTTCCCGAGCTTCACGCTGGGTGGGTTGATCGGCAGCCAGGCGATCGATACGGATTCGCTGTTCGAGCGTGACAGCGAAATGCGCTCGGTGACGCTGGGGATCGACTGGTCCTTTCTCGACATTGGCCGCGTGCGTGCGCGCATCGCCGCGGCCGATGCGGATGCTGCGGAGAACCTCGCAACCTACGAACAGACCGTTCTCCGGGCGCTCGAGGAGACCGAAAACGCGCTGGTACGGTATTCACGGCTGCAGCGCGAGCGGGAGCACCTCGAGGACGCCGCTGCCGCGGGAAGCGAGGCTGCGCGGCTTGCCCGCCTCCGATTCGACGGCGGCGTTGCCGACTTCCTGCAGGTGCTGGATGCGGAGCGTTCCCAGCTGGAGACCGAGGACCGGCTGGTCCAGAGCGAAACCCGCTCCGCGGTGGCACTCGTCGGTCTCTACAGGGCAATGGCCGGCAGCTGGCCGCGCTGACCACGCTGGGATAAACCGCTGTAGGAGCCCGGCGCAGCGGCGACCAGGCGTGCCTCGCAGGAACGTCTGCGAAAAACCAAGGGATTGCCTTCCGTCCCGGTCGCCCGTAAGACGGGCTCCTACAGCGCCTGTTTCCGCACACGTGCCACGTTGCAGCAGATTTCTGCCGCGGCCCGAATAGAGGGCTGTAGGAGCCCGCCCCGCGGGCGACCGCCTGCACCCGACCTTTCTGCAATAATCTTCCGCAGGCGCTCCCTGGCGCACCACTCACTGACCGGAAGCTCAATGCGGGAAAAGAAGCTGGAGCGGAAGATCGAGCATCGGTACGGGATCTGCGACCCGCAGTTCCGGCTCGAGATGTCGGTGATGCTCGGACCGTCCATCACCGAGACCAACAGGGTTCTCGCCCTGCAAAACGGCGTGGAAATCTTCCCTGCCATGCTCGACGCCATTCGCTCGGCGACGACCTCGATCACCTTCGAGACCTTCATCTACTGGTCTGGCGAGATCGGCAGGGAATTCACCGAGACGCTCGCAGAGCGTGCTCGCGACGGCATCGTGGTCAATGTCCTGCTGGACTGGGTCGGCAGCATGAGGATGGAAAAGGAGCTGCTGGACCGGATGCGAGACGCGGGCGTACACCTGCACCGATATCGTCCGCTGCGCTGGTACAACCTGCATCGGCTGAACAATCGGACTCATCGGAAGCTGCTGGTGGTGGACGGCAAGGTGGGGTTTACCGGTGGCGTCGGCATCGCGGATCAATGGCAGGGCAATGGCAGCGATCCGGATCACTGGCGCGACTCGCATTACCGCCTCGAAGGTCCCGTCGTGGCGCAACTACAGGCGGCTTTCAACGACAACTGGATCAAGACTACGGGCGAGTTGCTGAACGGCGATACCTATTTTCCGAAACTCGAGCCGGTGGGGAACATGCACACGCAGCTCTTCATCGCATCGCCCGCGGGCGGCAGCGAAAGCATGCACCTGATGTACCTGATGGCGATTGCCGCCGCTGAACACACGATCGACCTCGCCGCCTCGTACTTCGTGCCGGACGAATTGTTGATCGAAGCCTTGATCGCAGCAATAAAACGCGGTGTACAGGTTCGCGTTGTGCTTCCCGGGCCGCACATCGATTCCGAAGCCGTGCGGATAGCCTCAAAAAAGGATTGGGGGCGCCTGCTCGAGGCGGGTGTTGAAATTTATGTCTACCAACGTACGATGCTGCATACTAAGCTGCTGATCATAGATCGCGAGTTCATCTCGGTCGGCTCCACCAATTTCGACATGCGCTCCCTGCAGCTCAATGACGAAGCCAGCCTGAATATCTACGACAGGGATTTTGCCGAACAACTCACAGAAGTTTTCGAGTCAGACCTCGAGCCGGCTGTCGAATACACCTACTCCATGTGGAAAAAGCGATCGTTGCGCCAGAAAGTCGCAGAAAACATTCTCGTGCCCATAAAATCGCACCTCTGACCTCCACCTCAAGGATAACTGAACAATGAAGTTTGCCGCCTGCCTCGTTCTCGCCATGGTATTCCTGTTGAGCCGACCAGACGCTCACGCAGAGCGTGAGATAACGTTCGCCGCTTATGACATGCCTTCCTCGGGAACGGTGGCGATTCCGGTTCGAAAGGATGCCTTTAGCGAAGGCGCATTCGCAGATGTCGATGCTGCGTCGGGTGGAGCGTTGCTGAGGGCGATAGAGGCTGTTTCTTTCCACGCGGAAGCCGATCAGCAGCTTGACCTGCC
>DATGQI010000167.1:0-12565 GCA_035304285.1 Woeseiaceae bacterium
GACGTGTGCAACGAGTCGAGAAAGATCTGCAGCTCCGGCTGCCCGGGTACCAGGCGCTCGATCTCCTGGATCGCCTCGGCCAGCTTGCGCCCCTGCCGGTACACGATCCGGTAGGCGTTCTTGATGTTGCGGATCTGGTCGCTGCTGAAGCCGCGTCGTTTCAGTCCTTCGCTGTTGATTCCGTGGGGCGCCGCGGGCTGTCCCGCCATCATCGTGTATGCCGGGACGTCGCGGTTCGTTCCGCAGTACATCCCGAGAAAACTGTGGGCGCCAACGCGGCAGAACTGGTGCGCGCCGGAGAAGCCCGCAAAGATCACCCAGTCGCCGACCTGTACATGTCCCGCAAGGGTTGCGTTGTTGGCGAAGATCGTGTGGCTGCCGATGCGGCAGTCGTGCGCGATGTGCACGTAGGCCATGATCCAGTTGTTGTCGCCAATGCTCGTCAGGCCCTCGTCCTGCACGGTTCCGCGGCTGATCGTGCAGTATTCCCGGATGGTGTTGCCGTCGCCGATCTCCAGCCGGGTCTTCTCGCCGGCGTATTTCTTGTCCTGTGGATCGTCCCCGATCGAGGCGAACTGGTAGATGCGATTGTCCTTTCCGATGCGCGTCGGCCCGTTGATCACGACGTGCGCGGCGATCCGGCTGCCACTATCGATCTTCACGTCGTCCCCGATAACCGAATACGGGCCAATCTCTACGTCGTCCGCCACGACGGCAGACGGGGCAACGATCGCGGTGGCGTGAATGCTCACGCGCGGGTCGCCGCCTGCGTCCCCGGCGCGCAGGTTATCCTGGCGCTCACGGCTTTCTTGCCTGCAACAGTGGCTTCGCACCGGTAGAACCAGATGCCGCGCCGGATCCCGTCGACCGCTATCTCCAGGTCGAGACGGTCGCCGGGGGTAACCGGACGCCGGAATCGCGCCTCGTCCACGCCGGCAAGGTAGAAGATGGTGTCCGGCTCTTGCTCGCGGCTGCTCATGTAGGAAAGGACACCGCCCGCCTGCGCCATCGCCTCGATGATAAGTACGCCGGGCATCACCGGCCGGCCGGGGAAATGCCCCTGGAAGAACGGCTCGTTGGCGGTGACGTTCTTCCACGCGCTGATCGACTCGCCGGAGCGGCACTTGACGATGCCATCGATAAGCAGGAAAGGATAGCGATGCGGCAGCCATTCCATGATCTCCGTGATGGTCATCGAGCCGGTCGTATCCATCATTCCCCTGGTCATTCCTTGTGGTTTTTTTCCAGCCTGGCAACCCGCCGCACCAGCTCATCGAGGCGCCGGAAGCGGGCGACCTTGCGTTTCCAGTCCCGGTCCTTTTCCGCCGGGAAACTGGCGGTATAGAAACCGGGTTCACGGATGTCCTTCGATACCATCGTCGCGCCACCGATCACGACGTCATCGCAGATGTTGATGTGCCCGACGACGCCCGACTGACCGGCGAACATGCAGCGCTTCCCGATCACCGTGCTGCCGGAGACGCCCGAGAACGCGGCCATGGCGGTATGCTCGCCGATACGCACGTTGTGCGCAATCTGGATGAGGTTGTCGAGACGCACGCCGTTCCCGATGACGGTATCGTCGATCGCGCCCCGATCGATTGTCGTGTTGGCGCCTATTTCGACATCGTCGCCTATCTCGACTCCGCCGACCTGCGGGACCTTGAGCCATCCCGTGTCGCTACGGGCGTTACCGAATCCATCACAGCCGATAATCGCGCCGGGATGGACGATGCAACGCCTGCCGATACGGACGTCTTCCACCAGCGTGACCTTCGCATGGATACGCGTGGCAGCACCGATGCGGCAGCGCGGTCCGACGACCGCACCCGGACCGATGCTGACTGCCTCTCCCACAACCGCATCCTCACCGACTACCGCCAGCGCGCCTACCCAAGCGCTGTCCGCAATGCTCGCGGAAGGCGACACTATGGCCGACGCGTGAACGCCGGGGGCGATCGTTGGAGGAGGATGCAGTACCCCCGCGATGTACGCGTACGTGAGGTAAGGATCACGACTGATCAACGCGGCTACCGGACAGGCGTCCGCATCTTCAGGACGCACGACCACCGCGCCGGCCCGTGTTTTCGCGAGCTCGTCACGATAGGCGGGATTTGCGAGGAAACTCAAAGCTTGCGGTCCGGCGTTGGCCAGGGTCGCAACATGAGTGACGGCAGAAGCCGGGTCGCCGACGAGTTCGCAGCCGAACCGAGTTGCGAGCTCCCCAAGGCTTGCCTGCATAACTACCCCAAATCAAAACAGCAGGACCGCCACCCCCTGCACCCGCCGGAGGGCAACGCGCGATTGCCTCCGCTTTCCGGCAGCGATGGTTTCCCGGGCTAGTTTCCGGCCGCCTGGAAGTTCTCTTCCATCGCGCGCAGCACCACTTCGGTGATGTTGACCGCGGAACTTGCGTACAGTACGCCGTCGCCCACGACCAAATCGAATCCGGACGTCTCGGCATAGTCCTGCACTTCCTTCAACAGGGAGCGCTGCAGGTTGCCGAGCTCTTCGTTGCGGCGAAGGTTCAGGTCCTCCCGGAACTCAGTCTGCATACGTGCTACTTCCCGCTGCAGGTCGCGCAGGTCTTTCTCCATGTTACGGCGCTCGGTCTCACCCATAACCGCCGCATCGCGATTCGCTTTCTCTGAGAGTTCCTCGAGCTCCTGCTGCTTCGCGAGGATGGTTCGTTGCCGCGGCGCAAACTCTTCCGAGAGCGCGTCCATCGCCGCTTTCGCCTGCGGTGCCTGCTCCATCAGGGCGGTCACATTGACCACTCCGATTTTCACTTCCTGCGCCGCGAGCGGCAGGCTTACCACGGACACCAGAGCCATTGCTGCGAGTGCCCGAAGATACTGTTTCTGTACAAAGATCATATTTGCGTCCGATGGTTAAAAGGCTTGTCCAATAGAGAACTGGAATCGTTCGATTTCATCTCCGTAAAAGCGATCGTTACCCTTGTATTCGTTAAGAGGGTAAGCATAGCTGAAACGGAAAAAACCGAGCGGCGCGAGCCATTGGACCGCCACACCTACGGAGGTCCGAAGCTCGTCGAAGTCTGGTTTATATTCGACCGGGCTACCCAGCTTATCGGTAAATTGAACCTCGCCCGTGTTGAAAATATTGCCGATATCGTAGAAAAGGCTGGCGCGCGCCTGGCTTCTGAATTTTTCCGGTATGGGGATTATAAGCTCTACTTGATTCGCCACCAACACGTTGCCACCGTAAGGGTTACCGAAGCTGTCTTTCGGGCCCATGTACGACTCCTTGTAACCGCGTATGGACTCCGGTCCGCCTCCGTAGAACTGTTTGTAAGGCGGCAGTGCCGTCGTGTCTTCGAGCGCTTCACCATACGCGAGTTCAGTGTTGAGTCGTAGCGTCCATTGACCATAAATCGGGAAGTACTTCGTGAAATTGTAACGAGCGGTCCAGTAGTCGACGTCGCTGCCCGGTGCGGCCATGCTGAGATAGAGCTGCTGGCGCGTGCCGCGGTCGGCGAAGATGGCACGGTTTCGGCTATCGTACGACCAGCCAGCCAGCAGTTCGAAGGTATCGAACTCGGTGCCGAAGAACGTCAGGCCGCCACCCACCTGCTCGGTGAATGGATTGCCGTTGTTCAAGACCCAGTCCTGCGCCTGCTGGGTGCTGGAATTGGAAGACAGCAACTCCGCATGCTGGTAGGAAATACCCAGGCTCAGACTCTGGTACTCGCTAATCGGGTAACCGTACTCGAGCGAGGCGCCCGAACTGGTGGTCGAGAAGTCGGACGATCCCGATGTGAACTGGGTTATGTCGCGGTGGTTGATCGACACCGTGCGCCGTACGCCGTTCATGGTGACGTAAGGGTCGGTGTGCGACAGGCTGTAGAGCTTGGAGTAGCGGCCGGAGTTGAGGTTCAGCGCAACGCGATTGCCGGACCCAAGGAAGTTCGTGTGCACAATACTGCCGTTCAGAATGATCTTTTGCGACTCGGAATAACCGACGCCGCCACTGAACTGTCCTGGCATCCGGTATTCGATCGCGAAGTTGACGTCGACCAGGTCCGGACTGCCGGCCACGGGGACGTTCTCCACTTCGACATTCTCGACGAAGGGCAGCCGCTGCAAGCGAATCTTGGAACGGTCCACGAGGCGATTCGACAGGTAAGCGCCTTCCGCCTGTCGTATCTCGCGCCTCAGCACCTCATCGTCGACTTCGTCGATTCCCGTAAAATTGATGCGCCGCACATACACCCGGCTCCCGGCATCGACGAAGAAGGAAACCGAGGCTTCCTTCGTCTCGTGATCCAGTTCCGGCACGGGTTCGATCTCGGCGTTCGCATACCCTTCCTCGCCAAGGCGGAACGACATGAGTTCGCTGGATTGCGTCAGCAGTCGCAGGTTGAAGATGCTACCCGGCTGGGCCAGGATCAGCCCCCGGAGCTGCTGCTCCGGAACGACCATCTTGCCGACGAGCTTGACCTCTGAAATCGTGTATTGCTCGCCTTCATGGATATTGATCGTGACGTAGATGTCTTTCTTGTTCGGGGAAATCGCTACCTGTGTCGATTCGACCCGAAAATCGGCATAACCGCGGTCCATGTAAAAGGACCGAAGGGTCTCGAGATCGCCGCTCAGCGCCTCTTTTGCGTAACGGTCATCCTGGCGAATCCACGAGAGCCAGTTGGCCGTATCCAGGGTGAAGCCCTCGCGAATATCCTCCTCGTCAAAGCTGTGATTTCCAACGATGTTCACCTGGCGGATTTTCGCGCGTTCGCCTTCCTTCACGTTGATGCTGATGCGAACGGTATTATTGGGACGCTCCTCCACGTCCGCATCGACGACCACGGCGTACTTGCCGCGGTCGTAATACTGCTCCCGAAGAAACTGCTGCACGTTGTCCAGCACGGAACGGTCAAACGTTCGTCCGCGAGCGAGCCCCACGTTACGCAGGGAATCCATGAGGTCTTCGGTCTTGATGTCCTTGTTGCCCTCGATGGTGAAGTCCTCGATCGACGGCCGCTCCTTCACAGCGACGATCAGGGTACTGCCATCACGGCGCATCTCGATATCGTCGAACATGCCCTGCGCGTAGAGAGAACGAATGGCTTCCTGGATCCGGAGAGCATCAACGGTGTCACCGACGTTGATCGGCAGGTAGTTGAATACAGTGCCTTCCGAAATACGCTGCAAGCCCTCGACGCGCATGTCCCGCACGACGAATTCCTCGCCGGCGACTGTTTGCGCCTGCGCCAGTGAACCTGCAAATGCGGCAAGCACCAGCAAGGCGGCCCACAACCAATGGGGAATGGAACGGCCCGGGACCGTCGGCTTCAAGAGGCAAATCACTGATTAAGAATTCTTGCTATGTCGTTATAGAAGGCGAAACTCATGAGGAGCAGCAAGGCCAGAATGCCCACCTGCTGTCCAACGAGTTGCGAGCGATCGGACAGCGGGCTGCCCTTTACGAGTTCTACAGTCTGGTAGACGATTTGGCCGCCGTCGAGAATAGGCACCGGCAGAAGGTTCAGCACGCCCAGACTGATGCTGACCAGCGCCAGGAAGGTGAGAAACGCGTTCAGGCCGGCGACTGCGGAGTCGCCTGCGTACTGGGCGATGTTGATCGGGCCGCTTATGTTCTTGATCGAAACCTCGCCCGTCACCATGCGCGCCAGCATCTTGACGGTAAATCCGGTCGAATTCCAGGTGCGTTCGATCGATTCGCCGACCGCGGCGATGGGTCCGTACTTGCGTACGTACCAGTGATCTCCCGCGGCGGCATCGATGCCAATGCCCATGAAGCCTTGCTGCCGGCCGTCCACCTCCCGCGCGCCAAGTTCAACGTCGAGCACGCGCTCCCGGCCATCCCGTATGAGCCGCACGTCTACTGTTTCGGCCGGTCGCGCAGCCACGACCTCCTGCAGACCACCAAAGCTCGAGATGCGATGGCCTGCGATCTCCACGATGCGATCCCCCTCGATAATCCCGGCGGCGCTGGCGGCGGAATCATCCTCGACCATTCCGACCACGGCCGGAGGCTGCCACGGCTCGAAACCCAGCCCCTCGAAAAGCACCCCGGGCTCCGTCAGGCGCGCGCGGTCCCTGCCGACCCTGATGACCGCCGATTTTTCCCAGCCGTCCTCGGCTTCGAGGTCGAGCGTGACGGTGCCGTCCGCGACCAGTTCTTCGAGCATCGCAACCAGTGCCGTCTCCCAGTCGGTCGCCTCGCGCTCGCCCACTTTGACGATACGGTCGCCATGCTCGAGACCCGCGGCAGCGGCATAGGAATCCGGTGTCACTTCGCCAACGGCGGGCTTGATGGTCGGGATGCCGTTCAGGAACAGCACCCAGTAAGCGACAATGGCAAACAGGAAATTAAAGAACGGACCCGCGAAAAGTACCGCTATGCGTGCGGGCACCGGCCGGTGGTTGAACGCGCGGCCTTCGTCCGCGGGTTCGACCGGTCCTTCACGCTCATCCAGGAACTTCACATACCCTCCGAGCGGGAGCGCGGAGATGCAGTATTCGGTGCGGTCCCTGCCGGCGATCCAGGTCCAGATCGGTTTGCCGAAACCGATGGAGAACCTCAAGACCTTCATGCCGCACAGCCGCCCGACGAGGTAGTGGCCGAACTCGTGTATTGCAACCAGTACGCTGATAGCCACCATGAAAGACAGCAAATTGATCAACACAGAACTCATGTACGACGAAACCAGGTGGCTTTGACGTAATTCTGACTGGCAGCCGCGAACGCAGTTCCCGCAAGGAGGCTGCGCGGATCATTAACGGGACCCCTCGACATCAGATCAGCCCGGCCCAGCTGATCCCGAGGGCGAAAAGGGGCGCTGCCGCAGTGACGCTGTCGATGCGGTCGAGCACGCCGCCGTGGCCCGGAAACACGCGGCCGCTGTCCTTCAGGCCCGCGCTCCGCTTGAACATGCTGACAGTCAGGTCGCCGACCACGGACAGCGTGGCGACGGCCAGGCAGAACGGGATAATCACGGCGATATCGATCTCCAGCCAGTAGAAGCGCGCGGCAACCAGGACCAGCACCACGGCAACCAGGCCGCCGATCACCCCTTCCCAGGTTTTTTTCGGGCTGATGCTCGGCGCGAGCTTGATGCGGCCGAACCGCCGCCCGGCGAAGTATGCCCCCGTATCGGCCGCCCAGATGATGATCAGCGCGAACAGCAGTACGGATGGGCGGAACGAGTACAGGGAGACCAGCGCGACGAAAGCCGGTACCAGTACCAGCGCGCCGCAGATCCAGCCAACCGGACGCGAAATCGTCGTTGGGTAAAAGAAAGCCCATATCAATGCCGCGAACCACCAGGCGAGCCCGACTTTCAGGATGAACTCGGCCGCCTCCGGAGACGGGGTGAGCCAGGTCACGGCGGCCAGCAGCACCGCAATTGTGGCGACGTAGAGCAGCCGTTCGGCCGCGGTGACGAGCGACAGGAACTTCGCCCACTCCCATGCGGCGGCGAGGATGATCGCTGCGATGACGGCCTTCGCGGCGGCGGGCGGAAACGCGAACAGCACGAGCAGTATCAGGACAGCGGCGACGATTGCGGTGAGGATGCGCTGCAGCAGCATCAGTATGCCCCGACCTGTTCGCCGGTATAGCCATAGCGCCGCTGCCGCTCGGCATACCTGTCCAGCGCGCGGTCGAACTCCTTTTCATCGAAATCCGGCCACAGGCACGGGCAGAAGTACAGTTCCGCGTAGGCCAGGTTCCACAGCAGGAAATTGCTGATGCGTTGCTCACCGCCCGTCCGGATGAGGAGGTCGGGGTCCGGAACGCCGGCAAGGGCCAACTCGCCCCCGAATTTCTCCTCGTCGATGTTCGATGACTGGATCTCCCCGCGCTCCACCTGGGCCGCCAGTTCCCGGGCGGCATTGACGATATCCCATCGGCCGCCATAGGCGACGGCGACGGTGAGCGTAAGCCCGTCGTTACCGGCGGTGCGGTTTTCGGCAGCTGCGATCTTCTGCTGTAGCCGGCTCTGCAGCCTGTGCCGCTCGCCCACGAAGTTGAGCCTGACATTATTACGATGCAGGTCGTCGATTTCCCGTTGCAGGGCCTCCAGAAAAAGCGTCATCAGGCTGCTGACTTCTTCCGCCGGCCGGCGCCAGTTCTCGCTGCTGAAGGCAAACAGCGTCAGGAAAGAAACCCCCCGGCGGGCCGCTGTCTCCACGGTATTCCGCACTGCCTTGGCGCCGGCACGATGCCCGGCGTGGCGCGGCTGCGAGCGCATCTTCGCCCAGCGTCCGTTGCCGTCCATGATGACCGCCACGTGGGCCGGAACGCGCGCCGGCGAACGGTCGATAGCTTTGGCGGGATCGCGCAAGCTAATGTACCCGGTCGCAAATAATGGACACTTCCGGCGAGTGATTTCTCGTGGCTGGCAAGGGCACTATACTTCCATCAGGTCGCGTTCTTTCTCGGCAAGTACCCGATCGATCTCCGCGATGTGCTTGTCGGTGATGGCCTGTATCTCTTCCTGGCCCCGCCGCTCTTCATCCGCTCCGATGAGTTTTTCCTTCATCAGGTCCTTCAGGTCATTGATGGCATCGCGACGGATGTTGCGTATCGCTACCCGGCCACCCTCTGCTTCCTGGCGCACGAGGCGGATCATGTCCTTGCGCCGCTCCTCGGTGAGGGGCGGTAACGGCACACGGATGACCGTTCCTGCAGAAACGGGGTTCAGGCCGAGGTCCGAATGCATGATCGCCCTCTCGACTGCCTGCACCATGGTTTTTTCCCACGGCGATACGACGAGTGTGCGTGAATCCTCGACGTTGATGTTCGATACCTGGCTCAACGGCACCTGGCTTCCGTAGTACTCCACGGTGATGTGGTCGAGCAGGCTGGTGTGCGCCCGTCCGGTACGGAGCTTCGTCATTTCCTGGCGCAACGATTCGATGCTCTTGTCCATGCGCTTGGCGGCGTCTTTTTTTATGTCTTCAAGCACGTCTCGCTCCTCCTGCAACTTACATTGGGCGCCAGGCCGTCATCAGCTGGCCTCGGCGCTTTTCAATCCTGGCCTTTAGCGGTCATGCCGCCGGCATCAGAGCGTCACCAGTGTACCGACGTTCTCGTCCGTCATGGCCTTCACCAGAGCGCCCTCCTCCGTCATGTTGAACACCCGCAATGGCAGGTGGTTGTCCCGGCACATGACGACGGCGGTGGCGTCCATCACGTTGAGCTTGTCGATCAGCACCTGGTCGAAGGACACGGTGTCGTACAGGGATGCCTCCGAATTCTCTTTCGGGTCGGAGTCGTACACGCCGCTGACCTTTGTCGCCTTGAGCAGCACGTCGGCACCGATCTCGATGGCGCGCAGGCTCGCTGCCGTATCGGTCGTAAAGAAAGGATTGCCGGTACCAGCCGCGAGAACCACCACCCGCCCTTTCTCCAGGTGGCGCACCGCGCGCCGCCTTATATAGTCTTCGCACACCTCGTGGATCTGGATGGCTGACATGACGCGTGCATACACCTGCATCGACTCCAGCGCATCCTGCATCGCCAGGGCGTTCATAACGGTAGCCAGCATCCCCATGTAGTCGCCGGTCACGCGATCCATCCCGGCGCCGGCAAGGCCCGCACCACGAAAGATATTGCCCCCGCCGATGACGATCGCAACCTCGACGCCCATACTGCTGACCTCAGCCACTTCCGACGCGATTCGCTTGATCAGCGCGGGATCGATCCCGTAATCGGCATCTCCCATCAAGGCTTCGCCCGAAAGCTTGAGTAACACGCGACGGTAGAGCACCGGTGCGTCAGCCATTCTGCCTTCCCTCGATTCCGTCCACTCCGGTAAAGCAATGCGACTCAATCATGGTTCCTGCCTGCAAAGTCTGCCACCTGGCCGGGTGATTCTACTCCGCTGCTGCGGGGCCGGCTGCCCGAATCTGACACCGGCGGTTCGCGCGTCAGCCGCTACCCTTGACCTGGGCCATTACTTCTTCCGCGAAGTTTTCCTGTTTCTTCTCGATGCCCTCGCCGACCTCGAAGCGCAGGAACGCCGTGACTTCCGCCCCGGCATCTTTCAGCAGCTTCGCGACGGTGACGTCGGTGTCCTTCACGAACGGCTGTCCGAGCAGCGTGATTTCCTTCAGGTACTTGGCAATTCGCCCGGCCACCATCTTTTCGACGATCTCGGGAGGCTTGCCGGATTCCTTCGCCTGCTCCACGTAGATGGCGCGTTCGCGATCGAGCGTCTCTGTGGACACGGAAGACTCGTCGAGCCACGCCGGGTTTACGGCGGCGACGTGCATCGCGATATCACGCGCGAGTTCGGCATTGCCGCCGCGCATCGCTACCAGCGCACCTATTCTTACGCCATGCGTATAGCTGCCGAGGTGGTCGTCAGCGGCGACGGCGCCGATGCGCCTCACCGAAATGTTCTCGCCAACCTTGGCCACGAGTGCGGCTCTTGCGGACTCGACGGTCTGTCCACCGGGAAGTTGCGCCGACATCAGCGCATCTGCATTGTCGATGTTGTTCGCGAGCGCGGTACTCGCGACGGCTTCCGCGAAGGTGACGAAGTTCTCGTCTTTCGCCACGAAATCGGTCTCGGAGTTGATCTCCGCCATCACGGCGCGCTTTCCGTCGACAGCAATCACGATGCGGCCGTCGGCCGCGACGCGGCTGGATTTCTTGTCTGCCTTCGCCTGGCCTGACTTCCTCAGGAAATCCACGGCGGCGTCCATGTCACCCCCTGTTTCCACCAGGGCCTTCTTGCACTCCATCATGCCGGCGCCGGTGCGCTCGCGGAGTTCTTTTACCATTGATGCACTAATGGCCATCGTCAATTCCTCTCAAAATATCAGTGTGTCGCCCCGCTGCCCGCGCGCTGGCGGCGAAAGGCGCCTCGAGTCGTCAACGCCCCGAGCAGGCACTACGCTGCCGAACCATTCGGCACGACCAGGATGCCTGCCGGTCGAGTGGAGGACCGGCTAACCCGGTCCTCTCGCTTTACGGACTCGACCGCCCGCGCGCCCGACCTGAGCTATTCGGCGCTTTCCTTCGGTTCGGCAGCGGCAGCCTGTTCCGCTTCCGCTGCGGGGGGAGCGGCTGGTTCAGGCTCTTCAGCGCCGGCACCGCCAGCGGGACTGCCTTCCCTGGTACTGCCTGCCGTCTCCTTCGCACCACCCTCGTCAGTGCCCGCAGGCGCATCCGAAACGTCCACTGCCGCTTCTGTGGAAGCCGCATCGGCAGGCGCCGAGGCCTCTTCCCGGGGAGCTTCTTCCCCGGCAGGCGCAGCCGCGGATCCCTTCTTCCTGATCGCCGCCTTTTTCGTGGTTCTTCCGGCCGGTTTCCTGGCAGGCGCCTTCTTCTTTCTGCCGGTGGCCTTGCGTGGCCTGCCTTCTTCGTCGAGTTCGACGAAGTCGTCCTCGCCCAAAGCGACCTCGGGCAGCGACGCCTTGCCGTCCAGCACTGCGTCTGCCATCAGCGTTGCATAAAGTTCGATCGCTCGCATCGCATCGTCATTGCCCGGTATGACGTACTCGACGTCGTCCGGCGAGCAGTTCGTATCGACGACAGCGACCACCGGTATGCCGAGCTTCCGGGCCTCGCGTACCGCTATGTCTTCGTGATCGACATCGACCACGAACAGGACGTCCGGGAGCGACGACATGTTCTTGATGCCGCCGAGCGACCGCTCGAGCTTCTCCTGCTCACGCGACAGCCCCAGCGCCTCCTTCTTCGTCAGCCGGTCAAAGCCACCCTCCTCGGCCATCTGCTCGAGATCGTGCAGCCGCTTTACCGACTGCCGGATGGTTTTATAGTTGGTCAGCATTCCGCCGAGCCACCGGTAGGTGACGAACGGCATCCCGGCGCGTTCGGCCTGGGTTCGCATCGAATCGCGCGCGGAACGCTTGGTGCCGACGAAGAGCACCGTGCCGTGATCGGCGACGACCGCTTTCACGAAGGCATAGGCCTCGCGTGCGAGCGGCAGGCTCTTCTCTAAATTGATGATGTGGATTTTGTTACGTTCGCCGAAGATGTAGGGTGCCATCTTCGGATTCCAGTAACGGGTCTGGTGACCAAAATGCACGCCAGCCTCAAGCATCTGGCGCATGGTTACGTCTGCCATGTTGTCTCCTTGGGTTCAGCCTCCGTACACCCCATACCGCAACCCCTTTTCAGGTGGGGCACCCTGCGGTATGTGTCGGTGTACGTGTGGATTAATTGCCTCTAGGGCGCGCGCTTTATACCATACCCCGTTTGGCTCAACAACGCGGATCGTGCCGCGTTCGCAGGTTGCCACACCAAGCTATCACGCCTGTCCCCACGCATTATCCACGTCCGCCGCGCTGTGGATCCATGAATGGTGAGGTGGGTGGTGGCGGCGCCCCGGCTGCGGGGGGAGGGCTTGTCAGGAACGCCGTAAACCCATCCATGGGGGCTCTGCGCAAACATCCCTGTTTGCGACAGTCCTGACAAGCCCTCCCCCCACAGCCGGGACGCCGCTTTCAGCGGTGTCTCGTTCATGGATGATGAACGTCGGACCTGCTGCGGACCGGAAGTGTTGCCCGGCGGTGGGCGCGTCCGGAAACCGTGGTGCCTTTACGAG
>DATGQI010000168.1:0-10113 GCA_035304285.1 Woeseiaceae bacterium
CCACGTCCTCGAGGCCGAGGCCAGGTTTGCCGGCAGCGTCCTGCGGGTGCATCGCGATCATATCGACGCCGGGACCAACTTGCATATCAGCCGGAGCAAGCGACTTGTCGCGCATGTTCATCGCACCCGTGTTCATGCCGGACATTTCACCGTGATCCATGCTCATGCCCATGTCGTCCAGACCCAGCGTCGGTCGCGCTCGCAGCGGCGGGACGGGCGCAGTCATACCGAGTCCGGGTGCCAGCGTGGCGCGGCCCATACCGGAACGGTCCGCCGACTCCGCGACCAGGGTGTAGGCCCGGTTTCCGGCAGGCTTCACCACCACGTCATAGGTTTCCGCAACGGAGATCTGGAACTCGTCGACTTCGACGGGACGCACATCGTTACCATCGGCCTGGACGATAGTCATCGGCAGTTCCGGAATGCGCACGTTAAAAATGCTCATGGCCGAGGCGTTGATAACGCGCAGCCGCACGCGCTCACCCGGGCGAAAGAGGCCGGTCCAGTTTTCCTGCGGCCCCTGTCCGTTGATCAAATAGGTGTAGGTCGAACCGGTGATGTCGGCAATGTCGGTGGGATCCATCCGCATGCGCTTCCACATCAGCCGGTCGCTGAGTGACATCTGCTCCTCCGGACCTCTCTCGCCCAGCAGCCCTGCCAGCGTGTGCCGCTGATAATTGAAATAGCCGGCTTCGTTCTTGAGCTTCTGCATCATCCGGTGTGGGTTCATGAACGTCCAGTCGGAAAGCACGACGATGTGTTCACGGTCGTACTCGACAGGATCCGGACCCGCCGGATCGAAGATCAATGGCCCGTAGTGCCCGAGCTGCTCCTGGAGATTCGAATGGCTGTGATACCAGAACGTGCCGGCATGCCGGACCGGAAACTGGTAGACGAAGGTTTCCCCGGGGCGAATACCGGGGAAACTGACGCCTGGCACGCCATCCATCTGGAACGGAAGCAGCACCCCGTGCCAATGAATCGATGTGTCCTCGGACAGCGTGTTCGTCACGGAAATCCGCACGTCCTGCCCTTGCTTCAGGCGGATCAGCGGCGCAGGAACAGTCCCGTTGATGGTAACCGCGTCACCGGTACGGCCGCCGACGCTGAACCGGCCGTTGCCAACGGTTAGCGCAATGTCTTCACCGCTCAGCGTTTGCATGTCAGGGACCAGTCCCGGCGTGCCGCTTCGCGCCCACAACGGAAGAAAACCGGGGAAAGTCAACCCCGCTCCGGCATACAGGACGGTGCGCAGCAGTTGCCGCCGGTTCAAAGTCGTCGTCATAAGGATCAAGAAAGATTGCGTTGGGGGTTTGAAAGAATAACCGACTCATCCCTTCGCTCGCGACTTCCTGCCGCACCGGCTTGAGCGGACGGGACAAGAAAAAAACTTCGCCCATAGCGAAGGATTTTCCACGGGAGCACGTCTCACGTCCCGGAATCCACCAACAGGACGGTAACCGCCGCATGATCGTCACCCGGGCGCAGAGGCGCGTCGCGAGGGGCTTTTTGGCCGCCTCTCTTCTCCTCGTTTCGCTGCTGCCAGCCGTCGCCGCGGCCGATGATTCGGCGGCGCTTCTCGACATCTCGAAATACCGCGGCAAGGTCGTGGTCGTCGACTTCTGGGCCTCCTGGTGCGGGCCGTGCCGACGCTCGCTTCCGTGGCTTGACGGGATGCAGCGCAAGTACGCCGACGACGGGCTGGTCATCATCGGCGTCAACGAAGACAACACTTCAGAGGCCGCCGAAGCGTTTTTGCAAAATGTGCCCGTCGATTTCGAGATCGTCCTCGACCTCGCCGGCGATATTGCACGCGAATACGAATTGATTGCGATGCCGAGCACGTACGTGTTCGGCCGCGACGGCAAGCTTGCGTCCCGGCATTTGGGCTTCAAGACCGCGAAACAGGACGAGTACGAAGCGCTGCTGCGGGGCTTGCTGGACACCGGCACGGCAGCAAGCGAGCGCGAATAACAACCAGGGCAGAAAAAGGATCAGAGATGGCAAGTACACGACGGCTGGCGCTCGCCGCCGCAATCGCGATGTTGAACGGCACCGCCTGCAGCTCACTGGGCGTCGAGCCATGGGAACGGGACGTGCTTGCGAGAGATGAGATGCAGCTCGTAACCGATCCCGTCCAGGCTTCAATCGACGACCACATCTACTTCAGCAAGGAAGCATCGAGCGGCGGGCGCGGCTTCGGCGGGGGTGGCTGTGGCTGCAACTGACAACAAGCGGAAAAGACGTGCGGGCGCGCCCCAGGTCCCGGGGAACATCGTACAGGGACTGGCGGCCGCCACCTGCTCGCTGCTCGGCACCGCCGCGTCGATGCCGGTAGCCGCGGAGGAAGAGCCACAGTGGAATTTCGACACGGCACTGTTGTACTACGGCGAGAGTGATGAACGTGTCCAGGACCTGAGCTTCAACGTCCTGGCACGCCGAATGTTCCCGGACGACAAGATCCTGAGCCTCGGGCTGGGTGTCGATTCGCTCACCGGCGCTTCTCCGAGCGGGGCCATCCCGCAGAACGAGGTGCAAACCTTCACCCGGCCTTCGGGCGACGAGGTGTACCCGGTCGCGCCAGGAGAGCTGCCGCTCGACGATACCTTTCTCGACACCCGTTACGCCCTGACGGCCGGCTGGCAGCAGCCAATCGGCCGGCTCTATACCGGCAGCGCCGGCATCAGCTTTTCCACGGAATACGACTACACCCACGCCGGCGTGAATTTCGGTATCTCGCGCGACTTCAATAAGCGCAACACCACCGTGAGCCTCGGTGCCGCCATCGCTCGCGACCAGCTCGACCCGGTGGGCGGTGCACCGCTGCCGCTCGCCGTCATGGGCGACCTGGGCGATCTTTCAAACCGCGGCGAAGACACTGAGGAGAAAGACGTCGTCGACCTCCTCTTCGGCGTCACCCAGGTGATCAATGAGAGATTCCTCGTGCAGGTCAACTACTCGCTGAGTGATTCCAGCGGCTACCTCAACGATCCGTACAAGATCCTCAGCGTGGTCGACCCAACCACCGGGAACGCCATAGCCCGCACGCCCGGCCCCGGCATGGGACCGCTGCACGAATACCGCTTCGAGAACCGGCCGGACCAGCGGAGGAAGCACAGCGTTTTCCTGCAAGGAAAGTACTTCATGGACGGCAAGGTGCTGGACATGTCATGGCGCTACATGACCGATGATTGGGGCATCGACTCGCACACGCTGGATGCGACATTTCGTTGGCCACTCGGCGAGAGGAGTTGGCTTGAGCCGCACCTGCGCCTCTACACGCAGACGGAGGCGGACTTCTACCGCGCCAGTCTTCCGGCCGGGGAACTGCCGGCATATGCATCCGCCGATTACCGGCTGGCCGCATTCGACGCTTTCACAGCGGGCATCAAGTATGGCCGGCGCACGTCATCCGACAACGAGCTTGCGATACGACTGGAATATTACCGGCAGGATGGCGACATACCGGGCGACCAGTTATTCGGCGATCACAGCAGCGACGTGCTCTACCCGGGCCTCGATGCCATCATCGTGAATCTCAGCTACGGATTCGACCTGTAAGAGTCCCTTGGCCGCGCACCCGGAACCAAATGAACCGTTTCTGACCCGCCGCGACGGTTACTGGGCCGGTGAGTTCCGCGCGATGGCCAGTCCGTGCCAGGTCCTCTCGAGAGCCGATCGCTCTACCGCCCTGGAACAAGTGCGGGCGGCCGCGGCCGAAGCATGGCGCGTCGAGGCGAAGTTCAGCCGCTATCGCGCCGGTAACGTCATCGACCGGATCAACAAGGCGAACGGGACGCCGGTGGAGGTCGACGAGGAGACGGCTGACCTGCTCGACTTCGCAACCGATTTGCATCGGTTGAGCGGCGGACGCTTCGACATCTCCTCAGGCGTTCTGCGCGAGGTGTGGACCTTTGACGGCAGTGACCGCGTGCCGGATGCAGCACACGTCGAAGGTGTGCTGCAGCGCGTCGGGTGGGACAAGGTCAATTGGGAGCGGCCTTTGCTGACGCTTGCGCCGGGTATGCAGATCGACCTTGGCGGCATCGGCAAGGAATATGCCGTCGATCGTGCCGCCCGGATCGCGGCAAGCTTCTCTGAAGCTCCCTGTCTCATAAACTTCGGCGGCGATATCGCCGCCGTCGCCGGAACGCCTGACGACGACCCTTGGCAGGTGGGCATTGAATCGGTCGATACTCACCCGGCCACAGCGTGCCGGCAAATCAGGCTAACGTGTGGCGGACTCGCGACCAGTGGTGATGCACGGCGCTTCCTTCTGAGAGACGGCGTCCGCTATGGCCACCTGCTCGATCCGCGGACCGGCTGGCCCGTGATCGGCACACCCCGCTCGGTTACCGTTGCAGCTGACACCTGCACGCAGGCAGGCATGCTGGCTACGTTCGCCATGCTGATGGGACCGGCGGCCGAAACCTTCCTCGAGCAGCAGCGGGTGCGTTATTGGTGCATATCCTGATGCGCCGACGCGACATTCCTGAAATGCGCGTCTGCCGCTGTTAAGCTAATGAGGCGCTGCCAGCCCGGAACTCACGCGGCACCTCCTCGCTCGTGAGCGTCTTGAAACTTCCGTTCGAGGTTACGTCATGGCTCCCCGTCACTGCTTGCTCTACACCGGCTTACTCGTCCTTCTCTCTGTCCTGCACGCGCAGTCCGCCGGCGCCATGCCGGCTTTCGCCCGCACTTACGACATCTCCTGCAACACCTGTCACTCGGCATTCCCGCGGCTGAGCCCGATGGGCGAAATGTTCGCCGACGAGTGGAACTTCCGCTTGCCGAACTGGAAGGAGCAAAGTCAGAACCTTGGAGATGAACGGCTTTATTTGCCCGAGCAATTGCCGCTCGGCATACGTGCGCAGGGCTTCGTCCAGGCACGCGACGGCGAGGCCATCGACCCGATTACCGGCGACGTGACTGCAGATTCCTCCGTGGATTTCCAGTCGCCTTACCTTGTCAAGCTGCTTGCGAGTGCCCCTTTGAGTGAGCAGATCAGCTTCTACTTTTACGCGATCTTCGCCGAGAAGGGAGGCAACGGTGAAGTGGTGGTGGAAGACGCCTGGTTCAGCTACGGCGACCTGTTCGATACCGGGGTCGGCATGCAGCTCGGCCAGTTCCAGATTTCGGATGTGATGTTTCCTCGCGAGGTGCGCCTTACATTCCAGGATTTCATGCTCTACCGCATGGCCGGCATCACCTACGAGCGCGGTGTGCTGTTCGGCCGCTCATTCGGCCCCATGGACTTAGACGTAGGCTTCGTCAACGGTAACGGCATCGACGCGAACGCAGGTATAAACAGCCCGGGCTTCAGGCGTGCCGACCGGCTGTTCGACAACGATACCTCGAAAACCCTGTTCGCCAGGGCCGGGACCGACATTGGTGGTATCTCGGCAGGGTTATTCGCACTTTCCGGCGAGCAGCGGAACGCGGCCGGACCTGCCGGCATGCAGAGCGGCAACCGGGATACCGACAAGCGCATCCTTGGCCTCGACTTCTCCGGCGAGATCGGGGGCGGTTTCAACTGGTTCGCCCAGGTGTTGTGGAACGAGTGGGACGGCTTCCTGGACCCGGCGGTCAGCTACGAATGGCACGGGGCTTTTGCCGGGATCGACTGGGTGCGGAACGATCTCTGGACGCATTCGCTCCTCTACAACTACGCGGATGCAAACGACCTCGACAACACCGACACCGTGTTCGAAGGTATCGACATGAGCAGCCTCACGTTCAGCAGCTCGTACTACTTCATGCGGAACGTCAAGGGCGTCATCGAGTTCAACGTGGACCTCTTGTCGACGGACGAACCGGGGCAGTTCTTCACAGGCCATCTCAGCCGCGAGCACTACTTCCTGGTCGGCTTCGACGCTGCATTCTGATTGGCTGCGTTTTTGCTGCGGTGAGGTCTGCTTAAGCTGACGGTTGAGGAGTTGTCTTGGTACGACTCCGGTAAGTGCTACTTTCCGGTTTCCGGCTTCTGACCCGATCGCCCGAATACGGGCCTGCGGTATCGGTCAACCGCGGCTGTGCGTCGCCGGGCCTGTTGGGCGCGGTCTGCCGGTCGGGGGAGTCACCGTGCGCCAACGGCGGGTTCGGCCGGACGCTCGTGCCCGCGGAGGTCGTTGCCGTCTTCCGTTGCAGGCTCATTGAAACCCTTACCCTCGCCGGCTTCCTCGTGCGTCACCCCGTCCCGGATGTGGTAGATGCGCTTGAAGGTGGGGATGATCTTCTCATCGTGGGTGACAACGATGATCGCCGTTTCGAACTTGCGCGCCATGTCGTTCAGGATGCGGATGACCGCCATGGCACGCTCGGAATCCAGCGGCGCGGTCGGCTCATCGGCGAGAATGACAGGCGGACGATTGACCAGGCCGCGCGCGATCGCCACTCTCTGCTGCTCGCCGCCGGAGAGCTGCGAGGGCATGCCGCGGGCCCGGTGCTGCACATCCAGGGCAGTGAGCAGGTCGAGGGCACTTTTGCGCGCCTCGCCGTTGGCCCTGCCGGCCAGCATCGGCAATAAGGCCACGTTGTCGGTGACGTCGAGGAACGGAATCAGGTAAGGCGCCTGGAACACGAACCCGATCTTGTCGCGGCGCAGGGCCCGCAGGTCGTTCACCTTCCAGCCCTCGTCATAGATGACCTCGTCGCCCAGGGTCATCCGTCCGGCGGTGGGATCGATGACCGCGCCGAGACACTTTAGGAGCGTGCTCTTGCCCGAGCCGGATGGGCCGATCAGCCCCACGACCTCGCCCGGTTCCACGTACATGTTGACGTTCTTCAGGGCATCGACGGCGGTATCGCCCTCGCCGTAGCGTTTGCGCAGTCCTTCGATGCGAATGCCTTTGCCGTTCATCTCACCCTCCGATCGCCTCGGCCGGATCGATCTTCAGCGCCATGCGGATGGCGATGACGCTTGCAAGCGCGCATATCACGAGCACGGCAAGGAATCCCGAAATGGAATCTCCCGGCACCAGCAGTACGTATTTCGGAAACAGGGGCGCGGCGAAGGTAGCGGTGATCTTGCCGACCGCGAACCCGATCAGGCCGAGGGCCAGTGCCTGCTTCATGATCATGCCGGCGATCGTGCGGTTGCGGGTTCCAATGAGCTTCAACACCGCGATCTCGCGGATCTTGTCCATCGTCAGCGTGTAGATAATAAAAGCAACGATGGCAGCACTGACGACGGCGAGGATCGCCAGGAACATACCGATCTGCTTCGCCGACGTGGCGATGAGCTTACCGACGAGAATTTCCTCCATCTCCGGCCGGGTGTACACCGTCAGGCGCTTCCAGCGCCGTATGGATTCCGCCACCTCGTCCGCCACGGCCCATGGCTCGATGCGGACGAGGACGGCGTTGACGAAGTTGTTGCTGGCCTGGGAGTCGATCACGGCGTCGAGAAGCCCCGGCACACCGGGACGATTCAGCGCCGGATTGGCCGCGGTACGGCGGCGGCCCTGCCAGATGGCGTCGTTGTCCTTGAGAAACTGGGCTTCCTGGGCGTCCTTCAATGATATGAACACCATCGGATCCCCGTTCGAGGACACCATGCGCCGGGTAAGTCCGACGACGATGTACTCGTTGCGCCGTATCTGGATACGATCGCCCAACGCGAAACCTGTGGCGACGTCGGCGACCGCCTCGTAATGTCCGCGCGTGATATGCCGCCCGGCGACGAGAAACGGTGGCCATCCGGGAGGGCGATTCGCCCCGCCCGGCACGATCCCGACCACCATGGAGCGCACGTCGTGCCCGCCCTTGCCGACCTGCATGGTCAGATAGGTCACATTGGCCGCCATGGCTACGCCCGGTGTGACGAGAATGGTTCGATAGAGGTCGTCCTCGAGACTGGATGATTCCGCGTAAGGACCGAGCGTGTTCTGCTGGACTACCCAAAGATCCGCGCCGCTGTTGTCCAGCAGCACCTTGCCGTCGTCCACCATGCCGCGATACACGCCCGCCATCACCAGGGTGACGCCGATGAGCAAGCCGAGGCCGAACCCGGTGAAGACGAACTTGCCCCAGGAGTGGAGGATGTCGCGACCGGCGAGACTGATCATTGCGTCCCTTAGCGGATCTCGTCGACGATATGCAGGCGGCTGCGGGCGCTGAGCGCCTTGTCGCTGTAGACGACGATCCGGTCGCCCGCGTCGAGCCCGGCCGTCACCTGCACCCGTCCCTCCAGATCGGAGCGCCCGGGCCTGATGGGCGTGAATCTTGGCTCCTCGTCCACGATCCGCCACACGCCCATCCGGTCGCCCTGGCGCTGGACTGCGGCATTGGGAACCACGAGCGATGAGGGTAATGCCGCCAGGTCGACCGTGACTTCCGCCAGCTCCCCGACCGGTGGCAACGGTACCGGCACCTCGTCGAACACCACCTTGGCCAAAATCTCTTCCGTCACCGCATCGGCCTTCGGCTCCATCCTGAGCACCCGGCCACTCAAGAATCGACCGTCGCGCGAACGCAAAACGATCTGCGCTGGCAGATTCGCCGAAAGCCCCACTGCGCTGACCTGGTCAAAACGCACGTTGACCCAGAGACTTTCAGGGTTGATGACCTCAACAACGGCCTGGCCGGCGATAACGGTCGTGCCCGGATCGGCATCCCTCAGTGTGATCACGCCGTCAACCGGTGCAATCAAGCGCAGGTTGGCCCGCTCCGCGCGCAGTGCTTCCAGATCGGATCGGGCCCGGGTCAGGTCCTGCCGCACCGCCGCCAAAGCGGCCTCGGCAAGGCGGAGGTCCTGACGCCTGGCAGCCATTTCCAGTTCACTGGTCGAGCGGACCGCAAAGAGCTCCTCGTAACGGCGCGCTTCACGTTCAGCGTACGCGTGCCGTGCGCTCGATTCGTCAATCGAAGCCTCTGCGTGCTTGACCGCCGCTTCCTGGGACCGGATGCGGTCATCGAGATCGACAGGATTCATCTCGCCGAGCACCTGGCCCGCCTCCACGTAGTCGCCCACGTGCACGTCGAGCCAATCTAGGCGGCCTGCTGATGTCGGACCGATCTTGTAGGTGTACCTTGCCTCGACGGTGCCAATCCCGAACACGGCGGGATGGATGGGTTGGGACTCGACCCTGGCTTCCGTCACGGCCACCGGCGCCAGGGGCCCCGAGCGCAGCGCTACATAGATGAGCAGCGCCAGCACCGGGACGATGGCGGCGGCAAGGGCCAGGGTACGGCGGCGCAAGAGTGAGCTCGTCATCTCGCACCTCCTATGCCGCGCCGATAGATCGCAAATACTCGCGGCGCCTCCCGGCGTATGCGCTCGGCATCGTCGGTGAGCAGTGACTGCATGACCAGGCCCTGGATGGTGCCGACGAACATCGTGACCGCCGCTTGCGTATCGAGCGTCACGGGTAGCTCACCCTGGGCCTTGCCGCGTTCGATCATGAGGCTGATGCGCTCGCCGTATTTCTCGATGAGCGTCTGTACCATTCGTTTTGCCGGCGTCGGTTCGGCCCGCTGCAGCTCCCCGAACATCATCCGCGGGACTCCGGGATGCTCGGCGACGAATTCCGCGTGGCTCATGAACATCGCCTCCATCGCCGCGAGCGGCGATGCGGCGCCCTCGGCCGCGCGGTCCAGGCGGTGCAGCAGACGTTCGGTGACCCATTCCATGACCCGCTGCCAGATCGCGTCCTTGCTCGGGAAATGGCGAAACAGCGCGCCTTGCGTCACACCCATGTGTTTGGCGATGGACGCCGTGGTGATCTCGCTGGGGTTCTGGGTGCTCGCGAGTTTCACCACCGCCTCGACGGTGACGGCGCGACGCTCGTCCGCTGAAAGATACTTGGTGGATGACATGCCTGGCCTCTGGAAAGATAGTAATTGATTACTATCCTAAGGCTCCACGGAGTGCGATGCAAGTCCCCCGTGCTCGTTCGCGCGCAAGCGAACCGGGCGATCTCGCCCGCGGCGGCGTTCGAACCATCCGACACCATCAGGGGTGACTTTAAAAGGAGCCTATATTTGAAGCGGAATCAGAGGGTGAGCTGGCACTGAGGAGTTAAATGGCTACGACGCAGCGTAAGGCCGCGACGGATCGTAGAACACGGCGCCCGTCACTGCGGCCCTGCATTCCGGCAACACGGCGCTCTGGTC
>DATGQI010000169.1:0-2938 GCA_035304285.1 Woeseiaceae bacterium
GCGTTCATGGCGGAAGTCTATGGCCGCCTGACCGGCAATCCGGCCGGAGCACTCGGCACGCTCGGCCCAGGCGCGACCAACCTGATCACCGGCGTGGCCGACTCGAACATGGACCGCGCGCCGATGCTCGTGCTGACCGGGCAGGGTTCAACCCAGCGGCTGCACAAGGAGTCTCACCAGGTGATGGACGTCGTCGCCATGTTCGAGCCGGTGACGAAATGGGCGACGAGCGTGCGCCACGCCGACACGATTCCGGAGATCGTCCGCAAGGCCGTGCGACTGGCGCGTACAGAAAAGCCCGGCGCGGTTCACATCGAGCTGCCGGAGGACATCGCGAGCCACGAGTCTGCCAAGGTACCGATGAGGCCGCGCCGCTACCGCCGTTCGGTGCCGGACGACAAGGTCGTAGACCAGGCCTTCGAACTCCTGAAGAACGCCCGGCAGCCGGTCATCCTCGCTGGCAACGGCTGTATCCGGAAACGGGCCAGCAAGCAGCTCCGGCTGTTCTGTGAAAAGACGGGTATCGGTGTCATCAGTACCTTCATGGCGAAAGGATGTGTCGACATGGACGCCGACTACTGCCTGTACACGATCGGCCTGGGCACGAAGGACCGCATTTCTTTTGCAATCGACGAGGCGGATCTCGTCATCGCGCTCGGCTTCGACATGGTCGAGTACCCTCCGATGCTGTGGAACCCCGACCGCAAGAAACGAATTATTCACGCGGACTTCCTGCCGGCCGAGATCGACAGCAACTATCACCCGGAAGTCGAGCTGATCGGCGACCTCGCGCATGCGCTGTGGATGCTGAACGAGCGCGTCGGGCGTGACGGCGTGAAGCTCGAATTCGACTTCGAGCGCCAGCGGGAGCTGCGCCGCGAGATGTGGGAGGACATAGCCGAGCATGCCGACGACGATACCGTCGGTACGATCCGGCCGCAGAAGGCGCTGTGGGACGTCCGCCAGGTACTGGGCCCCAACGATATCCTGCTCTCCGACGTCGGCGCCCACAAAATGTGGGTGGCGCGCCATTATCACTGTCATGAACCGAACACCTGTTTGATTCCGAACGGGTTCTGCTCGATGGGCTTCGCGCTTCCCGGTGCCATCGCCGCGAGCCTCGTACATCCGGATTGCAGGGTGCTCGCCGTTTGCGGTGACGGCGGTTTCCTGATGAACGTGCAGGAGATGGAGACCGCCCGGCGCCTCGGCGTCAAGCTGGTTGCGATGATCTGGGAGGACGGAGGCTACGGGCTGATCGCCTGGAAGCAGGACAACGAATTCAAGCGACACTCCGACCTCGCCTTCGGCAACCCCGACTGGCTCGAGCTGGCTCAGGCCTTTGGCTGGAACGGCCATCGTGTCGAGGCCAGCCGCGAGTTGCGTGGCGTGCTCGAGCGGGCGCTGGCGGAGGAAGGGCCGAGCCTCGTCGTCCTGCCGATCGACTACCGGGAGAACCAGGTGCTGACCGCCAAGCTCGGGGAAATCACGCGCACCGAATGACGCAGCTTCTCGCAACCCACCAACTAATGACAAAACCAGGAGACTTACGTGCGCGTTAACCTGAAAGCACTGTTTATTGCGATCGCGGGAATCAGCCAGTTCCTGTTCGTGCCGGCGCCCAGTGCGGCCGACATCCACGACGCGGACCCCACTGCCGCTGCGAAAGCTGCATTTCCCGAGATGGATCGCCTCGTGTCTCAGCGCCTGGAAGACTTCTCTCTTCCGGGGGCGGTGTACGGAGTCGTGATCGACGGAGAGCTCGCGCACGTGGCGACGTTCGGCTACCGCGATGTCGACCGGCGGATAAGGGTAGAAGAAGACACGATCTTCCGCATCGCTTCCATGAGCAAAAGCTTCACGGCGCTCTCCATCATGCTCCTCCGCGACGATGGCGCCCTCTCCCTCGACGATCCGGTGGAACGGCACGTGCCGGAGATGAAATCTATGCCGTTACCGACACGTGACTCCGCACCCGTGACCATTCGGCAGCTCCTGAGTCACACAGCCGGTTTCCCGGAGGACAACCCCTGGGGCGACCGCCAGATGGAAGTGACCCACGAGGAATTCTCGCGGTGGCTCTCCGCCGGCATCCCTTTTTCGACAGCGCCCGGCACCGCCTACGAGTATTCCAACACCGGCTTCGCCCTACTTGGACGCATCGTAGCCAACGCCTCCGGCATGCCGTTCCCGGAATTCGTCCAGCAGCGCATCCTCGACCCGCTCGAGATGACCTCGACCTTCTGGGACGTGGAGAAAGTGCCGCAGCAACGCACTGCGACCGGCTACAGTCTCGGTGGTGGGCATACCGGCTTTGCACCGGGCGACCCTGAAGGCGAGTTATCCGTCGAAGAGCCGCTCGGCGACGGTGCCTACGGTCCGATGGGTGGTGTCTTTACCACCGCACATGATCTTGGCCGATGGGTCGGGTTGATGCTGTCAGCCTTCCCGGCCCGCGACGACGAAGAGAGCGGACCGGTGCTGAGGAGAACCTTGAGAGAGATGCAACAGGGAAACGGATATCCTGCCTTGTCTGTGACCAGGGATCATCCCGCGGCGGCGCTCGATGCGTCTGCGTCCGTTTACGGATTCGGCTTAGGCGTCAGGCGAACCTGCGAGTTCGGCCGACTGGTCGGCCACGGCGGTGCGTTCCCGGGTTTTGGATCGAACATGCAATGGTCGCCGGAAACCGGCGCCGGCGTATTCCTCATGGCCAACCTGACCTACGCGCCGACGAGCCGTATCGTGGGAGAGCTACTCGACATCCTGCACCGGAACGGCGTAATGAAAGAGAGGGATGCGGTCCCGGCTCCGGCATTGGTCGACACAGCGTCCGCCGTCTTCCGGCTGATCGACGACTGGGACAATCGCTCGGCGCGCAACATCGCAGCAAACAATCTTTACCAGGATCGCTCACTCGAGCTGCGCCGCGATGACA
>DATGQI010000170.1:0-8415 GCA_035304285.1 Woeseiaceae bacterium
CTTCTCAGCCTCCCGAGAAATCCACGCCGGTGAATACCAGGGACGGCGACAGGATCGTCGCATAGGGATAGACGTCGGTGCCGGTCATCTCGAGCCGTCCGAACAACTTGCGCAAATTTCCGGTCACGTTCATCTCCCCGACGGGGCGTCCGATGACTCCGTTCTCGATGACATGACCGCGCAGCCCGAGCGAGAAATCGCCAGTCGTGCCGTCAGCGTTCCCGCCAAGCCAGGAGGTGACGTAGATGCCCTCCCCCACCTCCGCGACCAGTTCCTCCAGCGAAAGGTTGCCGGTGCCTACCGTTACGTTGGACGGACTGCCCGTGGTCGGCTGCATATCGGCCTTGCGCCCGTAATATGTGTCGACGTAGATGTTCCTGACAACGCCGGCCTCGACAAGCGGCAATTTCCGGGCTGCGATGCCTTCGTCGTCAAACAGCCGGGAGTTCAAGCCCCGGCGTATCAACGGTTCATCGACGAGGGTCAGCTTTTCGCTGAAGGCCTTCCTTCCGTGCAGGTTCGACCAGAAAGACCTGCCCTGCTGCACGCTGCGCGCATACGCCGACTGCAGCAGCCGCCCGACCAGCGACGATGCTGCGCGGGAATCGACCAGCATCGTTGTGCGTGTGGTTGGCCCTTTGTCAGCGTCGAGCCTCACGAGCGCCCGATCGAGCGCCATCTCGGCCACAGCACGGGCGTCCGGAAGGCCCGAGACATGAGTACCGCCCGCATAGAAGCCGTCGGACGCGCGGCGGTCCCCCCGGTCCTTCAAGGTTACGTTGGTGCCTAGCCAGCAATAGGTTGCATTCCGGAACCCTTCGAAGCCATTGCTGCTGGCAACAGCGTAAGCCACGGAGCCGTCGTAAATGCCTGACGTCGCGGAAATCACCTTTTCGTGATTCCGGGCCGCCTCATCGAGGCTCACGCACCATTCCAGCCGCTGCTCGCGCTCGAGTCCTGCCACGGCGGGGTCCACGAGATCCAGGTTCGCCCGAGGCCGGTCCTCGAACAGTTCGGCAGGCGTGATCGCCCGGTGAGGATCCGGCTCCAGCGCGGCGGTACTCGCCACCGCCTGCGCCAGGAAACTGCCGAGCCGGTCGGGATTCAGGTCGGTGGTTTGATGGCTGGAATAGCGGCCGTTCGCATAAACCTGGATCGACAGGTTGCGCGATGTTGCATCCTGCACCTTTTCCAGCGCGCCGTCGCGATAGCTGAATTCGACGTCGCGACTTTGCTGAGCCACTGCCCAGACGTCGTCGGCGCCGGCCGCGAGCGCCCGGTCGACCGCCTGCTGGGCTCGCCCGGCAAGCTCAGCTCGCACTTTCGCCTCCCACTGTCATGCTTGAGACCAGCACGGTCGGGATGCCCTGCGAGACCGGCACCTGCTGGCCGTTCTTCCCGCAAGTCCAGCCACCGGTGTCGAGATGACCGTCGTTCGCCACCATCGTTATGCGCCGCAGGGATTCAGGGCCATTACCAATGATGTTTACGTCCTTTATCGGTGCGGTAACCCGCCCCTTCTCCACGAGCCAGCCGTTTTTCACGTAGAAGGTATAGTCGCCGGCGCCGATCTGCACCTGGCCGTTCGTGTAGGTCTCGGCGATGATACCATTGTCCACAGCCGCGATAATCTCTTCGCGGGTGTGCGGCCCGTCCTCCATGAAGGTACAGGTCATCCTTGGCATCGGGGCAAAACGATAAGACTCGCGCCGGCCGGAACCCGTGGTGGGCACCTTGTAGTGACGCGCGCTGATGGAGTCGTGCAGGTAAGACTTCAGGATGCCGTTTTCCACCAGCACCGTGCGCCCGCATTCGTTACCCTCGTCGTCGTAGTTGAGCGCGCCACGCTCTTTCGGGATCGTCGCCTGGTCCACGACAGTAATGAAGGACTCGGCCACCGGTTTGCCGATCATGTCGGAATAGATGCTCGTGCCCTTGCGGTTGAAGTCGGCTTCCATGCCGTGGCCGATCGCCTCGTGCAGCAGGATGCCGCTGGGACCAGCCGCTAAAATGACCGGCATCTCGCCGGCGGGCGGCCGCTTCGCCTCAAACAGGATCAGCGTGCGATCGACGGCTTCCTTGACCATCCTGTCGATTCGCTCGCTGGTGTACCAGGAAAACTCCTCGCGCGCGGCGATGTTCGAGAAGCCGCTTTGCGACTCGCCGTTGCGGGTCGCCGTGACCTGCGCGCTCAACCTCGTCATCGGCCTGTGGTCGGTGATCAGGTGTCCGTCCAGGGTCGCGATCAGCACCCGCTCATCCGAATCGGCCCAGTACACCGAAACCTTGTCGACCGACGGATCGCCGGCTCTGGCCAGGCGGTCGACCCGCTGCAATAGCGGCAGCTTGCTGTCCACGCCGATATCGGCCCAGGCAACCTGCGTCCTGTAGAGATCGCCTGAGTTCTTCGGATTGAATGCCTGCGGCGGAACGACCTTCGATCCGGAAGCGATCGCCGCCGCTGTCCTCGCTGCCGCCAGCATCGACGGCAAGGTCAGGTCCTCGGTGAACGCGTAGCCGGTCTGGTCGCCGACCACGGCTCGAAGGCCGACTCCCTGTGCGATCTCGGAGTCCGCACGGCTGACGATGCCATCTTCCATGCCGAGAAAGTTGACGCGCGTATGCTGGAAGTAGAGATCTGCGGCATCCGCACCGTTCGCCGTCAGTTCGGCCATCACTTTCGCAATCGTGGCCTCGTCGACTCCGAACCAGGTGAGAAACGGGTTCGCAGGCGGAGGCGACGTGGGCGATGCCGCCGGGCTCACGCCACAGCCGGAGAGGAACGCCGGCATTGTCAGGATTGCGCTGCCGGCAGCCATGCTGCCCAGAAACTGCCTACGCTTCAAATCCACTTATCGCTCCTGTTGTTCTTCGTCGTTGTTTCCCCGGACAGGGAACCCCTATTTAACCTGAGATGCCGCTGCGCGGAAATTGGTTGCAGGTTAAACCTCGATTGCGATCACACAATATTGCGCCGTGGCCAGTGCATGGTCGGCGCCCGTCGCCGCCGGCTTGATCAACGCCTGCGCTGGCCCCTCCAGTACTGCAGCAGGATGAACCCGAACAGCATGCCGCCCAGGTGGGCGAAGTGGGCGACTCCGGGTGCGCGGCCGCTGACCCCCAGGACCAATTCCAGCAATCCATAGGCGATAACAAAGTACTTGGCTTTCATCGGGATCGGCGGGATAAGCAGCATGACAGTACGATTCGGGAACGCCATCCCGTAGGCGAGCAGTATCCCGAATACGCCGCCCGAGGCGCCGAGCGTGGGCCAGGTGCCTCCCTGCATGCCTGCGACGACCAGTTGCACCACGCCGGCCCCGATCACGCAAGTCATGTAATAAATGAGAAATCGCTGCGGCCCCATGAGCCGCTCGAGATCCCTGCCGAACATCCACAGCCCGAACATATTGAATAGAATGTGGCTCAGGCCATACATGTCGTGCAGGAAGCCATAGGTTACGAGTTGCCATGGCTTGAATTGTGGATTCTGGGAGGCGAGCGGCCACAGCGGAAAATACGTCAGCATGAACTCCGGCGCCAGTTGCTGCGCCGCGTAAACGAGCCCGTTCGTGATAAGCAGCACGAAAATGACATTCGGGATCGCGCTGGTATCCGCCGGGCCTCGCCGCTGAGAGGAATACTGGTTCAAACTTTGTCCTTTTGCTTCGGCCGATATGGCATTTGTCTTCGCGCGACTGAATCGAGGCTGGGGAAACCTACCAGCCGCCGCCGCCTCCGCCGCCGCCCCCGCCTCCGGAGAAACCGCCACTGCCACTGCCGGAAGAGGATCCCGGCGCCTTGGCCGACGAGCTGATCGCGCTGCTCAGGCCGCTGGTCATGCTTGCTGTCGCGTGGCTGAAGTTGTTGACGTTCCAGGTGCCGTTGTACCAGGCAGGATGATACGGAGCGCCACCCGCCCCACGCAAATTGGCGAAGATTTCGGCGAACCGCTCCGCCCAGCGTTGCTCCACATCCATCGCAAGGGCAAAAGGCAGGTAGCGCTCGAAGAGTTCCGGCGTCTTTTCCGGCGGATTCCTCAGGTTCATCTCTTCCTTCTCGGCGACCTCCAGGTACTCGCGGAAGCCTGCCGCCTGGTCGAGGACCTTGCGGCCAAGTCCGGTCGGGCGTTTCATCAGGATCGCGAAAACGATAATTGCGACAACCATCAGGATAACGAGCCCGACGACGAACGGAGTGGGCCCGCCCACCGCGAAGGCAATGACGGAAGAAGCAAGCGCGATGAGCACTGCCGGCAGGTTCATGGCGCCGTTGGTCCTGAAGTAGCGGTTCGCGTAGTCGCGTTTCAGCGAGGAGCGGTGGTTCTCCATGGCCTTGCCAATAAGTTTGTAGTTGCCGGCCTCGAGTTCGATGCGGCTACCGTCCCTGAACAACTGCGAAAGAAGCGCCTGTTCCCCGGCGGCCAGGGGCGCTGCTACGGGGCCTGCGCCAAGGCGATGCAGCACATGCGTCTTGCCTGCCTTTTCTATGCGCAGATATCCCTTGACTGCAAGATTGACTACTGCCGCGGTCATTACCTTGTTGTCGTAGCTCATGCGGTCGATATACCGGAGCGATGCAGGCGAGAACCCTTCGGGGGGCTCGTATCGGGTCACGACGAGCCCTTCTTTCGGGTCCCGTCCGAACCGCCGCCACACGGGTATGTAGTAGCCCAGGATTGCCACCAGGCCACCGAGCGCCACCAGCAGGTTTGCATTGTCCGCAACCAACCATATTGCCCGCTGTATGACGGAAGGCTTGACGACGTACCCCTTGGGCCAGCTCACTGCGATCGTCAATCCTTCCCCGGCACGTAGCGGCTTCGTCGTCTCTACGTTTACCTGCGCACGGCCGGACTCGGTCGAGGCAGAATAGTCTTCTCCTCTTGATCCGAATGTGCCGGTATATGCCTTCGCCGAAACGGCCTCGGGCGGCAGGTCGAAGTCGAAGCTGACCGTCGCCGACGCACGATCGATCGGGAACTGCCATCCGAGTCCGGTGACATTCCAGTAGAGTTCGTCGTACTCTTCGAAGAACCCGAGCATCCTCCCTGCATCGTAGCGCCAGGTGTAGGTGTATTCACCAGGATCCAGCCGTCGATCCGCCGAACCGAAGTAGGTGCGAACGCCGTTGCCCCGTTTCTCGGTGTGGAAGCTCTCTGCCTGGCCGTCTCGCAAAAGCGAGCGTGGTTCGTAGCGCACCTCGAGGCTGTTACCGAAGTCGTCCCTGTAGCGCGTGGGATAGTCGCGATAAATTCCACGCCGGATGTCTTTTCCCTCTGCCCTGACCGAGATGGTTTCGGTGACTTCGATCCAGCCGTCCTGTCGCACCAGGATATCGCTGTGATAGCCCAGGATCCTTTCGTCACCCAGCGCGGTGCTGCAAACCAACAGAAGAGCGATGACAATCCTGCTCACCGGAACGTCCTCATTCTATGCGCCCTATCTCCACCAGCGGGACCGCGGCAACGTCGTCGGATCTCTTCTGGAAAAAGCTGCGCGGCGCAAAGCCGAACCAGCCGGCCACGATGTTATTTGGCACTGTTTCGATGCGGGTGTTGAATTCACGAACTGACCCGTTGTAATACCGGCGCGCGAACTGCAGGTAGTCCTCGGTTTCTACCAACTCTGCCTGCAGCTTCAGGAAGTTCTCATTCGCCTTGAGATCCGGATATTGCTCGGCGACTGCCAACAGGCGCTGTACACCGCTGCTCAATTCCTCTTCTGCTTTCCCGAGCTTCTCAATGTCCGTGGTGCGCATTGCCTCGGCGCGCAACGCGGTGACGGCCTCGATCGTTGCGCGTTCGTAGCGAGCATACTGGTCGACGGCCTTGACGAGTTGCGGTATGAGATCGTGTCGCCGCTGCAGTTGCACATCGATATCGCTCCACGCCCCATCGACGCGATTTCGATCCCTCACGAGACGGTTGTATATAACCGCTACGAAAAGAGCGAGAACCAGCAGGATTCCGGCGACCCAGTAGAGCATACCGAGGGCTCGAGTCAGCCCGCCTCCACTTCGACCTCATCCCCCAGCGAGACCGGGCCGCCCGCAATGACGGTGCAACTGACGCCGCCGCGCCACTCCGGTTGCAAGGCCGCCTTAAGTCCCGGACGCTGCTCCTCCATGCGGGAGCATGGATCGACTTCCCCGGTTATCTGGAGACGCACCGGGCCCACTCTCAGTATGGCTCCGATGCTCTTTGGCAGCTCGACATCCTCAACGAGCAGGTTCGCTCGCCGCGTAGTCCACGGGAGGTCGTCATTGAGCTCGGCACACGCGGCTTGCCACGCGGCCGCAGAAATGACCGTCACCTGGCGCGGCCCCGGTTTTCCACGGAAATCACAAGCGACGCCGGATTCGGAACTGATCTCGGCGTGTTCCAGCGTCTGCATTGGTGCCCGCTTCCTGTCCCTGCGCGCGATCCCCGCCAAACGACCCATGTCACTTCCTCTGCAATGGACGGCGCCCGCCCGCGATGCGGGATTGTACCCCAGCGTCCGGATTATGATGCTCGCGGCCCGGTCAGGATGGGCCAGTACTGGAAGACGAAGATGGCGAAAGCCAGGACCCAGGCCGCGGCAGACACGTCGATCATGTGCGGGTAAGCAGGACCGGCGAGCGGGCCCAGCACACGGAGCATGACCGCAAGCGTGAGGACAACATAAGCAACAACCGTTAGCCGCGACGCGTGCAGCGGCCTGCCGGTATGGCCAAGCGGCACACGCGTTATCATCGCCAGGATCATGGTGCCGATCGCACCGACTGTCAGAGCGTGCAATGCAGCAGTCGGCGGGACGAGGAAGCCGAATGCCGCGCAGGCCATCAACGCGTAGCCGATTGGGAGCCACGCATAGGCGACATGCAGCACCAGGAGTAGCGGCTCCGCGCGTGCCGCCAGCCCTCGCCACGCAGCGAGGCGCACGCCGTGGAGTATCGCAGCAGCCACTGCAAGCGATCCCGTTATCGTCCCGACTTGCGACTGGCTGGCCGCGAGGCCGACCAGCACGGTCGCGAGGATGGTCAGCCGATCGATGGTCGTATTGTTGGCGGGAACGCGTGGGACGCCATGATTGCGCATCCAGTTGGCCGTGAAGTTAGGGATGACGCGTCCTGCGATCACGGTAATGAGCAGCAGTATCGTGTGCGTCATCAGATAAATCGCAGTGCGGTCTGCGCCGGGCACACGTCCCGCGGCACCCAGGTGGTACAAGAGGTTCAACAACAGCAATACCAGGGTGATCGCAATGATCGGATAGTTGCGCCGGTTACCCGCGCTCACGATCTCCTGCAGCACGAACAGGAAAAGCAACAGCGGGAATGCCAGGTCGACTGGCGCTACGAACCAGGCCGGCAGGAAGCCGGACGTCGCCATCGCAATGCGCCCGCAGAGCCACGCCAGAACAAGCCAGCCCAGGAGCCACCCCTCCAGGCGTGGACGACCGGTCCAGTTGGGAATCGCGGTGAGAAGAAAGCCCGCAACTGTCGCCATTGCGAACCCGACCAGCATTTCGTGGGCGTGCCATAGCGCAAAATTTTCAGGGCCCGACGGCCATCCGCCATGCCACAACAGGGTCCACAGGAGCACCACGACGATGGCGAAAATGCCGTTCAGGAGGAAAAACGGGCGGAATCCGTAGTCGAGGAGAGTGGTAAGGCGAAAGTGCATGATCGGAGATCCTGCGCTGCCGAAGGCAACGGTGCGAGAAATATCACCTGCAAGGATGCCTTACAGGCGAACGCGCGTCGACCCGTGCCTATTCACCAGTCCGATCCTCTATACTCTGCACTGGATTCGCACAAACGACCGGGGAAAGCAGTGGGCACGGCACCGAAAGTAGTGATATCGACACGTGATGCAGAGAGGCTTGAGGCTCTTCTGGAATCCATGCGGGGAAAATCATTTCCCGGTAAGGCGGAGCTCGAGGCCGAGCTGGATCGTGCCGATGTGGTCGAGCCTCAGGAGATACCACCGACGGTCGTCACGATGAATTCAACCGTGAAGTTCAGGGTTCAGTCGTCGCAGGAAGAGTTCCAGCTGACGCTGGTATACCCGAAGGATGTCGACCAGAGCGGCGGAACCATTTCCGTCCTGGCTCCTGTTGGTAGTGCTCTGCTCGGACTCACCCAGGGCGACGAGATCGAATGGCCAAAACCCGGCGGCGGCACGATCCAGGTCCGGATAGAGGAAATCCTGTACCAGCCGGAGCGCGCCGGGGAATTCCACCGCTAGCGAGCTGGCCTGCCGGGGACATGCACTAAGGGGACAGATTTAATTAAATCTGTCCCCTTAGTGCATGTCCCCTTATTGCAGCTAGTACCAGAACGAAAAAAAGATCTGCACGACGTCGGCTTCGAGTGCGTAGAGCGGCTCCTCGCCGACAAGTGCGTCTGTCGTCAGGTCGCGGAACTCGT
>DATGQI010000171.1:0-9250 GCA_035304285.1 Woeseiaceae bacterium
CTACGGCCCCGGATAGAGTGTTTATCGAGGAGCAGCATGCCGGCCTTGCGATCATCGAAGACCCGGAACTGAACGAGCTTCTCGAGGCCCGCCGACCGCAGGAAATGTCGCCGGGAGGCTTCTTTCTCGTGGACCCGCTCGGAAACCTGGTGATGTATTTCCCTCCAGAGATCGATCCCGGCGACATGGTCGAGGACATCCAGCACCTGCTTGACCTTTCGCGCATCGGCTAGCCGCAGAATGCCTTGGGAAGACAGGGAACAGGCAGGAAAACCGCACCTCGGCGGCCTTACAAGAACCGGAGCATGAGAATTGAACGTACGTAGCCTGCAGGGCACCGCCGGGTGGCGCGATTATTACGAGCTGACGAAACCACGGGTCGTCTTGCTGATCGTGTTCACGGCTATCGTCGGCATGTTCCTTTCTGTACCCGGGTGGCCGGGGGCGGCCGCGCTGCTTTACGGCACACTCGGCATCGGGCTCGCGGCATCGTCCGCGGCGGCGATCAACCATCTCCTCGACGCGCGAATCGACATCCAGATGTCCCGTACGCGCAGGCGCCCCCTGCCGCAGGGCCGCATGTCCGAAGCGCATGCGGTCGGGTTCGCGGCAATCCTCTGCGCGCTCGCAATGCTCATTCTCTGGTTTCTCGTCAATCCGCTGACGGCGGTGCTGACATTCGCATCCCTGATCGGCTACGCCGTCGTCTACACGGTCTGGCTCAAACGCGCCACGCCGCAGAACATCGTCATCGGCGGCGCCGCCGGTGCAGCCCCGCCCGTGCTCGGCTGGGCCGCTGTTACCGGCGAAGTGCACGCCAATGCCCTGCTTCTATTCCTTATTATCTTTGTCTGGACGCCACCGCACTTCTGGGCGCTCGCAATCGCCCGCAAGGCGGACTACGAGAAAGTCGGCATTCCGATGCTGCCGGTAACCCACGGCGACAAGTTCACGCGCCAGTTCATCCTGCTCTACACCATCCTGCTGGTGCTGGTAACGATCCTGCCTTACCTCTCCGGCATGAGCGGCCTGATCTATCTGGCCGCTGCGCTGTCGCTCGGCGGCATCTTCCTTTATTACGCGATCCGCATGAGGCTCGACGAAAGCCCGCGCCTGCCGATGCGAGTTTTCAAGTACTCCATTAACTATTTGATGCTGCTGTTTGCGGCATTGCTTCTGGATCATTACTTCAAGGTTACTTTTGGGCTCTAAGCCCATTATTCGCCGGGGCGTAAAGGGGACAGATCTATTTTTCGGGGCGTAAAGGGGACAGATCTATTTTTCTCCTGCTGGCTATGCCGGCTTCGACTGCTGCACGAAAAATAGATCTGTCCCCTTTACGCCCCCTTTACGCGCGCCACAAAGCTTACCGAAGTCCTGTAATCTCACCGCAATGCACAGAATGCATCACACACAGCCCGCAGCAACGGGTATTACCGGGGATGTGACGCCGATACTGGCCTCGCTGAACGATGCGCAGCGCAAGGCGGTGACGGGGCCGTTAGTGCCGATGCTGGTGATCGCGGGTGCGGGCAGCGGCAAGACGCGGGTGCTGACGCACCGGGCGGCGTGGCTCATGGAGGTCGAGGGCGCATCGCCTGAAAGCCTGCTGGCGGTTACGTTCACCAACAAGGCGGCAGCCGAAATGCGCGGGCGCATCGAATCGCTGCTGCGCATGCCGGTGAACCACCTGTGGGTAGGGACGTTTCATGGCCTCGCGCACCGGCTGTTGCGCCGGCACTGGCAGGATGCCGGCCTGCCACAGAATTTCCAGATCATTGATTCCGACGACCAGTTGCGCATCATCAAGCGCCTGCTGCGAGGGCTGGAACTCGACGAGACGCGGTGGGTGCCGCGGGAGATCCAGTACTTCATCAACGCGCAGAAGGACGAGGGCTTGAGGCCGCAGCACCTGGATGACGAGCGCGATCCCAATCGCCGGCAGTTCATCTCGCTCTATCGCAGCTACCAGGAAGTCTGCGACCGCGGCGGCCTGGTGGACTTCGCGGAGCTTTTGCTGCGGGCGCATGAACTGTGGCGGGATAACGCGGACCTGCTCGCGCACTACCAGAGGCGCTTCAGGCATTTGCTGGTGGACGAGTTCCAGGACACGAACGCGATCCAGTATGCGTGGCTGCGCCTGCTCGCAGGCAAGACGGGTATTCCATTCGCCGTGGGTGACGACGACCAGTCGATATACCGCTGGCGTGGCGCGCGAGTGGAGCACATCTACCAGTTCCAGAAAGATTTCCCGGGAGCGGAAATCGTAAAGCTGGAGCAAAATTACCGCTCCACGTCGACGATCCTCAACGCTGCGAATGCGGTGATCGCAAACAACAGCTCGCGCATGGGCAAGAACCTGTGGACGGAGGGCAAGGAAGGCGGGCCGATCCGTGTCTACGCGGCCTACAACGAGCGCGACGAGGCAGCGTTCGTGATCGGGCGCCTGAAAGAGTGGAGCGAGCAGGGCAACCCTCGCGCGGACGCGGCGGTCCTGTACAGGTCGAACGCCCAGTCGCGCGCACTGGAAGAGGCGCTCATCAACGCGGGACTTCCGTACCGGGTCTACGGCGGACTGCGCTTCTTCGAGCGGGCGGAAATCAAGGACGCGCTTGCGTACCTGCGACTGATGTCCAACCGCGAGGATGACAGTTCATTCGAACGCATCGTCAACAGGCCGACCCGTGGCATCGGCGCCCGCACGGTAGAGGCCATGCGATCGTACGCCCGCGCAAACGGTTGTTCGTTATGGCGTGCCGCAGGCGCGGTGGCGAGCGATGCGATTGGAGGCCGCGCCAGTTCCGCTGTCCTCGCGTTCCTGAATCTCATCGAACGCATGGCGCGTGAGACCGAGGGGCTGGCTTTGCATGACGTGGTCGATCACGTCATCCAGCGTAGCGGGCTGATCGAGTTTTTCCAGAAGGAGAAAGGCGAACGTGGGGAGACGCGCGTCGAGAACCTCGAGGAGCTGGTCAGCGCGGCGAAGAGCTTCGAACCGGACCCCGCCGCCGAGATGAGCGCCATCGATGAGTTCCTGGCGCATGCCGCGCTCGAGGCGGGGGAGGGCCAGGCAGATGCCTGGGAAGACTGCGTACAGTTGATGACGATGCACTCGGCGAAGGGCCTCGAATTTCCCCTGGTCTTCCTGTGCGGCATGGAGGACGGGCTTTTTCCGCACCAGCGTTCCATCGCCGACAAGGACGGGCTGGAGGAGGAGCGAAGGCTCTGCTACGTCGGTATAACCCGCGCCAAGGAAACCCTGTACATCACCTACGCGGAGCAGCGACGGCTGCATGGGATGGACAGCTTTTCGCAACCTTCCCGCTTCATCAAGGAAATTCCGGAACAGCTCATCGAGGAGATCCGGCCACGAGTGCAGGTACTGCGGCCGCAATATACGAACGTGCGCTCACGGAGCGGCGCGGCCGGCGGGATTGCTCCAGCCGCGGAGCTGGGACTGCGACTGGGACAGAGGGTGCACCACAAGAAATTTGGCGACGGCGTAATCCTGAACTGCGAAGGCCAGGGCGCGCACGCGCGGGTCGAGGTGAACTTCGAGCATGCCGGTACCAAGTGGCTGGTGCTGAGCTATGCCAACCTGGATCTCATGTAAGATTGCGCCCGGTTCTTTCGTGCATTGCCAGGCCCGCTCCGACGGGCCTGGCCCTGCGGTACATATGAAGATCAACAGGCCCCAGGAATAATGAAGATCCTCATACTGGGAGCCGGCCAGGTCGGCTCCTCCGCGGCCTACCACCTGTCGCGCGAAGAGGCGAATGAAGTGACGGTGGTGGATACCCGTCCCGATGTGCTGCGCGAGCTGCAGGACAGGCTGGATATCCGCACTGTCGTCGGCCACGCTGCCTACCCGGACGTGCTGGAGCGCGCCGGAGCCAGCGACGCCGATATCATCATCGCACTGACCGACAGCGACGAAACGAACCTGGTGGCCTGCCAGGTCGCATTTACTTTGCACCATACGCCAACCAAGATCGCCCGAATCCGCGCTGCCGACTACATGAAAGCAGATGCGCTTTTCGCGCAAGACGCCTTCCCGGTGGACCTTCGCATAAGTCCCGAACAGCTCGTGTGCGAGTACGTTGAACAGCTGATTCTTTATCCGGGCGCGTTGCAGGTGCTCGAGTTTGCCCAGGGCAGGGTCCGGCTGGTAGGGGCTATGGCCGATCGCAACGGACCGATGGTCGGGCAGAAGATCTCGGTGCTGAAGCAGCATGTCCCGCATGCGGAGGGACGCATCGCTGCAATCTATCGTAACGGCGCGGCAATCAGGATCGAAGGCGACACTGTGATCGAGGAAGGTGACGAGATCTTTTTCGTCGCCGCCCGCCAGGACATTCGCCTGTTCATGAGCGAGATGCGCAAGCTCGAGGAACCGGTGCGGCGGGTGGTGATCGCCGGCGGCGGCAACATCGGGCTGCGGCTGGCACTGGCGCTGGAGGCGACCAACCAGGTCAAGATCATCGAGCGCGACCCCCAGCGCGCGCGTCTCATATCGGAGCAGCTGAACAAGGCAATCGTGCTGGTTGGAGACGCCGCCGACGAGGAACTGCTGATCGAGGAAAACATCGACAGCATCGACGTGTTCTGCGGACTCACTAACGCTGAGGAAGCGAACATCCTGTCCGCGATGCTGGCAAAGCGGTTGGGAGCACACAGGGTTATGGCGCTGATCAACAGGCCCTCCTACGTCGGGCTGGTCGAGTCCGGGTCTATTGATATCGCGATATCGCCGCAGCAGGTGACAATAGGCTCGCTGCTGGCGCACGTCAGGCGCGGCGACGTCGTCAAGGTGCATTCGCTCAGGAAGGGCTCCGCTGAAGCCATCGAGGCAATAGCGCATGGAACCGAGAAGAGTTCCAGGGTGGTCGGGCGCAAGGTGGAGGAAATCGAACTGCCGCGGGGAACGAGCATCATCGCCATCGTCCGTGGCGAGGAGGTGATCATCGCCCACCACGATATCGTGATCGAGTCCGACGATCACGTCATCCTGTTCATGACCGACCGGCGCAAGATCGAGCGCCTGGAAGAGCTGTTCCAGGTAGATGTGGCTTTCGTCTGAGGACGCGGGCCGTTGAGGCACGCGCGGGGCACTAAGGCATGAACTGGACGGTTGCGCAGAGGATTCTCGGGCTGCTGCTGATGTTGTTCAGCCTGACGATGCTGACGCCGCTCATTTTCAGTTTCATTTACCAGGGCGAGGCGTGGCTTTCCTTCATCAAAGCGTTCGCGGTCACGCTGTCTGTAGGCTTCCTGTTGTGGCTACCGGTGCGCAACAACCGCAAGGAACTGCGCCTGCGCGACGGCTTCGTCGTGGTCGCGTCCTTCTGGATCGTGCTCGGCCTGTTCGGCGCGCTGCCGTTCTACCTGAGCGAACGCCCCGCGATGACGCTTACGGACGCGGTGTTCGAGTCCATGTCGGGTTTGACCACAACAGGCGCAACCGTCCTCACAGGGCTCGACGGCTTGCCGAAGTCCATCCTGTTTTACCGGCAGCAACTCCAGTGGCTGGGCGGCATGGGCATCATTGTATTGGCAGTCGCGATATTGCCAATGCTCGGCGTCGGCGGGATGCAGCTCTATCGAGCCGAGATGCCGGGCCCGGTCAAGGACACCAAGCTGACGCCCAGGGTCGCCGAGACCGCGAAAGCGCTGTGGTACGTATACCTGGCCTTTACGGCGCTTTGCGTGATCGGCTACAAGGCAACCGGTATGAACTGGTTCGACTCGCTTTGCCACGCGTTTTCGACGGTAGCCATTGGCGGCTTCAGCACCCACGACTTGAACTTTGCGCATTACAACAGCGCTGCCGTCGACGCTGTCGCGGTTATTTTCATGTTCATGGCGGGGATCAATTTCTCGTTGCACTTCTTCGGCTGGCGACATCTGACCATCAGGCATTACTTCGAGAACCCTGAGTTTCGCGCCTACGTCGTCATCCTTGTGACGGTATCGACCATTGTGATCGCGTCGTTGCTGTGGACCGGTACATACGGCGATCCCGGGGCCAATTTCATCAATGGGCTGTTCCAGGCTGTGTCTATCGCGACGACGACCGGCTTCACTACGGCGGACTTCTCGTCCTGGCCGGGAGCATTGCCGGTCCTGTTGATCTTTGCGAGCTTCATCGGCGGCTGCGCTGCCTCGACGGCGGGCGGCATCAAGGTCATTCGCTGGTTGCTGATTTACAAACAGGGCGTGCGCGAGATCGTGCGCCTGGTCCACCCCAGCGCGGAGCTTCCGGTGAAGCTCGGCAAGCAGGCAGTGCCGGTGCGGGTGGTGGATGCGGTCTGGGGTTTCTTCTCCGTCTACATGATTGTGTTCGGGGTAATGATGCTGGCGATGCTGACGACCGGGCTTGACCAGGTAACGGCGTTCTCCGCTGTCGCCGCCAGTTTGAATAACCTGGGTCCCGGCCTTGGCGACGCGGCGGGAGGGTTCATGACTGTCAACGACGGTGCGAAATGGATTGCCGTAGCCGGCATGCTGCTTGGACGGCTGGAAATTTTCACGCTTCTCGTCCTGGTCACACCGACGTTCTGGCGACGATGACTGCAGAGCGCATAGAAGCACTCCTTAAAATGCTCGAACGGGGGCAGGACTCGGCGTTGTTGCGTTTCTCACTCGGCAACGAGTACATCAGCGTCGGGGATCACGCAGGAGCCATTTTACATCTGCAGCGTGCTATCGAACTGGACCGGAAGTATTCTGCCGCGTGGAAACTGCTGGGGCGCTGCCTGGCCGAAACCGGCCGCGACGACGAAGCGATGTCAGCGTATCGTGAGGGCATTGCGGTAGCGGAACAGCAGGGCGACCGCCAGGCGGCGAAAGAGATGAACGTATTTCTCAAACGCCTGGTAAAAAAACAAAAAGGCTGATGCGGCTTTTGGGGGGGGGGGGAAGTGAGCACGAGCAGTCGTTTGGTTGCGGGTATCGATGCTCTGAACCGGACAATCGGCGCCAGCGTCGCCTGGCTGACTTTGGGCATGGTGCTGTTCACGTTCGCCATCGTGGTCCTGCGCTATGCCTTCGATGTCGGGCCCATCTGGATGCAGGAATCGGTGACGTGGATGCATGCAGCGGTGTTCATGCTAGGCGGCGCCTATGCGTTGCAACGCGACGAGCATGTGCGGGTCGACATCTTCTACCGGGGCATGACCCCCGCCGGGCGCGCGGGCATAGACATAGCCGGAGTGCTGCTCTTCCTGTTCCCGCTGTGTGCCTTCATTTTTTACGAGTCTTTCGACTACGTGGCGGCGTCCTGGTCCATCCGCGAAGGAGGACGCGATGCGGGCGGCCTGCCGTACCCCATGATCCCGCTGCTCAAGTCAGTCCTGCTGCTCATGCCGCTTCTGGTGGCGTTGCAGGGGGTTTCCCTGTTGCTGACTTCGCTCCGCACGTTGCGCGAGGACCGCTCCGGCGCACCGGATCCCGGGTTGTGAACAAACCTCGCCGCCCGCGCGCCGACTGACATGGAGTGGGTTGCCCTCCTGCTGTTCGCTGCCGTGATCCTTTTGCTCATGGCGGGCTTCCCGGTAGCCTTCACCCTGGCCGGCACAGGGCTGGCTTTCGCTTTCGCCGGTGTTATCGGCGGCGGGTTCGAATCTGCCTTCCTGACGGGGATGCCGAGCCGCCTCTTCGGCATCATGTCGAATGACACCCTCGTCGCCGTACCCCTGTTCGTCTTCATGGGGATCACCCTGGAACGGGCGCGCATTGCCGAGGACCTGCTGGAAACTTTGAGTTCGCTGTTCGGCCGCTTGCGCGGCGGCTTGGGCTTGTCGGTTACGCTGGTCGGGATGCTGCTCGCCGCAAGCACGGGAATCGTCGGAGCAACCGTCGTGACCATGGGTCTCCTCTCCCTGCCGACAATGCTGAAGCGGGGCTATTCACCGGAAATCGCCACCGGGACGATCTGTGCTTCCGGCACGCTGGGACAGATCATCCCGCCGTCGATCATCCTGGTGATGCTGGGCGACGTTATGTCTTCCGCCTACCAGCAGGCGCAGCTTACACAGGGAAATTTTTCGCCAAGGACCGTTTCCGTTGGCGACCTCTTCGCCGGCGCGCTGATACCCGGCCTGCTGCTGGTGACTCTTTACATGGCCTACCTGTTCGCCGTCGCCCTGTTCCGTCCGCGCTCCATGCCGCCGCATGTCGCCTCTGCCGCGGACAAGGTCACGCTCGCGCAGATTCTCAACGCGTTGTTGCCGCCCCTCGTACTCATCCTTGCGGTACTCGGCGCCATACTCGGCGGTTTCGCGACACCGACAGAGGCTGCTGGCGTCGGGGCGATGGGGGCGCTAATGATCGCTATCCAGCGCCGCGCGCTCACGCTCGAGCGGCTTCGCAGCATCATGCGGAGCACGCTGAGCGTAAGCAGCATGGTTTTTTTCATCCTCATTGGCGCGTCCGTCTTCTCGCTCGTATTTCGAGGCTACGGGGGCGACGATGCGGTGCGAGGCCTGCTCGACGCGCTTCCCGGCGGCGTCTTCACCGCCGTCCTGCTCGTCATGCTCGTCATGTTCCTGCTAGGCTTCGTGCTCGACTTCATCGAGATCGTCTTTGTCGTCGTACCCATAGTCGGCCCGATCCTGCTTTCAATGGGCCTCGATCCGGTCTGGCTGGGCGTCATGATCGCCGTCAACCTGCAAACCTCCTTCCTGACGCCACCCTTCGGCTTCGCCCTTTTCTACCTGCGCGGCGTTGCCCCGCCCGAAGTCACTACATGGCAGATCTATCGCGGGGTTATGCCCTTCGTCGCCATACAGCTGTTCGCATTGCTGGTCCTTGCCGCAATCCCGGAACTGGCTACTTGGCTGCCGGGGAAGCTTTACGGCGAATGACACGAAGGCGTGTAAGGTGGGTGGGTCTCCAGTCCGATAGGGTGGTGGATTATTCATGAACGGTTGAAGTTGGTGGTTCGAGAATGCCGCCCCGGCGGGGGAGGGACTTTCAGGATCGTCACAAAACATGGATGTTTTGTGCGAAGCCCCCATGGATGGGTTCACGGCGTTCCTGTGAAGCCCTCCCTCCCGCCGGGCGCTCCGCTGGCACCATCTTGAAACCCGTTCATGAAGGACGCGTCCACCCCCGCTTCAGTCGCACTCAATAAACGATCTCCACAGTTACAAGTCTCGCGTCTTGAGGTACGCGAGCTCACTGATCCGCTGGTTCTCCGCCGACTTCTCCAGAAAGCCGAAGAACGAATCCTGCAGGCGCTTCGCCCACG
>DATGQI010000172.1:0-7447 GCA_035304285.1 Woeseiaceae bacterium
TTTCCTTCTTTTCGGCGACGTGACGTCGCGAAACGTCAGCATCTCCACGACTCGTTCCGAGCTGCCGGGATAGAAGCCGTGCTCTTTCTGGAAGGACTCCGGGTTGCGAAACGTGCCAAAGACGATGTCCCACAGCGGCAGGTCCGAATAGTTGTAGCGATGGATGTTCTTCCCGTGATGCACGCTATGACTTTCCGGGCGCTGGATGATGTAGCCGAGCCAGCGGGGCGTGCGGAAACTCATGTGCTGGAACATGGCATTGAACGTGAGGAACAGGCCACCCAGGAGGCCGGCTTCCAGTGTAAGCCCAAGGAACGGGAAGAACACGAAGCTCGCGATGGTTGTGAAAAGCGCGGCATCAACCGGGTGCATCCAGTAGGCGCCGAAAGCATCCAGGCTCTCGGCGCTGTGATGCATCTGGTGTCCGGCGCGCCACAACCAGTCGAACTGGTGGGCAGACCTGTGGTACCAGTAGTGTCCCAGTTCATACACCAGTATGCCGACCAGCGCTCCGCCCCATGTGCCTAGACTGCTGCCGTCGACGAGGTGGAAGTCCCCGAACACGGTTCCCCAGAAAACGGCAACGTAGCCGGCGATGTAGAAGACAGCGGCAGCTACAGCCGTCGCGCGGATGCGCCAGAAGCGCGTGGAATCGTGCTTGCGGCCACGAATGGCCCAATCAATGACGATCAATGTCGGAATGAGCCCGATGGTCAGTGGCTCGAGGTACTCGAACATGTTGTCTCTCCTGATAGCGGCTGCCGAACCACTCGTTGCCGTTCCGGCCAATAAAAGCTCGGTCAGCAGTTTCATGGCTCGGAGCCATTGCAGCGATTGGAGGAATCCCGCGTCGAAGAAGCCGGACAGCAGCCGGGTGTCCGCGACAACCCCGAACAGGGTGGTCAGCGACTGGACGTCGACGATATAGGGGGCAGCGATCGAGATGGTCAGCCACGCCGCCCGACGATTGAGGGCCATTTCAGAGATTCTTCCGGTTCGAGACGGCAAGACGCCGCTCTTGCCCCGGAAGGCGTAACTATTGGAGGAACGATGTTCCCGGCGGACCCGGGAACCGGTTACAGCGGTGTGTAACGGCAGTAACTTCCGGTTTTCACCGTGTTGTCGAGGTAGCGCCCGGCCTCCGGCAGCTGTTCCCCGACGCGCTGGATGGCGTCCTTGATACGCCGCCTTACGTTCACCCGGGCACGCTCGGCCGCAGCCCCGGAAGGTCTCTGGCGCCCGCCAAGCCCGAAGGCGCGAGACAGCTCGCGGCTTATGAACTCCATTTCTTCCTGTAGTGCCTCGATCCGTCCCTGGTCTCCCAATTCGGTGGCCTCTTCGAGCCCTTCCTCGAGCTCGTGCACCCGGTGCCGGTACTCCTGCCGCGCCTGGTCGTCCAGCGCCGGGACGGTGTCGCTGCTGCTCGCAGAAGATGCGCCCGCACCACTTAAATCGAGGACGTGGATGTCCTGGTCTGGCTGTGCGATGAGGCGGGCGAGCATCTGCAAACCGCGGGTATCTCGTACCAGCGCCGTCTGCTGGCGAAAGCAGATGTTCCAGACGTCACCTTCGAGGGACATCGAAAATGCCTCGTCCGAAGTTCCCGTGATGGCAGGATGCGGATCGGAAGGGGCATCAGGTGACAAGCGTGAAGGCCGCAGGTGCAGCCGTCGCGCAATCGCTGCCGCTTCCTGTGCGTAATGTTCTGCCTTCGCCGCATCGCCTGAGCGCCGGGCAAGCTCCGACATGCCTTCGTAGATTCGCGCGATCATCGGCTTCCCGCGCATCCTGCGGGCCATGTCCATCGCTCGCGCAAACTGCCGCGAGGCCTCGTCCAGGTTGCCGAGGCCGGCGTGCAGCACCGCCAGCGTGTAAGCAACCGGTCCCGCCCAGTGCATGCCCATCAGTCCCATGGTTGCGCAGCGGGATTCGTAGGGGCGAAGCACCTCGACAACGGTCGCCACGAGGTCGAGTTTGCGATTCACCACCGCGACTTCACCCAGCCGCGCTACGCAGAACCGGTCGCGACCCGCCAGGATGCGCTCCACGAGGTGCTCGTCCGTGATCGAGTGTGCGCCCTGGCCTTGGCCGGAGCGGCAGTGGAAGCTTTCGAATACCGGACGCGCGTAGATCTCCGCATCCGGCAATGTCGTGAACACCCGGGAAAGCTGCTGCTCGATGACCTCGAATGGCGTTGCCTGTGGAGAATCCCATTCATAGAGAATCGCGAATCGCTGAATCGGTATGGTGAGCAAGGCTCCCTCGTCGCCGGCGTCCAGCGCCAGCTGTTCTGCCTGCTCCAGGAACCGCATTGCCGTTTCGAAACGACCTTCGATCGTCGCTTGCATCGCCCTCGCGCACCGCGCGCGCCACAGGTAGTGAGGCAGGCCGATACGCTGGGCGATCCGCTCGCATGTTTCGACGGTATCGTCGAACATCGCGCGCTCCCCGAGTTCGCACGCGTCTATCATGAGGCGCAGGGTGGAGCGGAACTCCCCCGGCACATCGCCGAAGCTCCGCGCAAGCGATTCGAATTCACGGTTGAGCGGCATGCGCTCGTCTGCGGAGGCAAAGTCCATCAGCGCGGAGATCGCAGATTTCAGCACGTCGTAAATCACCCGTTCGTCACCCGTCGTGCGTGCGAGAGCAATTGCGTCGCGCGCCGTTTGCATCGGTTCGGCAGGGTTCAGGGCCGGCTGCATCGCAGCGGCCAGCCGCGCGGCAATCCGAGCACGCGTCGCGGTTTCGTTCGCCGGCAGCCGGCGGAGCGTCTCTTTCAGCATGTCGACCAGTTCCCTGTCGACCTTCGCGACGACTATCGCGCTACCGTATGCCAGCGCCGCTTCCGCCATCAGCCTCGCATCGTCGAGCGTCCTGGCAACGCCGAATGCTTCGCGGCACCACCGGTGTCCCGACCCGACGTCGCCCTGCGTCAGCAGTGCCGTGGCCAGCTCGAGAATCAGCGAACAGCGCTCGGCGGGAGGGAAGCGCGGGCCCTCGCCGAACGCCTCCAGCGCCCGCTGCCAGGAGCGCACCGCCTCCTCGAACGCCAGCCTCTCGATCGCTCGGCGTCCCGCCTCGCGCCAGGCGCGAATCGCTTCCCTGCGGTGGTCGCCACCCGCGGCATCCAGGTGCATCGCCAGTTCCGCCCAGCGGTCGTTCTCGCCCGCTTCGATCCTGGTGCGCAGAAGCTTCGCCCGGCGCCGGTGCAGTTCCTCGCGGCGCGAAGCCTCCAGCTCCTGGTACAGGACATCGCGGTACAGGACGTGATTGAACTCCCAGCGCTCCTTCGAAAGTGCGCGGATGACGTCGGCGTCCAGCGCCACCTGAAGTGAGCGTGAAAGCGTGGCCTCGTCCTGGTCGATGAGAGCCGGCAATGCGGAAAACGCGAAATGCCTCCCGAGGACGGCGGCGGTGCCGAGAACCTTCCGCGTTTCAGGGGGCAGCTGGTCGAGTTGTTGCCCTATGACCTGTTGAACGGTCTTCGGCAGGCGAACAGTACGCGGATCGAACGACTTCTGCCGGCCGAGTACCTCGGCAAGTTCTTCGACGAACAGCGGGTTTCCCGCGGTAGTGCCGAGCAGGATGCGAACGAATTCATCGTCGACGGCCGCTCCCGTCGACAGCAGGTATTCCCGCACTTCGGCCTCGGCAAGGCGGTTGAGTTTCAGCACGTCAGCGTCGCGCACGCTTTGCCAAAGCGGTCCCGTATCCTGCGAGGTGCGTGCGTCCAGCTCGCGAAACGTCCCGAGCAGCAGCACCGGCATGCTGCGGAGGTGCTTCGTTACGTGCTGCAACATCTGCAGCGAGTCGTTGTCCGCCGCGTGCAGGTCTTCGAAGACCAGCATGAGCGGCGACTGCCGGCTGACCGACTCGAGCAGCGCGCGTACTGCTTCCAGCAGCAGGAAACGTGCCTGCTCCGGTTGCAGGTGAAGGTCTCCTTCGCCTGCGGACTCCGGCAGGATCTGTGCAAGCTTGCCGCCCAGTTCCGGTTTGGATGGGAAACGTTCGATGAGCGGACGCAGCAACTGCGTCCAGGGCCAGTACGCGGGAGCTCCGCCGGTTTCCCAGGCGAAGCCCCAGAAGACCGGAATGCCGCGCGCTTCCGCGTCGTTCGCAGCCAGGCGAGCGAGGGTACTCTTGCCGATACCGGGTTCCCCGGCGAGGTAGAGCGCGTGGCCGCGGCCGCCCTCGAGCCGTGACAACGCAGCGGTGATTACTTCGGCCTCCGAGCTGCGACCTACCACAGATCCCCGGGTTCGGGCGGCGACTGTTGTTTGCTTATTTTCCGTCAGCACGCGGCAAGTATAGGAGATTTGCCGCGGTACCCTTACTTTGCGAGAGGGTCCGGCCGGACCTGGAAGTGCACGACGAGGGGTTTCGAGCCCTTGCCGTCTTCCTTGAGCCACGGCGTCCGGCCGCCTTCCGGCACCCAGATGCCGCGGCCCTTCCAGCCAATGTCCGGGTCATCGATGCGGCCCTCGAACCCCTTGGTATAAAAGCCCAGCGGGTAGGGAATGCGCAAGGTGACGAACTCCCCGTCCACCAGCGCGTGCACGCCGTCGAAGAGGTTACCGGTCGCTATCGGTACGTCCTCGCCAAGACCGAGCGAGTTGTGCTGGTCCACCCAGGTGTAATAGCTGGACTCGACGCTGAACCCGGGGAGATCCGCGAAACCGGGCCCGGGCAGGTCGTGCAGCGTCCAGCCTTCGGGACAGTGGTTACCCGTTGCTTCCGGGCCGTTCAGCGGGTTCTCGCATTTGCGGCGATCGAACTCGCCCAGGTGACCGCTGCCGAGCGATGCCCACACCACTCCGTTCTTGTCGATGTCGGCGCCACGGACGCCGAAGCCTGGCAGCGGCGGGTAGTAGACCTCGGCGAGCGCGGTCCGTGGCGGGTTGTCTCCCGGCTGCAGGCGCGTAATGGAGCCGGGATAGCGAAACGCGTTCGAACCCCAGACGGCTTCGCCGCGCGGTTCCGGCATGACCGCGTAGAAGCCGTTTGGCACTCGCATGTCGAGTTCCGGATCGGGGTCTTCGCCGGGTTCGGTCCACTCATCCTGTTGCCCGTTGCCATTGGTATCGAGGATCAGCGGCGCCCATCCCTGCGATGCCGCCGCATCGCCGGTCTCCAAAAACTTCGTGCTGTCCAGCCAGCCGACGACATCGCCGCCGCCGCTGGTCCAGAGCGTGTTGCGATCGTCATAGGCGAACTGCAGGTGATGCGTGCTGAAGCAGGTGTCGACAAAGCGGTAGTCGCGGCTCACCGGATCGAGCACTGCCAGGTGCCGCGATGCGCTGTCTTTCGGATACAGCCTTGCCGAGGGATGATCCGAACCCTGTTTGCAAAAATCCGGATTGTTCTCGGCACGGATCCGCGCGGTCAGCCACACGCGGCCGTCCTGGTCCAGCATCGGGTTATGGATGTTCGCGCGGCTGTCCCAGATGCGCTCATCACCCCAGTAGGGCGAGGGCGCGACGACCGGTTCCTCGTTCGTCGTCGGCGTGTCCTCGTCACGCACCGGCACCTCGTAAACGCTCGACGAATTCTCGACCGGGTCGAGTATCGGCATCTCGTCCGTGCTCAGTTCCGGCGCGCCGTAAAGCGCTCCGTAGCCGTTTACCGTCGGGTCGCGGCGGTCTGTGCCCGACAGGTCGTGCATGTAATGCTTCGGGCTGGACCAGTCCCGCACCGTCGCGACCACGTTGCGCTCGATGCCGGCAGGTCGTTCAGGTATCTCTGCCGGTATCGCGCCCGCTTCGATGCGGTCGGTCCACTCCGCGAGGTACCTGAGCGGTATCCCCTTGAGCATGTCTGCGGCGATGCGCACCATGTTGTTGCCGGCCTGCCCGGAGGCGATGCGCCGCGCCCAGGCCTGGTGCGACGGCTCGATATCCGAAAAGCTCTCCGGCATCGTCCGCGTAGCGCGGTTACCCATCTGGTGGCAGCCGACGCAGCCCATGTTCTTGATCCAGGTGAGGTAGTAGTTGAGACCCCCAGGGAGGTCGGCAAGCTCTTCCTCCTGCGGCAACTTCATCATTGCGTACCAGTAAGCGGCCGGGTAAACCTGAGCGGCGACGGCCGGGTCCTGTGCGACCGTCGCGGTGAGGTCGATCGTCGTCCCGGGGCGGGCGGGCATTTTTTCGGAATCGGCGAGGCCATAGCCGCGCACCCATAGTTGGTAACCGGCTTCGGGGAGGTCCGGCACCAGGTAGCGGCCTTCGTCGTCGGTAACGACGATACGCGCGAAGCGGGTGTCGAAGTCTTCTGTTTCGGCGATCACCCATACTCCGGCCTCCGGCCCTGCGTCACTCGTGACGATCCCGGCGATGTCGTCGGGATCGATCTCTATCGTCGATCCTTCTGTCGTCGACCCTCCTGTTGCCGATCCCGCAGGCGCCATTGACTCATCTGGCGCCGGCTCATCGCCCTGGCAGGCTCCGAGCGCCAGCAGTGAGGTAAGAAGCAGGAGGCGGGCGCCGGGTGACCGGTTGGGCATCGAGTTTCTCCGTTCTTTAAGCCGTGGACACCAAGGGTACCAACAGTGGCGCCTGTTGCCACGGCGGCGAGGGAGGAAACTGCCGTCGAAGGCGGGCACAATCCTTGTGAACCCTTCTGCCACGGATCTATGCATATCAAGCACACACCACTGATTGCCGTCGCGCCGATGATGGATTGGACGGACAGGCATTGCCGGTATTTCCTGCGCCTGCTGAGTCCGCGCGTGCGGCTTTATACCGAGATGGTGACGGCCGCAGCCCTGGCGCACGGCGACCGGCAGAGGCTGCTGCAATTCCACTCGGCGGAGCATCCGGTGGCGTTGCAGCTGGGCGGTAGCGACCCGGCCCTGATGGCGGATGCCGCCGCGCATGGTGCCGCGGCAGGCTACGATGAGATCAACATCAATGTCGGCTGTCCCAGCGACCGCGTGCAGAGCGGGCAGTTCGGCGCCTGCCTCATGGCGTCACCTGAAAAGATAGCCGACTGCGTGCGTGCGATGCGCGCCGCGGTACGGGTGCCGGTCACGGTCAAGACGCGTATCGGGATCGATGACATGGACAGTTACGCGTTCCTGTTGCGGTTTATTGAAACGGTCGCGGACGCGGGATGCGAAACCTTCGTCGTTCATGCGCGCAAGGCGATCCTCGAGGGCTTGAGCCCGAAGGACAACCGTCGGGTTCCGCCCCTGGATTACGAGCGCGTCTACCGCCTGAAGCGAGAGCACCCGCAGCTCGAGGTGGTGCTGAATGGCGGCGTCACATCCGTTCCGGATGTACTGCGTCACCTCGAACATGTTGACGGCGTCATGATCGGGCGGCAGGCCTACCAGGACCCGTGGTTCCTCGTGGAGATCGACCAGGCGCTGGACGAGGGTTCGCCTGTGCCCGATCGTCGCGACGTCGTCGAAGAGATGCGGCCTTACATTGAGAGTGAACTCGCGGGTGGC
>DATGQI010000173.1:0-7651 GCA_035304285.1 Woeseiaceae bacterium
ACAAATGGGGATCCGCATGTCCAATACGCTTCGATGCTGCATTTTGATACTCCTTGCTTTTCTTCTCGGTGCCTGTGAGTCGGACCAGCAGGCAGCCGCAAGCCTGGTTGTCACCGATGCGAGAGTGTGGACCGGCGACCCGGATATGCCATGGGCGGAAGCCGTAGCGAGCGACGGCGAGAAGATCGTCGCGGTGGGAAGCAATGACGATGTCGCAGAATGGATCGGCGCGGATACCGAAGTCATATCGGTCACCGGCAGCATGCTCGTCCCGGGAATGATAGACACGCACGTGCACTTTGTTACCGGCGGCTCCGGCCTCGCGTCCGTGCAGCTTCGCGATGCCGCAACGCCCGAGGAATTCGTTTCGCGCATCGGGACCTTCGCCGAAACGCTCGAGCCCGGCGAATGGATTCTGAACGGCAACTGGGACCATGAGAACTGGGGCGGTGAACTGCCGCGTCGCGACTGGATCGACGCGGTGACGCCGAACAACCCGGTATGGATCAACCGCCTGGACGGCCACATGGCGCTTGCGAATTCGCTCGCACTGGAAAACGCCGGGGTGGATGCGGATTCAGCGGATATCGAAGGTGGGGAGATCGTGCGTGACGAATCGGGCTCGCCGACCGGTGTGCTGAAGGACAACGCCATGGGACTGGTTGACACTGCGGTGCCTGAACCCGGCGAGGCGCAACTCGACCGGGAGGTTGCGGCCGCCATGGAATACGTCGCTTCCAATGGTGTCACCTCGGTTCACGACATGGCCGGGTGGGACAGCCTGGCGGCGTACCGGCGCGCGAAGGAAAAGGGAGAACTCATCACGCGCATCTATTCGGTCGTGCCGCTCAACGACTGGCAGCGTCTTCGCGACGAGGTGGCGGCGCATGGGCGCGGCGACCAGTGGCTGCAGATCGGCGGATTGAAAGGGTTCATGGACGGCTCGCTCGGCTCGCATACGGCCGCCTTCTTCGAGCCGTTCACCGATGCGCCGGACGATCGCGGCCTTCTCGTCAACGATCTCGACGATATGAGCTCCTGGATCAGCGGCGCCGACGGCGCCGGACTGCAGGTGATGGTGCATGCGATTGGCGACCGTGCCATTCGCGACCTGCTGGACATCTACCTGGACGTCGTGGAAGAGAACGGCGAACGCGATCGCCGCTTCCGTATCGAGCACGCGCAGCACATCCACCCGGACGATATCGAACGATTTCGCGCACAGGACGTGATTGCCAGCATGCAACCCTATCATGCGATCGACGACGGTCGCTGGGCGGAAAAGGTGATCGGGCCCGAACGCGCCGAAACGACCTACGCCTTCCGCTCGCTGATCGAAAGCGGCGCGCGGGTATCCTTCGGCAGCGACTGGTTCGTCGCGCCGCCGACACCGCTTGACGGCATTTACGCCGCCGTCACCCGGCGCACACTGGATGGAGCAAACCCGGACGGCTGGGTGCCGCAGCAGAAGGTCACGGTGGAACAGGCGCTCAAGGCGTACACCTCCGATGCCGCTTATGCATCCTACGAGGAGAACATCAAAGGTGCGCTGAAGCCGGGCATGCTTGCCGACTTCGTCCTGCTGGACCGCGACATCACGGCAATACCAGCAGAAGAGATCGCCGCTACGAAGGTTCTGAAGACGGTCGTCGGCGGCCGGATCGTGTTTTCAGAAGACTGACTTACGAACTGCGGTTCGAAGGAAAGGCATCTATGGCCTGGATCGTGCTCGTCCTGGCAGGACTCTTCGAGGTCGGCTGGGCCATCGGCTTGAAGTACACCGAGGGATTCACCCGGTTGTGGCCGACCGTTTGGACCGTAGCGACGATGGCCATCAGCTTGTGGCTGCTGGGCATCGCGATGAAGGACCTCCCGGTCGGAACCGCCTACAGCGTGTGGGTAGGTGTGGGGGCAGTCGGTACAGTCACTCTCGGGATCATGCTTCTCGGCGAACCGGCGAACGCAGGTCGGCTGATCAGCGTTGCGCTCATCATCGGCGGAATCATCGGCCTCAAGCTTGCAACTCCGGGCTGACCCGTCACCGTCCGGTCCCGGCGTCGCTGGAGGAGCGGATTACGTGCGTTGCGCTTCTATCCAGCGGTCGATCTTCGCGTCCAGCATGCTGAGCGGCAGCGATCCGTCTGTCAGCACTTCCGTGTGAAAGGCCTTGATGTCGAAGCGATCGCCCAGTGCCTGTTCCGCCCGCTCACGCAGTTCGCGGATTTTCAGCTGCCCGATCTTGTATGACAGCGCCTGTCCCGGAATCGCCATGTAGCGTTCGGCTTCGCTCACGGCGCGCGCCTCCTTCACGGCCGAGTTCGTGTACATGTAGTCCAGTACGTCCTGCCGGCTCCAGCCCTTGAAGTGCAGACCGGTGTCGACGACCAGCCGGATCGCCCGCCACAGTTCTGCGTTCAGCGCCCCGAAATACTGGTAGGGATCCGTGTAGACGCCGAGCTCCTTGCCCAGTGATTCGGCATACAGGCCCCAGCCTTCCGTGAACGCGGTATAGCCGCCAAAACGGCGAAAACGCGGCAGCCCCTCGATCTCCTGCTGGATGGAAATCTGGAAATGGTGTCCGGGAATGGCCTCGTGCAGGAACAGCGATTCCATCGCCCACTTCGGCCGCGCCTTGATGTCGTAAGTGTTGGCGAAGAAAACGCCCGGACGCGAACCGTCGGGGGTGCCCCGCCGGTACTGCCCGCCGCTTGCCGATTTCTCGCGAAACGGCTCGACGGCGCGAACTTCGAAGTCGGTCTTCGGAAACACGCTGAACAGCTTCGGCGTCAGGCTCTCGATGTGGTCGGACATGTCGCGATAACCCTGGATCAGCTGTTCCGGCTCGTCGTAGTAGAACTGGTCGTCCGTGTTCAGGTATTCGAAAAAATCTTTCAGGTCACCTTCGAACCCGACTTCGTTCATGACTCCCTGCATCTCGCCGTGAATACGCGCCACCTCGTCGAGTCCGATCTGGTGTATTTCCTGCGGCGACAGGTCCGTCGTCGTGCGCTGCCGCACGAGGAACGCGTACCAGTCTTCACCATTCGGCAATCCCACCATGCCCACGCTGTCGCGTGCCGCCGCCAGGTATTCGTCGCCGATGAAGTTGTACATGCGCTCATAGGCCGGCACGATCTTCTGCGCTATTGCTTCACGATACGCAGCGGTCAGCCGTTCCCGGTCCTGCTCGCTGAATTCTTCCGGCATTTCCTTTACCGGATTGTAGAAAAGGCTTTCTTCTACGTTGTCGGTGATCTGCGCCTGGAGCTGCGGCTGCACTTTCTCCATAAGGATCCGCGGTTGCACGATTCCCTGCTGCATGCCTTCCTTCATGTTGCTGATTGCCTGGTCCATGATGACGACGAAATCATCGACGCGGCCCAGGAAGTCCTCGTAATGCTTTACCGTCTCGAAAGGGTGAATGCTGGTGCCGCTGCCGAGCTGCGCGAAGCTGTTGCCGATTGAGTAGAACTGGTTCATCGGCTGCAGGTGCGACGAGTACTCGAACTCCTCGAGTTCCATCTCCCGGTCGTAGCGGAAGGTTTCGTAAGTCAGCCGGTCCTGCCCGCGGAACATCTCCGGGTCCAGCGCGAGCACTCGTTCGAGATACTCCCGGTTCAGGGTCCTGGTGGCCTCGCGGTGCTCGGGACCAATCTGGTTCGCCATGCGGTCGTTGAAGCGCAGGTCGCCAATGGCCGTTGCATACATCGGATTCAGCTCGAGCTGCCGGTCGAAGAACTCCTCGACCAGGGCTTCAAGTTCGGCGGAAGCGTCCTCCTCCTGCTGCTGGGCCGCAGCGGGCTCAGCGGCTTGCGGAGTTGGCGTCTCTTCGCCGCGGTCACAGCCGGTCAGGAACAGGAATGCCGCGGCGCAGCAGGATAGCAATAGCTTCATCTGGATGTCCCGGAGTTCGTCGCGGGTTATGACCCGCCAAGAGGGCGATCATAATGGCGGCATCCGCCGCTCCAGTAAAGTCATGCGCCGTACGAGCCAGCTCCCTCCCGGGCCGGTACCACGTCGGCCACGCGGCGGCTCGCCGGTATCGCGACCGCGAAAGCAAACACGAACGGAAGGATGCGCTCCGCGACATCACCCGGCGCATTCGGAAACCACGACAGCACCAGCGTGGACATGAAGCCGGCCAGCATAGCGGTGAGCGTGCCGCGTGCAGAGACGGAGCGTCCGGCAAGCCGCAGGACGAGCACAGGACCGAATGCCGCGCCGAGCGCCACCCACGCGAACAGCACTCGCGAAAAGATATCCGCGCGCCACACGAGCGCGAGCAAGGTCGCCATTACCAGTACGACGACGACCGTGAGGCGCGACCTCAGTAGCCCGTCGCCGGAACTGCCATCGGCAAGGCTCCAGTCGTGAGAGATCGACGACGCGGTGACGAGTATCTGGCTATCGGCCGTGGACATGATCGCGGAGAGCACCGCCGCGAGCATGACACCTGCGACCACGGCGGGCAGCAGTTCCTGCGCAGTCTGGAAGAACACCTGTTCGGCATCGATGATGTCTACGAACAGGACCCGCGCCGATAGTCCCAGGACCAGCATTCCGGTATAGACAATGACTGCCCAACCCAGCGCGATGACGCGGCCCTGCCGCAGGCTCGCCTCATCGCGCAGCGCCATGTAACGGTTCACCACGTGCGGCTGCCCGGGATAGCCAATCGTGATGCCGAACATCCCGAGCACGAAGAAAATCCCCGCAAGTCCGCTGAACTGCCCGGCGGGAATGGACGGTCCGCCGACTGCCGCAAGTCCATCGAGCAGCGGCCCGACACCGCCGACGGCGAGGAGCGCTGCCAGCGGCAAGAGAACGGCCGCCGTGGCCATCATCAGCCCCTGAACGAGGTCTGTCACGCTCACGGCCCAGAAACCGCCCAGCAAAGTGTAGGAGAGAACGACTGCGGCGCCGACCAGGATGCTTGCCTGCTTCGACAGTTGAAAAGCCGATTCGAATGCCTTGCCGGCTGCCTCGAACTGCGACGCGATATAAAAGGTAAAGCTGAAGACGATGATGACGGCAGCGACCTTCAAAATCGTGCCGCGCGCAGCGCCAAGCGCTGGTGGCGCAACGACCGCGCTCAGCGTAAGTGCGCCCTCTTCGGCCGAGAGCGCCTTCAGTCGCGGCGCCACCCAGACCCAGTTGATCAGGAAGCCGCCCACCGTCGCCGGGAACAACCACAGTGCAGGAAGCCCCCAGGCATATGCCGCGCCGCTGACGCCGAGCAGCGTCCAGGCGGAGGACGAACTTGCGGATGCGCTGATCCCCGCGACCCACGGCCCCATCCTGCGCCCGGCCAGGTAAAAATCCTCGATGCTCTGGTTGCGCTTGCGGGCCCACAAACCGACACCGATGAGGATGCCGTTGTACAACACGAGCGTGACGAGAACGACCGACGTGCCACTCATCGCGAGAGGCGGTTGTACTGCTGCAGGACCTTGCGCAACTCGTCGTGATCGATCGCCTTGACCAGGTGGCCCAAGTCTCCTTCCATGTCCCTCGCGGCGACCATCGCGTTGATGATCGCTTCCTCGGTAGCAAGCACCGTGGCATCGAACAGCGGGCTGATCGTGTCGTTGCCGTGCATACGCACCATGGTGCCTTTTCCTTCCTGCTCTTCGGGGAGTGACGTGGAGAACGCGATGAAAATATCGCCGGAGCCGTTGCCCGCCATGCCGCCCACGCGGGCGATGCCGAGACCCGCTCGCTTCGCTACCCGTTCGAGCTGGTGCGGCAGCAGAGGGGCATCCGTCGCGACGACGACGATGATCGAACCGCTCTCCTGTACCGGCTGGGGCAAGCTCGCATACGCCCTGTCCTCTACCAGGTGCTGCCCCACGGGCACCCCCGCGATACGCAGCGTATCGCGCATGCCATAGTTGGCCTGCACGAGCACACCAACCGTGAACGTCCCCTCGCGCGTTTCCGCGATACGCGACGACGTGCCCGTGCCGCACTTGAACTCATGGCAGATCATGCCGGTGCCGCCGCCGCTGTTTCCTTCTGCAACACGACCGCTCGATGCTGATTCCAGCGCGGCATGCGCATGCTCCGCTTTCACGTGCATTCCGTTGATGTCGTTCAGGTGCCCGTCCCAGGTTTCTGCGACAACCGGCAACGACCACCAGTAACCGGTCGCGTCGGCGCGCCCCTGCTCGATGCGCCATTCGATCGTCGCCTGGTGCACGGCACCGACGCTGTGCGTGTTCGTGATCATCACCGGGCCTTCGAGGAAACCCGACTCGCGCACCCAGGTCGTCCCCGTCATCTCGCCGTTGCCGTTCAAGGAAAACCACCCGGCGAACACCGGCGTATCCCTGCTTGCGTCGCCGAGCGGCAGCACGGCCGTCACGCCCGTCCTGACCGCGCGCTTGCCGGCCAGGTCTTCGATGATCGAGACCTGCCCTACCTCGACGCCCTCGACGTCCGTGATGGCGTTGAGGGGCCCCGTGACGCCGTCGAAAGGCACCCCGATATCCCTTGCGCGCGGCGAGTCTTCTGCGCCCGCACTTTGAGCTATGAGGCATGCGCACGCGATCAGCGCCGGAACGGCAACATGGATCATCAGGGTCTTCTCCAAAGTCGTATGGAAGTGTCCGCATCATAACGGCAAAGTCAAAAGGCCGGTGAACCTGTCCGCGGCTTGTCGCGGAATGTTACCGTGGCGTCCTTTGGTTCACTGACTTCCGGCGTTTCACATGGCGCAACCCGGCGACTGGCAGTTCTGGATCGACAGGGGCGGAACGTTCACCGACATCGTTGCCTTGCGCCCCGACGGTTCACTTGAAACCGGCAAATTGCTTTCCGAGAACCCGGAGCAATACGCGGATGCGGCAGCCGAAGGAATTCGCAGGGTCATCTCCCGCTGGCGCGCCTCAGGTGGCGCAGACCACGCCGTTGCCGCTGTGAAGATGGGTACGACTATCGCAACCAATGCGCTGCTCGAGCGCCGCGGAGCCGAAACTGCCCTGGTCGTCACGAAGGGATTCGCAGACAGCCTTTCGATAGGCTACCAGAATCGTCCCGACATCTTCGCGCTGAACATCGTCAAACCGGCACCGCTCTATGCCCGCGTTATAGAGGCAGACGAACGGGTGACGGCCGATGGCGAAGTACTGACCCCGCTGGATGAATCCGCGCTTGCGCTACGTCTCGAGGAGTGCCTGGAAGGCGGCATCGGTTCGGTGGCGATATGCCTGCTGCACGGTTATCGCTGGCCCGAACACGAACGGCGCGTCACGGTCCTGGCGCGGGAACTGGGTTTTAGGCAGGTATCTGCCTCCCACGAGGCGGAGCCGCTGGTCAAGTTCGTCAGCCGCGCTCAGACGACTTTGGTCGAGGGATATCTCACGCCGGTATTGAACCGGTACATCGAGAAGCTGAGGCAGGCTCTGGAGGGCATGGCGCGGCCGGCGCGCCTGATGTTCATGCAAAGCAGCGGGGGCCTCGTCAATGCGGATCATTTCCGCGGCAAGGACAGCATTCTTTCCGGTCCCGCCGCCGGGGTTGTCGGCATGGCACGAACCGCAACCGCGGCGGGTTTCGAGCGGCTGATCGGCTTCGACATGGGCGGCACGTCCACCGACGTTTCTGCATTCAACGGCGAGTACGAGCGAAGCAACGATTCGGAGGTCGCCGG
>DATGQI010000174.1:0-7350 GCA_035304285.1 Woeseiaceae bacterium
CATGAGCTGCGGCATGTACGAGTCGCTCATCTACGAAAACCGTTCCTTGCTCCCACGCCTGCAGGCCCAGGGCATGGACGTGCGTTTCGAAGAGGTGCGTGACGCTCACAATTGGGAAAACTGGCGGGACCGGCTGCGAAATGGCCTGTCGTGGCTCTTCCCCGGGCCACTCTGGATGGTGTATGAGTAGCTTCCGGAAACGGTAGCAGAAGTGACGACTGAAGAACTTTGCAAGACGCGGGCAGGGGACTCCCGCCAGCTGACTCCCGGCGAAATCGACCTCGCGCACTCCGTCTTCGGCAATGCGATCGATTACGCGCGGGTACGGATCTTCCGCAAGAAGTACTTCCCGCTACAGCCGCGCAAAAGAACGATGGCGCCGAACGGCAACATCTACTTTCATCCTCGCTCGCTCGCGTACCGCGACGATTTTTCCGTCGCTGAGACCTACCTGAAGGGCCTGTTCATTCACGAGATGACGCACGTGTGGCAGCACCAGGCCGGCACCAACGTCCGTAAGGCCATATTCAACAGGCGATACCGCTACAGGCTGGTGCGTGGAAAGGCATTCCGGCGTTATGGCCTGGAGCAGCAGTGCGAGATCGTGCGCGATTACTTTCTCGTGAGCAGCCGACAGCCAGAAGCCGCACGGGAAAAGTTCGAGGACGTATTGCCGTTTTTCGACAAGCGAAACGCGTAGCCTCTTCCAACGTTCCTCAGGCGTCGAATTGCGGGTTCCACGCCACCTCCCACAGGTGAGCGTCCGGATCCTGGAAGTAACCTGCGTACCCGCCCCAGAAAGTCTCTTCCGCGGGTTTGACGATCGCTGCGCCCGCGTCCCGCGCCTGCTGCATGACCGCGTCGACCTCTGCCTTCGACTTGACATTGTGAGCCAGGGCGAAGTCCGTGGTGCCAGGCGGAGTTCGGGCGACGCCGCTGTCGTGAGCGAGGTTGTCGCGATGCCAGAGAGCGAGTTTCAACCCCGCCTGGAGATCGAAGAAGACGACAGCGCCATGTTCGTATTGCTGGCCAACGATGCCCTCTGTCTTCCAGCCCAATCCATCGCGATAGAAGTCGAGAGCACGCTCGAGGTCGTCCACGCCTAAGGTGATGAGCGTGATGCGAGGCTCCATACTTTCTCCAAACATTCTATAAGCCATTGATATAGAGATATATATCTATCTGGGATGCGCCATTCCCGGCCGCGGCCACGGAACCCCGGCGAACGCTTCCGCTTTACAGGCTATAGTATCCGCAAAAAGGATCCGACCGTGGCAACGAAGACCCGCCGTATCGGGCTGTCGCTTGGTGCAGATATCTGCTGGCCCATCTGCTACGAGGCGCTGCTTCGTAAGCTCGACCTCGCCATACCGTCCGGCAAGGACACGCTGAAGTTCGAGGTCGAACGCATCTACATAGAACCTTTCGACCTGCAACAGCCGGTCAGCTACGACCTCGTCATCGACCGCCTGACCCACTGGTATCACACGTCGCGGGAGTGGATAAAGAAAGCGATCATCACCGACGATCTCTACGTGTTCAACAATCCATGGACGCTGCAGTCCATGGAGAAGCAGACCACCTACTGCGCGATGATGCGACTCGGCTTCCCGGTGCCGGATACGTGGCTGATCCCGCCGAAGGCGTATACGGAATCGGCAGACCTGAAACCGACCCTGCAGCGCTACGCCAGGCTCTTCGATCTCGGCGCCATCGGCGACCGCATCGGCTATCCCTTGTTCATGAAACCCTATGACGGCGGCGCATGGGTCGGCGTCACCGCTATTCACGACAGGGACGAACTCAACAGGGCCTATGACGAAAGCGGCACGCGGGTCATGCACCTGCAGAAAGCCGTGCCTGAACACGATTCCTTCGTGCGCTGCATAGGACTCGGACCCCAGTGGCGCTGCGTCAACTACGATCCCGCGGCCTCGTTGCACAACCGCTACCGCATGGACGTGGACTTCCTGTCGATGCAGGAGGAGAACCACCTGGCGAACATGACCATGGTCATCAACGCGTTCTTCGGCTGGGACTTCAATTCCTGCGAAGCGTTACGCAGCAGCGGCACGTGGTACCCGATTGACTTTGCGAACGCCTGTCCGGATTCCCAGGTAACTTCCCTTCATTTCCATTTCCCGTGGCTGATCAAGGCCAACATCAGGTGGTCGGTTTTCTGCGCCGCAACCGGCAGGCGGATGAACACGAACCTGAACTGGCACGAGTACTTCCGCATCGCCGACGAGGACAAGCCTTTCGAGGAGAAACTGGCGGATTACCTCCTGATCGCGCAGGACCGCTTTGAGGCAGACCGTTTTTACGAGTTCTGCGAGAAACACCTCGGTCACCTTGACGAAGTGGCACTGGAGTTCTTTGGCAGCGACACGGTCCGGGACGCAGTCCGGCAAAAAGTCGAGGCGCTTTTTCCGGCACACGAGATCGATGAGTTCACGGAACTGTTCTGGCAACGCATCCAGCAATGGCGGGTTACCGACGGAAAGCCGGCGGGATGATCGCCAGGGAGACAGAACGCTGGTATTCGCCACACGTTGAGCAGGAGGTACAGCTGGTCCGGTGGGGCCATTTCGGCACCCCGGTACTTGTGTTCCCGACCGCCGGCGGCGATGCGGAAGAGATCGAGCGCTTCCAGATGATCAGCGTGCTCGAACCGCTGCTAGACGCAGGCCGCATCAAGGTGTTCTCCATCGACAGTGTCGCCGGGCGCGCGTGGATATCGGGGAGACACTCGCCCGAGTACTGCTCCAGGCTGCAGAACCTGTTCGACTCCTACGTCTACCATGAGGTGACGCCGGCGATACGCGCTGATTGCCGCTCCGAGAACATCGAGATCATCGCGGCGGGCGCGTCTATTGGTGCATTCAACTCCGTCGCCACCGTCTGCCGCCACCCGGATGCCTACAGGATGGCGATCGCCATGAGCGGCACTTTCGACCTCTCGAAATACCTGAACGGGAGTCTGAACCAGGACTTCTACTTCTCGTCGCCGCTCCACTACCTGCCCGACCTTGACGGCAACCAGTTGCAGGCGCTGCGCACACGCCTGATTCTCATGCCGACGGGCGAAGGTGACTGGGAAGACATCGGCGAGTCCTGGCGCATGGCTCAGGTACTGGGCGCGAAGAGCGTGCCGAACCGGGTGGATCCCTGGGGCAAACAGTACGACCACAGCTGGACGACGTGGCGCGAAATGCTGCCCAAGTACCTCGCGGAATACGCCTGAGTCCGGTCGTGGCGCGTCGCAGCAAGAAACGGCCGGATGCCACTCCCTTGAAGATCTGCCTTGCGACCTCCGAGCTGACGCCGCTCGCGAAAACCGGCGGATTGGCGGACGTCTCCGCGGCCCTGGCTGCGTACCTGCACCGGAGTGGTCACGACGTACGGGTACTAATGCCGGGATACTCGGCCATCGACACCAGCGAGCTCGAGATCCTGCCGGTGCAGTACCTGCAGAACATGCCGATGCGGCTCGGGCGCCACGAAGGCCGGTACTCCATCGACACTACCTTCCTGCCCGGCACCGACGTGCCGTTGTACCTCTTGCGTTGCCCGGAGCTCTACGAGCGCGACAGCATCTACACGACGGATGCCGACGAGCACCTGCGTTTCCTGCTGCTCTCGCGAGCCGCCATCGAGATGTGCCAGAACATGGGCTTCTCGCCCGACATCTTTCACTGCCACGACTGGCACACCGCACTGATCCCGCTTTACCTGAAGTCGCGTTACGCGTGGGACCGGCTGTTCGCCAGAACCCGTTCGGTACTGACAATCCATAACATCGGGTACCAGGGCATCGTGAGCGCAGGCGTACTCGATGACCTCGGCCTCGAAGGCGCGGTGCACGAGCTTCACCAGGACGACCTCGCAGCGGGGCGCATCAACTTTCTCAAAACCGGTGTCCTGCACGCTCACCTGCTGACTACCGTCAGCCCGACCTATGCTCGCGAGATCCAGGGCGACCAATACGGCATGGGACTGCAACACCTCTTGCAGGGTCGCAGCGAGACGCTTGTCGGCATCCTGAACGGCGTCGACTACGAAGAGTGGGACCCGACAACCGACCAGCTGATCCCCGCGAACTACACGCGCCGCAACATGAGCGGCAAGAAAACCTGCAAGCTGGAATTGATGAAGGAAATGGAGTTGTCCGGCGGCGTGCGGCAACCGCTCATCGGGATGGTGACACGCCTGACGCCGCAGAAGGGCATCGACCTGGTGCAGAAAGTACTGCCCGATTTGCTGCAGCAGGCAAATTTCTCGCTGGTGGTTCTCGGCAGCGGCGAAGGCGACTACGAGCGGTTCTTCAGCTGGCTGCAGGAGAGTTTCGCGGGAAGGGTGTCTTTCTATCGCGGATACAACAACAAGCTTGCGCACTGGATCGAAGCCGGTGCAGACATGTTCCTGATGCCGTCGCTATACGAACCCTGCGGCCTGAACCAGATGTATAGCCTGCGCTATGGCACGATCCCGATCGTGCGGCACACCGGCGGGCTCGCCGACTCCGTGCAGCTATACGACCCGCTCACAAAAAAGGGCGACGGCATCGTGTTCCGGGACTATGACGAACCCGCGTTGCGATGGGCGATCGAGACCGCGCTGGAACTCTACAACGACCGCCCGGTGTGGCGCCGCATGATGCAGAACGGCATGAGCAAGGACTTTTCCTGGGACACCCAGGGAAAACAGTACGTGGACCTGTTCAGGCAACTGAGCGAAAGGTATTGAGCGGGAGCCAGGGCCTCCTTCATCGGGCGCGCCAATGAACGTCATATTCATCGAACCGTCGTTCCCCTACAACCAGCGCGAGTTTGTGCGCGCGCTGAACGCGACTGGTGCAAACGTCATCGGTATCGGCGAGCGCCCGGCGGATTCGCTGGGCGCGGAAATGCGCGGCTGGCTCGGGGATTACCTGCAGGTACATTCAGTCGTTCACGAGCCGTCGCTTCTGCAGGCGGTCAGGGCGGTACAGGACAAGCTGTGGGTCGATCGTCTCGAGGCAACGGTCGAGGCGCACATCATGGCGGCGGCAAACGTGCGCCGCTTGACGGGAATCCCTGGCACTTCACCTGAAACCGCCTGGCTGTGCCGCGACAAGCCGGCGATGAAGGAAGCGCTCCGGCGCGCCGGCATTCCCTGTGCCCAGTCTACACGCGCACAGTCGCCGCGAGATGCACGAAACTTCGCCGAATCGGTGGGTTACCCGCTGATCGTCAAGCCGCCGGCCGGGGCCGGAGCGTCGGGAACCTGGCGCGTCAACGGGAGAGACGCCCTGGAGCGCGTCATCCAGGAGTCGGGGCTGGCGGCCGGCAATGCAGTGGCGATCGAGGAGTTCGTCGAAGGGCATGAAGGCTTCCTTGATACCCTCGCGATCGATGGCGAGGTCGCGCATGAATTCATCACCCACTACTACCCGAACGTGCTGGAGGCGATGCGCGAGCGCTGGATCTCTCCCCAAATGGTCACGACGAATCGCATCGACTCGTCCGGCTATGCCGAAGTACGCGAGATGGCGCGGGACGTAATCAGGATACTCAAGATCGGAACCTCCGCGACCCACATGGAATGGTTCGCCGGGCCGAAGGGGCTCAGGTTTTCGGAGGTCGGGTGCCGGCCGCCGGGCGTCGGGCAGTGGGACGTCTACAATACCGCTAACGATTTCGACCTGTACTTCGAATGGGCCTGCGCGATCATCCACGGACGCGCACACCAGAAGCCGTCGCGGCGGTACTCTGCTGGAATGATCGCGCTGCGGCCGGAACGGGATGGTCATATCAGCGGGTACTCCGGGGTTGATGAAATCGGCCGGCGCTACGGCGACTGCATCGTCGCCGCGCACCTGCCGGCCCCCGGCACCCCGACGCAGCCGATCGAGGAAGGCTACATGGCAAACGCGTGGATGCGCTTGCGCCACCCGGACTACGACCAGTTGCGCAACATCTTGAACGAGATAGGAGAGACGGTACGCGTGCACGCCGGTTGATGACGCGGCGTGACGCGTGGTGCTTCCGGATTCCGGTTAGCGCACTCGCCCGCATGGCGGGCTCCTGCAATGTCCTGCCACCTCGCGTGCAGGAGCCCGCCATGCGGGCGAGTGCGATTACCTCAGCGATTGGCGCGCCGCATGGCCCCTTCTGCAGAGTCGGCGGAAGCCCGCGTGTCGACGGGCTCGGCCAGTTCCGCAGGAGCCGTCTCTCCCAGCAACCGGTAGAGCACCTTGAGCTGATCCCTGAAAAGGCTGTCGAAGGCGGCACTGTCCTTCACCGCGTTACCGCCGCCGAGCCACCAGAACCAGTCGGACGCTTCGCAGACGCCTAGCTGCTCGATGACGGCGTCGCGATCCACTTCCCGCCCGCTTTCGAGCACACGATCGGCTGATTCCTTCGCGGCGCACAGCAGTTCCCACGCGCGGTTCTTCTCCGGATCGCCAATCCACACCGAGAAATCGCCGTACACCCAGCTTCCCGCGACGAGGCGCGGCAGCTCGCCCGCATCCCACCCGTCGTCCAGCAGCGAGGAAAACGTCGCCAGATCGATGCCGGGGTGCAGCGCCAGGCGTGAGTACAGGTGCTGCAGGAAGAACCAGCCGTTGTAAGGGAAATGCTCCCACGCGTTCTCGCCATCCATGATGATGCTCACGACCGGTTCGTCCTCGCCCCTCCAGTCGTTGCGAATCCGTTCGAGACGCGCCACCAGGTCATTGACGGCGTCCTCGGCTCCCCACTGTGAATACTGAAAGCCGATTCGATCGGAAAGCTCGTCATCGCGAAAAAAGCAGGCAATGTTCCCGCTGGCCGTCGTCCGGTGCCACATCTGGAAGTGCGCATGCTCGGCAGCCTGTCCGATCGAATTTCTGAGGACGTTGGTGCCGGTGGCGGTCCACTCGAAGCCGTACTCGCGAAGCAGCGGCAACACGGCTTCACTGAGCCCGCCCTCGGATGGCCAGCAGCCCCGGGGACGCACCCCGAAATGCTTCTCGTGCAGCTCGAGCGCCCGCTCGAGATGCCAGCGGCAACGTTCGTCGCCACCCGGATAGCGGCAGCCGGGCAAGGTCACTTCCGGCCGCGACTCGCGGGCACTGGCCAGGTCGATGAGGAGCGGCAGGATCGGATGCGCATGAGGCGTCAGCGACAGCTCGATCTTCCCGGATGCACACAACTTCCCGTATCGCGGGATGAGTTGCGCAAGAACATCGCCGATCAGCGCCAGGAGCTGACGAGCGTCCTCTTCGCTGAACCCTTCTGCCTTGTGCAGCATGCCGCGCAGCATGGGGAAGTCACGCCGCAGGCTTTCACCGGTCCAGGCGAGGTGATACCACACCAGCAGGTCGCG
>DATGQI010000175.1:0-7629 GCA_035304285.1 Woeseiaceae bacterium
CGCTCGGTGACGACGTAGCCGCCGACGGCATTACCCGCGGCCAGGAACACGCCGATGAAACCGATCGTCATCTCGAGGCCGGTCTCGGCACGACCCAGCGCCACCATGGCGCCGACCAGCACGATGCCGTGCACGAAGTTCGAGCCTGACATGAGAGGCGTGTGGAGGATGACCGGCACCCGGCCGATGACCTCGTGCCCGACGAACGCCGCCAGCATGAAAATGTAAAGCGCGATGAAGCCGTCAATCATCGATCTGCATCCTGGTCATCTGTCTGCCTGCCGGTGTCCTGTAACAGCCACTATTGGTTTTTTGCTTCGAGCGACTGGCGAGTGCCTTCGTGCTTGATTTCGCCATCCCGTGTCAGCACCGTCTTCGCGAACACCTCGTCTTCCCAGTCGATGTTCAGCTCGCCTTCACTGATCGCGGGACTCAGGAAATTGAACAGGTTTCTTGCGTACATTTCGCTGGCATGCCTGCCGAGCTTCGCCGGCAGGTTGACGGGACCCACGATTTTTACCTTGTTCTCGACGACGGTTTCGCCGGCACGGGTCAGTTCGCAGTTGCCGCCGGTTTCGGCCGCCAGGTCGACAATTACCGCTCCGGGCATCATCGTGCGTACTGCTGCCGCTGAAATAATCCTGGGCGCCGGCCGGCCCGGAATCGCCGCCGTGCTGATCACGACGTCCGATACTGCGATTTCCTTCTCCAGCGCCGCCTGCTGTTTCTGCTTTTCTTCTTCCGTCAGTTCGCGGGCATAGCCGCCTTCGCCTTCCGCGCTGACGCCTGTTTCCACGAACTTGGCTCCCAGCGACTGCACCTGTTCCCTGGTCGCGCCGCGCACGTCATAACCCTTGACCACTGCGCCCAGGCGTTTCGCCGTCGCTATCGCCTGCAGGCCGGCAACTCCCGCGCCGATCACCAGCACCTGCGCCGGGCGGATGGTGCCGGCCGCGGTGGTGAGCATGGGGAAGAACTTGTCGAGCGTACTGGCGGCGATCAGCGCTGCCTGGTAACCGGCGGCCGCAGCCTGGGAAGACAGGACGTCCATACTTTGTGCGCGGGATATCCGCGGCACGAGTTCCATGGCGAAGGCGGTATGCCGCTTCTCCTTGAGCGCGCCCACCAGGTCTGCGTGCAGGTGGCCGTATACGAAACCTGCGGTAACCGAACCCTCGCCGAGCTTCCGGACCGTGTCCGCGGCGGGCGGCTGCACCGTAAGGAGCAGTCCGCACCTTCCGAGCACCCCGTCGGCGTCCGTGAACTCGACGCCTTCGTACGCCGAGTCGAGAAGCTGCGAACCCGCTCCCGCGTCGTGCTCCATCACGACGGAGACACCCAGTTTCTTCAGCTTGGTGCTGATCTCGGGAGTCAGGGCAACGCGAGTCTCGCCCTCGAGTGTTTCCTTCAGCACGCCAACGGTCAGCGGCATTGATTGTCTCCGGCTGGTCCTTAGACTCTTGTTGTTCGGACAGGTAGCCCTGTTTGCACGATTAAACGTCTGCTGGAATCGCGCGAAGCGCGCATGATGACATAGGAGTCTCGAGTGTAGAAAGTTTTCGTGCCGCGGGAGGGCCTCGTCGTTCTGTTGTTCTTATGCCTCACTGTTGCTTTTTGCCGGCTTCTTTCTGCAAACTAGACAGTCTCAGCACAGCCTGAGAACTCGATTATGCGTTTTGGTGCAGCTTCAGACATCTCGCAACAGGTCTTGCGGACCGACGTGGCGGGCATGCCGCTCGAATGGATCGACTACCGCGAGGCGGTAAGGCTCTATCACACGGAGCAGGTTGCGTATGCCTGCGGTACGCGGCTTTACACGATTTTCGGCGGTTACAGCGCACTCGACGGCCGGCGCAGTGCCATTGACGTGAGTTCCATCGTCGCGACGCGCGGCACCAGCCAGGGGCTGGCGTACGTTCGCGACCAGTACGTACCACCTCTGAACAATCGCACGCTCTTCAAACGCGATGCCAATCTCTGCCTTTATTGCGCGACGCGATTTCCCACCCGCGACCTCACGCGCGATCACATCACGCCGCTGTCGCAGGGCGGGCGCGATGCGTGGAACAACGTCGCGACCGCATGCAAGCGTTGCAACAACCACAAGGGCGGAAAGACACCGGAACAGGCCGCGATGCAACTCGTTGCGGTGCCGTTCACGCCGACCTATGCGGAATATATTTACCTGAAAGGTCGCAAGGTCCTGGCCGACCAGATGCAATACCTGCTGGCGCACATCCCGCGCTCGAGCCCCCTGCACGCGCGCCTCTCCGACCATCTTTCCGACGGCTCACTGTTTCTCGATTCCTGAGCAACATTGGATAAACCGGCCTATTCCGTGCCCGTCACGGCATCCGGGAGCTGCTATCATCACGGCACATCCGCCGTTCCCGGAAAGCCCTTACTCAAATGCAGTACCTGATCGACGCCAGTGTCTATGTCTTTCGTGCGCACCACTCGCTGCCGGACGACATGGTCGACGGCGACGGTAACCCGGTCAACGCGCTCTACGGCTTTTGCAGGTTCATCGGTGATTTCATCGAGCAGGTGCGTCCCGAGTATCTCGCGGTGCTGTTCGATGAGTGCCTCGAAGGCTCGTTTCGCAGCGAAATCTATCCGGCTTACAAGGCGAACCGGGAGCCCGCTCCCCAGGAACTGAAACGCCAGTTCAGGCAGTGCCGCGAGTTCACGCGGGCGCTCGGCATCATGGAGTGCGCGCACCCGGTTTATGAGGCCGACGACCTGATCGGCACACTGGTCGAAGCGGGACGACGTGCGGGGCGAGCCTCCACGATCGTGAGCCGCGACAAGGACCTGGCGCAGCTCGTCTCACAGCAGGACGTGTTCTGGGATTTTTCCGGGAAAGGCAAGCTCACCTACGACCAGATTCCGGGCGTGTTCGGCGTTTGGCCGGAACAGATTGCGGATTTCCTCGCGCTGGCCGGCGACAGCGTCGACAACATCCCGGGCGTGCCGGGCGTCGGTAAGAAAACGGCGGCGGCACTGCTCAGGCACTTCGGCAGCCTGGACGAGATATACGCGAATCTCGGCCGCGTGCACGAGGTCTGCTGTCGCGGCGCCAAGACGCTCGCGCTGAAGCTCGAAGTACACCGGGATGCGGCCATGATTGCACGACGGTTGACCGGCATAGCATGCGAGGTCCCGCTCGAGCGGGCATTGTCCTGCCTGAGGCCCGTCGCTCCCGACCTGGGCGCGGTCAACGCGCTTTACGACCGCGCGTCGTTCGGCATGGCATTGCGCCGCCAGGCTGAACGGCTGTCTGACCTGGTTGCCGAGCCGGACCTTCCGCGACTGAATTTGCAGGCAGCGTATTCCTGACGACACTCGATGTCCGACTGGCATGACCTGAAACAGGCTCTGCGGAAAGAAGGCATCGCGATTGCCGATACGAAGCCGCGTGCTGTCGCCGGCGGCGATATCAGTTCCGCCTGGAAAGTCCCGACCGATCGCGAGCCGGTGTTCCTGAAGACAGGGCCGCGCGAGTTTCTCGAAATTTTTTCCGCCGAGGCAGAAGGACTCCAGGAACTCCGATCGGCCAACGCCGTGCGGGTGCCGGCGGTGCTTTCGTTCGGCCTGGCCGGGAGCGATGCCTACATCGCGCTCGAATGGCTGGAGCTCGGTGGCCGTGATGACGCCGCGGAGGTCCCGCTGGGCAGGCAGCTGGCGTTGCAACATCGCCATCTCGATGAGCGCTTCGGCTGGCATCGCGACAACATGATCGGCACCACGCCGCAACTGAACGATCGCGACGACGACTGGGTCCGTTTCTTCCGCGAGCGCCGCCTGCTTGTGCAACTGCAGCTTGCGGAAAGTAACGGCTTTGGCGGGGAGCTGCTGCAGGAGGGCGCGCGTCTCGCGCGGAATCTCGATTCTCTTTTCGAGGGTTATGCGCCGGTGCCCTCGCTCCTGCACGGGGATTTATGGGGCGGGAACTGGTCGTCGGTCGAGGGCGAGCCGGTGATATTCGATCCCGCCGTGTACTACGGCGACCGCGAGTCCGATTTGGCGATGACGCGGCTGTTCGGCGGTTTCGGCAGCGCCTTTTATCGCGCTTACGAGGATGAGTGGCCGTTGGCAGTGGGACACGAGAAACGAGTGGCGCTCTACCAGCTCTACCACGTCCTGAATCACCTGAACATGTTCGGCGCCTCGTACCGCTCCCGCGCGCTGGGACTCATCCGCGAGTTGCTGCAGTAAAGGTCAGTGCGGACCGGCGGCGCACTCGGCAGAAAGCATGTCCTGGTAGAGGCTGCCGAGCCTGCTGGTCACTGGTTTCGCAGCACCGGCTGCGAACTCGCGCCCGTCGAGTGTCGCCACCGGCGTAACGCCGCCGAAGGTGCCGGTGACGAAGGCCTCGTCCGCCGAGTAGGCCTCAGCCAGCGTGAAATCGCGCTCCTCGACCGGGATGCCATGCTGGCGGCAGAGCTCCACCACGTGGCCGCGGGTGATGCCCTTGAAGCAAAAGCGTCCGGTGGACGTCCAGACCGCGCCTCCGCGCACGATGAAAAAGTTCGTTGCGTTGCAACTCGCGACGTGACCGTAAGGGTCGAGCATCAGGGCTTCGTCCGCGCCGAGAGCGGCGGCCTGGATCAGTGCCTGGACCAGGTTGAGGCGGCTGTGGGTGTTCAGGTGCATATCGAAAACGTCGGGCGTGCTCGTCCTATACGGCGAGGTGACCAGAACCAGCCCTCGTTCCCGGCTTTCGGGATGCGGCTCCTTGTGCTCGGCGACGATGACGATTGTCGGGCCCGAAATCGTGGCCCTCGGATCCTGGTTCGGCGTGATCTTGATGCCGCGTGTGACCATCAGGCGGACGTGCACACCGTCGTGCATGCGATTGGACTCGACGGTGCGGTACAACGCTCGTGCCATCTCTTCGCGATTCATGCCGATATCGATCGCCAGCACTTTCGCTGCGGAATAAAGGCGATCCAGGTGTTCCTTGAGGAAAGCGAGCCGGCCGTTGATGAGCCGCAGCCCCTCCCACACTCCGTCGCCCAGCACGAAACCCGCGTCGAACACCGAAACTTTCGCTTCGCTGCGCAGCACCAGCTCACCGTTCAGCCAGATCTTCACCTGCTCGTTGCGCGGATCGGGAACGAAACCCTGGGAACCGACCATACTACTGTCCTTCCACTGTGAGGCGGTGCTGCGCCAGCCGCTCGTACAGCGGCAGCGCAGCTTTGATTACCGGCAAGAGTTCCCGCGACGGCTCGGGTTGCGGACGCGCGGGACCGAAGCCCGTGGATCGCCAGACGGACTGGTACCAGTGCGGCGCCCACACCCCGTCGGTCGCTCGCGGGCCCGCGGGCCACGAAAGCATGCGCTCGTCGAAAGAAACCCGCAGTGCCTTGCACAAGGCACGCAGCGTGATCTCGGGCTGCTCCAGCACGTCTCTCGAGTCGATGACCGGCGGTGCCTCGCCTCGCGTGTCCGTTATGCTTTCGAATAGCTCCACCTGCCGCACATAGCCTAGCTCGTCGAGCGAAGGCACGCTCTTCAAAGCGTGTGCCCACGAGGCGCTGACTTCCCGCGGGTGGCGGATGAGAAATGCGTGCGACACCCGGTCGAGCCATTCGAGTGGCGCCTCCGGCAACATGTGGTGCGTCATGTGCTTCTGGTAGAAGATGCGCCGCCCTTCAGGGACCTTGCCGGTAAGCGTCCGGGCTACGGCGTGCCAGTCGGAACACTGGCCGGCGAGCACCTCGTTGCGGAACGGGTGGTTTGCGCCGCCCCCGACCTTCAGGTAACAGGCGTAAAACGGTTCGTCCACGACCGCGGTGTCCGGCCGGTTCTCCCACGCGCGCATCATCGCAGTCGACAGGTTGCGCGGCCCGGACCACATGGCGATGCGGACGGTATCCTTGTCGGTTTCACTCATCGGTCACTGCCCCAGTCATCGATCTAATCGTAACGGTAGTACGTTACTTTCTGGATGCTGAAGCGGTCCGGCTCGAGCCGGACATGTCGGCCCTGGTGGGTCTGGTCGCCGTTCATGAGCCTCCCCCGTGTCCATTTGCCTTTCTCCATGCGCCCTTCCCACGCGCTTTCGATCCCGGCTTTCCCATCGGCGCTGTTGGCGGGCGAGGCCGTAATCGTGAGGCCGGATCCGGCGAAGTAGTACTTTTCCGGCCCCGCCTGTATGACCAGGCCGCCGTGTGCGGAGATGGCCTGGTCCTCCTCGGGCGTCCAGGGGTCGATGTAGGCCACCTCGAACCTGTAATCGCCGAGCGTAATGGTTTCCGGCGCGCTCGCGACGCTTCCGTCGTAAGCAACCGGCGGCGTGAACCCGAGCATCCGGCCGGTGCCCTGGTTTTCGAGAATTATTGGCGCAAGCTGGTGCAGTACGTCGTAGGCATTCGCGAGCCTCGGCATCCCCGACTCCGGGATGTTCTCGATGGAAAACGGGCTGAACCCGATCGCATCGTGCGCTCCAATGGCGAAGAACGCCTCGGCGCCGCTCTCGACACGGCCGGCACGATTTGCCTCCGGAATGAACAGTGGATTTCCGGGCCGCACGTAGCCGCCGACGATTTCGCGGAAGTTCGGAAAGTAGATGTCCGGCGACATGAAGTCGATCGTCGGTGCGCCCGCTTTCCAGACATCCAGCAAGTGCGGCAGGGGCCCACCGCTCGGATATTCCCCCGGCGTCCTGCCGGGCCGATTTTGCGCGGCGTTGACGAACATCGGGAGCCGATAGGCTGTCTTGCCGGCTCTTGCGACCGTGTCGACGTAGCGCGCGTAGTGCCAGGCAGTGAAGACTTCCTCCGCTGCCGCGCCGTCACCGAACACGTCCGCCCAGTCACCGTCGGTTCTTGCACCGTGCGACTCCCACAGCGTACGAAGGCCTGGCGCGAGATTGCTCCGGTTATCGGCGAGATACGACAGGAGCGTCCGAGGGACGGGCGCTGCGAAGCGCCTGTCGGCTTCCGCGCCGTGCTCGCGTGCGACAGGCAACATGCCGACTTCGTTCTCGACCTGCACCATGATCACCGTGTTCTGCTTCAAGTCCGTTTCGCGAAGGTGGGTCATCAATGCGGCGAAGGCAGCCGCGTCCGCGTCCTGGTTGTTCTGTGAAAAGGCAGACAGGATTTCATGGCCGGTCCCGTCAGCAGTGCGGACCCGTGGGAATCGTTGCTGATCCCGCTTTACCCACCCGGGTACGTAGCTCGACATGCTGTTCTTAAAGCTGCCGAACCACAGCAGCACCAGGCGAAGATCGGATTCGCGCGCGCCGCGGATGAGCCCGTCGACCAGTGAAAAGTCGAAGCGGCCTTCGGCAGGTTCTATCAACTCCCAGGAAACTGGCGCGAGTACGGTATTGAGGTGCAGGGCCTCGAGAGTTTTCCAGTATGGCTGGAGGTACTCGAGGCTCGATGTCGTCGAATTACCGAACTCTCCGCCGAGAATAAGGAAAGGCTTGCCGTCGACGACCAGCTGAGTTGCGTTCCCTTGTTCGCGCAGGTGCGGAATTTCGGCGAAGGCGCAGACAGGCGCCACCAATCCGGCTAACAAGAGCATCAGCGCCCAAAGCTGCTGTTTCATTCGAACCCCGGCGGCATGTCACGCAGCCGAAGCTTGATGGCTTATCGCGCAGCTTTCAAGAAA
>DATGQI010000176.1:0-7750 GCA_035304285.1 Woeseiaceae bacterium
TGCAAGGGTCGTGTATTCCAGCGCCTCACGATTGCGCCCCTGGTAGTAAAGGGTTCGTCCCAGCATTGCGACCGACGTCGCGGCATTCGGGTCTGCCTCGTAGGCCATCGTGAAGGCTTCGATGGCCTCATCCGGCTCTCCCTCGAGATAAGCAAGCAGACCGCGGCCGTGCCACGCGGATGCTGAACGCGGGTCGAGTTCCAACGCTCTATCAGCCAGCGCGAGCACGTCTTCCCGAACCCGCTCGATCGGCGACTCGGAGTAGGCGCTGGTAAGAGCGAGCGTACCGGCGAGATCACCGTACGCGCGGGCGAATTCCGGATCTATCTCAATAGCGCGACGGAACTCGCGCGCGGCGCGTTCAAGGTTATCGACTGTGAGCTTGCGCTGCAGGTGCTTCCCGAGGAGATAGGCCTCCAGGGCTTCCGGCGCTGTCTCCGGCGGAGAGCTTTGCAACTCCTCCAGCAGTCCGGCAAGCCGCGGCTCGAGCGCTGCCCCCACTTCGAGCGCCACGTGTTCCTGGATCGCGAACAGATCCGAGAAAGGCCGCTCATACACCCGGCTGAACAGGTGGAACCCGCTTCTTACGTCGATGAGCTGTGCACCTATCCGGACCCGATCGTCCTGCCGCCGGACGCTGCCCTCCAGCACATAGGCGACACCGAGTTCGCGGCCGATCTCGCGAATATCCTTGTTGCTGCCCTTGAAGGCGAAGGCCGAAGTATGCGCAACGACCGCCAGTGCCTCTATCCCGGCCAGCCGATGGATGAGTTCCCCGGAAAGACCATCGCTGAAGTACTCGGACTCCGGATCGTCACTCAGGTTTGCAAACGGCAGCACGGCGATACCGTTCTCCGCGAGATTCACCAACGTCGGAGCGCGGTCGGAGCTGTCAGTCATCAGCAGTCCGGCAACGATCGCAAGCATCAGCACAGTTGATACGACCAGCCAGGGACCGCGCTGCCGAATACGGAGCTGCGGGCGACGCTTACCCTGCAGTGCCGTTGCCGCTACTTCAGCCTCTGAGGTCGCCTGGCGACTGTCGATAAGGGGGGACGGACGCTCGAGCAGCCGATAGCCGCGGCGCGCCAGGGTTTCGATATATCTCGGTGAGCGCGGATCGTCGTCGAGTGCCTGGCGCAGATCAGAAATACAACGGGACAATGTTTCGTCGGAGACGACGACACCGGACCACACCGCGACCATCAGTTCTTCGCGGCTTAAGACCTTGCCAGGCTGACCGGCCAAAACCATTAGGAGGGCCATCGGCCGGGGCCCCAGCCGGCGCAAGCCATCCTGTGAAATCACGGTCCCATCCTCAGGCCGCACTTCACGGTCCCCAATTTTGAACCCTTGCCCCAGCCCCTGCATCGGCAGAGTGTCGTGCGCGGCGGCGCCGGATGCAAGACGATGGCTCGCCACATGGAACAAAAGTGGCGGCATTTTGGGGAATTCCACCCGCCGGACCGCGCAGTCATCGATTTCTCAGGACTTTCTCAGGACTTTCCCCTCTTCCCAAGTCCAGTGTCCGCAGACCGTCGGCGGGAGCAGTCAATGGGGTGGAGCGTGAGAATGTCGTTGCCTTTGAGTCTCGCGGGATTCCTTCTGCTGGCTTCCGGAGGGGCGTCGCCGCAAGGAACAGAATTCAACTTGTCATGTAGTGCCAATGAAGTACTCGTCGGGATCAGTGGCCGCCAGGGGTGGTGGATGGATGGCGTTGCGGCTCGCTGCCGAACCGTGCAGGAGAACGGTGAACTCGGTGGAACCGTGCGTTCCACCGCCTATACCGGCGGCACCGTCAACACCCTCAGAACGTTCGACTGCAAGCCTGTCGAGGTCATGGTCGGCTACGGCGGTTCGCAGGGCGATAACGGTTACGTGCTCCACGTACACGAGATCCTCTGCGCACCCTGGCAGCCGGATACCCGGACAGCGAAAACGCCGGCGAGAACGGCACGCGCGTTCGAAAAGAAGACCGGGTCCGGCGAAAGGATCGCTGAGTCCTGCCTCGCAGGAAGGGTTGGGACACGCCTCCGGGGCCGGGCCGGACAGTACCTCGACAGGCTCATTGATATTGGCTGCAGCTACGCCGCTGGCGCCAAGCCGATCCACTACCCGAATGTTCAAAAGGAGAGTCCAAAATGAAGGTGCCTGTACCTACTGACATACCGCGGCGCCTGGTTCAGCCAGCCCTCGCGCTGCTGCTGACGATAGGTGCCGGGCTGCCCGCGAACGCCCAGGGAATCTCGATCACAGGGGGCGGGCTTTACGATTTCCTGATCCAGACCAATTGTTTCGCGGTGTCCGCACAGCAGGACACGAGAACGCCGTACTGGATCTCCGACGGAACTTACCCGGGCAACCGCGTCCCCTTGCTGGCCACAGGCACGGCTAAGGGCATCGTCCGCACAATCGATCTGCCCGACCAGGTGAGCTTCATTTCCAGCAATCCGGCAGTGATTCCGCCGCCTCCGAAGATCCAGGCGGTCGGGGCAATCGGCGGAGTGATGTACCAGCCAACCGATGTCTACTTCACCATCAAGACACCATCGAGGCCGACGGACGTCGACATTACTGCGGTGGGTCCGACCAAATCCATAGTTGGCGCCATTGTTGACCTGGGACAGCCAAAGCACGTGATGCGGAAGTTCCGTGTCTATCCGCCGCAGAGCATCAGCAAGGCGATCATAGGGCCCGCAAAGGCATACCCGTACGCGGTGGGCGAGCGGCTGCGCATCGACGTGACACTCCCTTGGAAGATCCCTTTTTCGACCGCTACGGTTGTGATCGGAAAACCGCTCTACCAGAACAGGAGCGGCAACACCGTCAGTGCCAATCTTCCGGAATGGAAGAACGGCAGCTCTCATCCGCCGAAACGCATTACTGTGCCGCCGAATACCAATAACGTCAGTTTCGACTTCGTAGCTCAGTTCCCTTCCGACGCAGCCGTGGAGAGCCTGGGTCAGCTGGCATACAAAACGTCGCTGGTGGTGCCGGTACAGCTCAGGACCGAGAACGACCACTGCGGCGGGCTGGTCACGAATCCCACGTCGGCAGAAATCAGCTACACGGTGCAGAAGCTAAAACAATTGCCTGCGCGACCTGCAACTTCGCCTGCGCTTGCCCCGGTGCAACAGGCTCCGTTGCCGCAGGCAGGCAGCGGCTCAGCCGAGGGCGGAGTCCTGGCGCCAAGAGACCCACTGCCCGCCAAGCCCGATGCGGAGCCGGAGAACCGTCCGAAACCGCGTCCGCGGATACGTCAATGAACCTGCGGCGATCGCGATCCTGGCTGGTCGTCGGCGCAGGACTCGCGCTGGCCGCATGCCAGGCCTTGCCGCCGGTGGTGAGCACGGCGCTGGTGGGGTTTGGTCAGGACGTGTTGGCCGCGGCAGCGCAAAACTTCGCGCCACAGTACGCGGCTTCGGTGCAAAACCTGTTTTACGCAATGGCCGAAACTGCGACCGGCATGCCGTTCGCGCAGCAGGCGGAAAGTGGTGAAGCCCAGGATGGCTACGCCGACGAGCCATACGCAGGCGAGGACGTATACGCGCAGGAAACCTACGATGGCGGCTATGACCAGGGTGCCTACGATGCAGGTGACTACGCGGAGGAAAACCATGGCGGAGATGCCTACGGTCAAGAGGAATACGGCACCGGCTACACCGAGGCGGCCTACGGCAGTACCTCCACCGGCGGGGTGCAGGCGGCACAAGTTGGTGCCGCGGCCGGCATCTCGCTGGAGGTTGCCCTGCTCGCCCAGCAGCGCACTCCTGACGGACAGGTGCGAATGCGGCCGGTGCACGACGGCGACGTCCTCTACGACGGGCGCGGTGATCCGGCGCGCGGCGACAAGATCAAGATCTTCTTTACGGCGAACTGCGCCTGTTATGTGTACGTGATAGGCATCGATGCAACCGGTTACGTGGCATCGATTTTCCCCGAGGGCGTTCCTGCAGCAAGCGTCGTACGGCCAGGGGAGCGATACCTGGTGCCGGGCGGCACGACCTGGTGGGGCCTCGATGACTATCGCGGAATCGAACAGGTCTACTTCATAGCCTCGCACGAGCGCCGGCGCGATATCGAGGACCTGGTTGCGCAACTTGCCGGCCAGCGGCCTGCCCTGCCGGCGGATTACCGACCCGTGCGGGAGCCTGCAATCGTGGCGATGACACGAGGGTTGGTGCAGGTGCAGTCGGCACCACCCACGGCGGTGCCAACGGAATACGGAAGTGAACAACAAATAAGCCCGACGCTGTTCAAGTCGACCGTCGCGGACGCAGATCTCGTCATCACGCGCTGGTTCCGCCATGAGTGAGCGGAACGTGGAGGCTCGACAAAAGTTGCTGCCGGCCGTTGTTGCCGCTTTGCTGCTGCCGTTCGCAGGGCCCTCCTCCTCTACGGAAGAGCTTCGGGATGATCAGAAAGGGTTGGTCGTAGTCGAGGAGTCGGCTATAGGGGTACTCCAGCCCCCGGCCGGTGTTCCCGCCGGCGCCGTGGAACTGCAAGCAGGCGAGCAGTACGCTTCCGGAACGCGTGTACGGTCGAGCGCCGACGGCCTTTCGTTCGTCATCCCCGAGGAGTGGCTCGGCGGCCTGCCGCCGGACTCGGCCGCTGTCGTACTCGGCTCTAACACGCGGCCGGGGCTCGGCATGATCATTATGCGGTCGGCGACCAGTTGGCAGGAGATCGAGTCTTTCCTGATGCAGCCGCAGGACCTCGGCAATGGCGTGGTTTTGAGCCCGACCGCTCGCGGTCAGCAAACCGCGCGCGGCTACGAGATCACCCTTGCGAACGCGATGTATACCGGCCATGCGATCGGACGCATGGGCGACCAGGGTAACGGCGTCATTGTGTTCTTCGGCGGCCCGGCCGCAGATCAAGCGTACTACGCGCGGCTTGCGGCCGGTACAGCGGAATTGGTGCAGTTCGCCACGCCGGGCGAAAGCGATACGGCGCTGCAGTGGCGCGCCCACCTGGCAGGGATGATGCTCAGGCGCAGCAGCTCGTACTACAGCGGCGGGAGCGACGGCAGCTACGTTGGCGGCAGTTCTTCGCAGACGCTGCATCTTTGCAGCGATGGCTCTTATGCCTACATATCGCATTCGAGTGTGGCTGCTGACGCTGGCGGCGGCACCAGCGGCTACAGCGGTGGTGACGGCGCAGAACTCGGCCGGTGGACAGTCGAGACCATCGGAGCCCGTGACCTGCTAAGCCTGCGCTCGTCCAACGGCGAGGTTTCGCAGCATGTTCTGCAGGCGCAGGGCAACCAGACCTACGTCGACGGCGAACGCGCGCTGCGCGTGCAAAGCGAACGTTGCAGATGAGCGGGAATTCCGCCAAGGGGACGACACCATGAACATCCACAGCCGTACCTTGGGAGCACTCGCAGTCTTCATCCTGGCGATGCCCCTGCATGCACAGACCGGGCTCGAGCAATTCGATCAGTCGCGCAGCGACCCCGCGGAATGGACGATCGCCGTTTATCTCGATGCCGACAATGACCTCGAGAAGTTCGGCCTGATCGACCTGAACGAAATGGAGCTCGGCATTCGCGGCGACGTCAACGTGATCGTCCTCATCGACCGCGCCAAGGGTTACGACGACTCGGAAGGCGACTGGACAGATGCGCGCGTATACCGCGTTCTGCCTGACTCCGATAAGAACACGATCGGTTCTGCCGTGATTGCTCGACCAGGTGAAATCAACATGGGAGATCCGGCCGTACTCGAGAGCTTCCTCGCAACCACGCTCAAGAGCTTCCCCGCCAAGCGAAATGCTCTCGTATTGTGGAACCACGGTGGCGGCTGGCAGGCACACGCCGTCGACCACGGCATACCCGGAGTGGATAACGCCACCGATTCCCTGACCTTGCCGCAGTTGTCCGCGGGAATTCGCGGAGCGCTTGACCGGGCCGGGCGCGACGCGCTGGATATTGTGGGCTTTGATATGTGCCTGATGGCGCAGTACGAAGTCGCACTGGAACTCGGCGGACTCGCAGACGTTCTTATTGCGTCGCAGGCTACCGAACCCGGTGACGGCTGGCCTTACGACCGGCTGCTGCCTCAGTTCGCTGATGCAAGCACCACTACCACCGCGCTGGCATCACAAGTCGTCGATGCATTCGACGGCTACTATCGCGAGCGCCAGGAGGCCATTACGACGTTGTCCGCCTACGATCTCGCGCATCTGCCGGCGTTCAGCGAACGGTTCGACCGGCTGCTCGCCAAGCTCGAACCGGCGTTGCCCGAGATCTGGCCGATCGTGTCGCGGTCGATCTTCTTTGCCGAGGGGTACGCGCCACGAACCGAGCTTCAGAGAAGCAGCGATGCGCTGGCGAGCATCGATTTACTCGATAGCTTCCGGCGGATGGAGATGAATGCCAGCAAATTCCCCGCAGCTGCGGAGCTGCGTGCTCTGGAACAAGCGCTGGGGCGCTTGCTCATCACGCAGAAGACCAGCCCGATGAGACGCTTGAGCAACGGCATCGCAATCTACGCGCCGGTGACAGCCGCCGTGCTCAACAAGGGGTACGACGAACTGGTGATCAACAAGGCGAGCCGCTGGCGTCATTTCATCGGTCAGTTGCACGCACTACAGGCCGCCGGAAGCAAAGCACCGGCCATTGGCAACTTTCAGCTCGTCGACTGGAAAGCAGGACGCTCCATCGCAGAGGCCCTGCCCCTGAACACGCACGGAGTAGGCTACGTCGTCGAGGGTAGCGACCTGCTGTGGCTGCGCGGCCTGCAAGGACAGTGGGATGACAAGGGCGAAGGCCTGCTGGTTTCGCATCGTGCCGGTATCGTTGATGCCAACTGGTCGGTACGCGCGCGAGACACGGCCGCCGATCGCCTCGACCTGATGATTCCGCAGTTCAGCGACGGGTCAAACGCCATGGTCACGCAACTCGATGGCTATCGGTATCTCGTCTCTGCTGGCGAAAAGGCGTACTACGCGACCATCGACGAAACCGGCGACTATATTCTTGTGCCAATCGTCTTTCATCATCCGGAAGCTGGCGACCTGGACGGCACAATTTATTTTCATCCACAGTGGTGGTACGCGGTGGCTGTGGAACTCGAACTGCTCCAGGCGGACGGCTCGATCGTATATCGGCAGATAAAGCCCGAACCGCAGCACGAAATTACGCTCATGTTCGAGCACCTGAAGAAAGACGGCACGCGGTCCTACGCAGCGGGCAAGCGGCTGGCATGGGGCAATGGACCAGAGTTGCTCCTCGGCCTGCACGAGCCAGGTACCCACGTATTCGGGGTCACAGCAGAAGCAATCGGCGGCAAGGTTGCGCATGCCTTCTTTGAGTATCGTGTGGGAGAAGACGCGGGGCTCAAGTCGTTCATGCAACAAGGCCGTGACTACGAGCTCGACGACCTGCTTGGCACCTGGGAGATGATCGAAGCCGAGACGCTGGCCGGCAACGGCGCAATCGTGCCTAACGGCGTGCTGGTAGAGTACGCGAGACACCCGGAAAAGCAGGCGCTGATGATCAGCACCATGACCGCACCGCAGCGCAATCCCGATTTCAGCGCCCGCGAACTGGTCTACCTCGATCAACGGCTCGTGCATCACCTGCGCAGCTTCAAAATGGACACGACGGGCCTGCCCGAGGACCTGCTGGGCGTGGATTTTTCGGTGAACCTCGTTGCACTCTATATGCAGGACGGCAGGCCAATTCTGCTGACCCGCAATACGGTGTCGGGCCTGAACTACGCCTTCGCAAAGTTAGGCCAGGCGA